>QZJP01000083.1 GCA_003599345.1 Bacillota bacterium | reverse complement strand
GTACGTCCCTCCCGGAGTCCCGTAGCGCTGGTGCTCGCCCGGCACTTGCATGCTCTGCGAGCCCGGCTGGTAGACACGCTGCTGGTTGCGGTCGGGCTGAGTGAAGTGAGGTGGTGTTCCCTGCGGGCGGTCGAAGAACCGGCCCGGCGTCGACGTGTCGAAGTACTGCTGGGCGTGCCGCTCCACCCCGAAATCGGCCAGTGAGCCGGCGTCCTTCGGGAGGCGGTTGAACGCTTCCCGGAACAGCGCGTTGTGGGCTTCCTCCCGGTTGAGGAGGAAATCGATGGTCTCCCTGACCCCCTGGTCGTTTATCTGCCGGTAGAGGTACTCATAGACCACCTTGGCGCTCTGCTCGGCGGCGATATCGGAGAGCAGGTCGGCCGCCAGGTCGCCCGTAGCGTTGACGTAGGCCGCCGTCCAGAGCTGGCCGGAGGAGTTTGTCAGCATGGGCAGGAGGCCGCCCAGCGTTTGAGCCTCGATCGCGCCCACGGTCGCACCGGTGCCCGCCAGGTCGTGACCGTTGAGCATGTTGATGGTCGTGGCAATGATCTCCATGTGGCTCAGTTCCTCGGCGCCGATGTCGAGCATGAGATCGCGGATCGCGGGGTCCTTCACCCTGAAGCTCTGCGTGAGGTACTCAAGCGCCGCTTTCAGCTCGCCGTTGGGGCCGCCCAGATTCTCCTGCAGGATCTGGGCGTAGTTCGGGTTCGGACGGTCCACTCTGGCGGGATGGAGCAGTGGCTTCTCGTGCTTGAACAAAGGTATCCCTCCAAGTTCGGCCCTAGGCCGGCTCTTCTCGACACCTAGGGTTCTTCTCCTGGAACTCCCGTATTCAGGTCCCTATTCAAGCGGTCAAGCCGCATAGGCCCGTCCCAGACGGGCGTATACTCCGGTAGACCGCGATGCTCCAGGCCGGGAGGAGATAGAACGGAGTGCCCTCGATCAACCACCGCATCGCGGTTGTCCTCGCTCTTCTCGCCTTGCTGGTCTGTCAGTGTCCCCGGCCGGGTGTGCACGCCGCGGTCGACGACCCGACTGTCCCCGACCCCGCCGCCCCGAGGCCGTTCCCGCCGGAATACGGCCCGGACCCGGACGAGTGCTGGACTCCGCTCCGGGTGCCGCCCGAGGTGCTGCCGGGCGTTCCGGGAGAGGACGGCCGGACCGCCCCGCCGGCCCACTCCATCTACCTCGTCCTGAACGTGGCCGCGCGCCAGCTCTACGTCTACCACCAAGGCACCTTGACCGCCACCTACCCCACGGCTGTCGGCAGCCTGTACCACCACACGCCCATCGGGCGCTACTCGATAGTCAGCAAGGCCACGTATCCCACCTACTACCCGCCCGGAGGAGACCCGGTCCCGCCGGGGCCGGACAATCCCCTGGGCTCGCGGTGGCTGGGTTGGTACGGGAGGTTCGGGTTCCACGGCACGAATTCCGACTGGTCTATCGGGCACACCGTCTCGGGGGGGTGCGTCCGGCTCCACAATGCCGACGTGGAACGCCTCTACGAGATCACCCCTATCGGTGCCCCCGTAGAGATTGTCTACGAACCTGTCGAGCTGGCCGCGTTCAGCGCCGGACTCGAGGCGGGCGGCACCCAGCCCGAGCCTGGGTTCGTCCTCTCGCTGCATCCGGATGTTTACGGCCGGGTCGGCCCCTACCGGGCCTTCGTCGAATCACGGCTGGCAGTGGCCGGCTACACGATCGACCGGGGGGTCCTCGATTGGCTGATTGCCGCCGTTTCGCGCCACGGGGCGGTGTCCCTGGATACTGCTTCCCCCGTGTGGGTGGGAACGCGGCGGGTCGACTCGCCCGTGCTCAGGCTGGGCCGCGCGCCGGACGTCGTGACTCTCGTCGCCGTGCGCCCGTTCTGTTCGGCGATGGGGTTCAGCGTGAGCTGGGATGCCACCAGTAAGACAGCATCCGTCAACGGAAGGTCCGTCGAAGGGGTGGTGGTCGCCGACCGGGCCTACGCCACGCTCGACTCGCTCGCCGCGGCCACGGGCTGCCACGTGTCTTGGGTCTGGGACGTCACGGCTCTAGGGCCTCCACCCAACAACGTGCTCTCCGCGGAATTGACCGGACACCTCGGTTACGTCCGGGTTGACGGATTGGTCGTCTCCAGGGAGGCATTCCACGAGAATGGTGGAACCTATGTCCCTCTCAGGACTGTGGCCGGGTCGCTCGGGCTCGGAGTCACCTGGGATTCCGGCACTCGCACCGTGACCCTGGCCGGGCAGCCCGTCCCGGTGAAGATAGTCGACGCCACGAGTTTCATCGAAGCCCGGGACCTGGCAGCGGCTGTCTCGAGCTCTTGGGTCGTGGAGGCGACGGCGGACGGCGTCTCCATCACGAGGGTCACCGGGGGTCCGAACTAGCCGGGGGGCCTGCCGGCGGTAACACATCTCTCCGGACAGGGAACAAGCCACGCCCATCCAACGTCTAAAGTCGAAAGGTCCGTTGTGCCTCGGCAAGCTCGGCCTGGCCGGCCGGCGGGAGGTGCGCAAGTTGCAGAAGGAAGCGGAGTCCGAACTCATCGCCCGGGCGGTTGTGGGTGACGGGGGCGCATTCGCCCAGCTCATCGGGCCTTTTGAAGCCAAAGTCTACAGCCTCGCCTACCGTATCTCGGGCAACAGGGACGACGCCGCCGACCTTGCGCAAGAGGCCTTCCTGAAAGTCTTCCGGGCACTAGGCCGGTTTAAGGGAGACTCCTCGTTTTCCACGTGGCTCTATCGCGTCGTGTCCAACGCTTGCCTGGACCAATTGCGGCGGCGGCGCCGGTCCGTGCCGGTTGTCTCAATGGACGACCCGATAGACACCGACACGGGGGGGCTGCGGCGGGACGTGGGCGACGTTACCTACGAGCCGGAGGAGCTTGCCCTGCGGGCCGAGGTGCAGGCCGAGATCCGGGCCGCCGTCGCCGGACTTCCTCTCGACCACAGAATGGCCATCGTCCTGAGGGATTTCGAGGGTTTCAGCTACGAGGAGATAGCCCGTGTCCTGGGGTGTAACCTCGGCACGGTGAAGTCGAGAATCAGCCGAGCGCGTTCGACATTGCGCGACCGGCTCAGAAGTCGGGAACTTCTCGCTCATGCGGGCGTCTATAGTGTCGACTCTGCTCGGCCGGGTTCCCCTCCGCCTGGGGGCCGGCCAGGCCTTGGCCGACCGGAAGCCGTTTCCAGCGGGCCGGGGGCCGGCCAGGCGAAAGGAGTTGACGCGTGATGTCTCCTGCGCGTTGCGGAAAGGTCCGCGGACTTCTATCCGCCTTCATCGACGGCGAACTCAGTCCCCCGTCACGCCTTATGGTCGAGAATCACCTGGCCGGGTGCCCGGCCTGCTCCGCCGAGATGGAGTCCCTTAGGGCGGTCGTGGCTATGGCCCGGAACATGCCCAGGCCTGAACTGCCCGAGGATTTCCACGCCGGCTTGGTCCGGCGGATACGGGCCGAAGCGCCGGCCGTGGCGCGGGCAGTGCCCGGTAGCCACGCGGCCGCGAGTGTGGCCAGGCTGCTGGACGGTCTCGGCGAGTGGTTCCGTCGCCTTCCCACAAGGAGGCTGGCCTACGCCGCCGCGGCCCTGCTCATCTTCGTGTGGGCCGGAAGCTTCGCCTACTTCATGGGCGTGCCCATTCCGGGGGCCGACCTGCTCGGCCTGAGGTCCCCAGGGCAAGAGGGGAGCGCTCCCCAAGGCATGGGGGGCGCCGGAATCGGAGCGGAGCCGGGGGCCCCGCCGGGGGCCACGGGCTATAGCGGCGACTTCGCGGCCACGGACAAGGCTCCCGGCGGCGACACGGGTGGGTACTCGATCGCGACCGATGAGGGGGGCCGCGGCGGGTCCGGAGAAGACCTAGGCGCGGCCGGGGCCGGTGCGGGCTCGGAGGCCGTCACGCTGGCCGCCGGGGCTGAGACCGGCCGCAAGGTCATCCTTCACGTGTTCATGAATCTCGAGTGCGAGAACATCGCCGAGGCCAAGGATAAGGCGATCGCCGCCTCCTCCTCGGCCGGGGGCTTCGTCGAGTCCCTCAGCTACTGGACCGATCAAGCCGGGGTGACCGGAGCGTCCTTGACCCTGCGCGTCCCGACAGACTCCTTGTACTCGGTGCTCGAGCGCATCCGGCTACTCGGGAGCAGGGTGGTCACCGAGCAGATCAGCCGGCAGGACGTTACCGCCCGGCACATCGACCTGTCGGCTCATGTGAGGAATCTCAAGCTCCAGGAGCAGCGCTTGTTGCTCTTGCTCGGCCAGGCCCAGAACCTGGGGGAGATGTTCGCCATCGAGAACGAGCTGGCCCGCGTGAGGACCGAGATCGAGAGCTACGAGGCGCAGCTCAGGGCGTTGGACGAACAAATAGCCTTGTCCACGATAGTCCTGAACCTGCAGCCCGTTCAGCCTGGTCCGGGCCCCGAGGCCGGGCTCTGGGACAGGATTGTCGACGCGTTCTTCAAGAGCCTTGAGTGGTTGGCCGGAGTGGCCGGCGGATTTGTCGTCTTCCTGGCGGCCATCGCGGTTCCGTTGGTCGTGTTTGCCGGGCTGGTGTGGTTCGTCGTCCTGGCCGTGCAGGCCAGGCGGCGCCGGCGGGCCGGGATGTAGGGCCGGCCGGGGGGACCGGCCGGGAGCCGGCGGGAACCGACGGGCGGTGGGTTTGCACCCGCCGCCCTGTTACTGTACGGGCTGATGGCCTGTACGGGCCGATGGAACAAACAGGGCCTCCCGGCGTCAATACGCGGCGAACGAATACCCACTCGGGAGGGATACGGAATGAAGATCGCGTTTGTCAGGCGCCGTCCCACGCTCTACGCCGGCGCCCTAGCCCTCGCCGTCCTAGTCGCTATCGCCGGTGTCCTAGTTGCCCGCGGGTTAGGCCCGGGCGTCGCTCTCGCCGCCGACGGGACGGACGCGTCGACGGGCAGCATCTCCGTGAACGGGCAGGCGACCATCAAGGCCGCCCCGGACACCGCCACGATTACCTTCGGAGTCCAGGCCCAGGCCTCGAACGCCGCGGACGCCATGGCCCAGTGCACTTCGGCCATGAACCGGGTCATTGCCACCATCATCTCCTCCGGCGTGCCCCGCGCGAACATCCAGACCACCAACGTGAACCTCTACCCGCAGTACGAATACCAGGAACGGGGACCGGGCCGGATTGTCGGCTACCAGGCCTCGAACCAGGTGAGCTGCACCTGGACCCAGCTCGACAAGATAGGTGATCTCATCGACGACGCGGTGCAGGCGGGCGCCAACAACGTCTACGGCATCACCTTCAGCGTAGCCGATTCCAAGGCCCTCTATCTCGAGGCCATAGCCGAGGCCGTCCGCGACGCCAGGGCCAAGGCCGAAGCCCTCGCCGCCGCGGCCGGGTGCCGTGTCGGATCGGTAAAGAACATGAGCCTCGAGTCCTACGTTCCCGGACCCGTCGTGCTCGAAAGGGGCATGGCCGCAGCCGCCGGCTCGTCCGTGCCGGTGGAGCCGGGCATGGTCGAGATGGTGATCTACGTCAGGGTCGAGTACGGTATCCAATAGCCGGGACCGGGACCGGCCCCGCGACCAGCGGTAGGGAGCGGGGAAACTCCAGAGTATGTGGTCGGAAGCCGGGGATCCCTGAGCGGGTTCCCGGCTTTCACGCGTTCGCCCCACTACCAGCGCTCAGCCGGTCAGCACGGCGAACGAGTAGCCTGTGTGGCGTAGGAACTCGATGACCGCCGGCAGGGCCTCGAGCGTGGTTTCGTGGCCGCTCCCGCCGTCGTGCATCAGGATGATGAGGCGCGACTGCCGCCCCTCCCGCGCGCCGGCGACTACGCGGGCAAGGATCTGGTCGGCCGCCGGTCGCGGGACGGCCGAGTCGGCCGCGCTCACGTCCCAGTCGTACGTGACGTACCCACAGTCCCGCAAAAGGTCGCGGAACTCCTGGGTGAGGTACGGGTACGAGCCTCCCGGGGGCCTCGTCACCACCGGGTGAAGACCGGTCACGGCCGCGATCTCCGCGTCGCAAGCGTCTAGCTCGGCTACGTAGGCCTCGGGCGAGCGGTAGATCCAGGTGGCCGACCGCGGGTCGAGGTCGTGGCTGTAGGTGTGGTTGGCCAGGGCGTGCCCCTCCGCCGCGATGCGGCGCACGATGTCGGGGTAGCGGGCGACGGCCCTGCCGACGACAAAGAACGTGGCCTTCACCTCGTAGGCCGCGAGGACGTCGAGGATGCGCGGGGTCAACGACGGATGCGGCCCGTCGTCGAACGTGAGGTAGGCGAGGCGTCCCGACACGGGCGGCGGGTAGCTGTCCCGGTACGGAAGAGAGCGGTCGACGATGGCCGTGAGGGTGGCCGCGTCCCACTCCACGCTCACGTCGAGGGCCTTGGCCGCGAACCTCAGGCTCACCAAGGTCCGGCCCGCGGATACCCGGGCCGGCGCGTCGCTGAAGTAAGTCCGGCCGTTGACCGTGTAGCTCCACGAGTCCGCCGGGAACACGATCACCCTTGAGCCATAGCGGGCCACAACCTGGCGGGCGATCGCGTCCCAGGTCACCTCGGCCCCGAGCGTCTCGGCCAGGAACCGGACGGGGACCATGACTCGCCCGCGGACGAGGTCCGGCGGGACATCCCATCTGACGACCCTACCGTCCACGGTGACCGATACGCCCTTCACGTTCGGGGCCGGGTCGAGCCTATCGGGCAAGCCGTCGCCGTCGGCGTCCGGATCGCCCATGGCCAGGATGTCCTCGGGGAGACGGGGGAGGCTCCCGGCCGTCGCAAGGGATTCGAGCAGCCGGAGGCTGTCACCGGCGAGCGGGCCGCGGGCCCTCTCGAGGGCGGCTTTCAGCCCGGGGAGGAACTCCTCGCCCGCCTGCAGGGCCGAGACGACCAGCCCGAGGAAGTCGGACGGGCCCACGCCGGCGGCCCGGGCGAGAAGGCAGGCGCTGACGAGCGGCGCCGCTTCGATGGCGGGCGGTGCGGGCGGGGCCGGCCCTGGAGAGGGAGTAGGCAGGGTCTCCTGGTAGGACCGGTGCTCGGCGCAGACGGCTCCGGCCAGGGCCACTGGGCCGGCGTGCGGGTCGTTGATCCCGGCCTGCTCCAGGAGAGCTGCCCGCGCGAGGGGCCAGGCTCCCAGGGCCACGAAACGGGCCGCGACGGGGTCGCGCGGCTTCGCGGAGGTGAGGAGCCACAGGGTGTCGAGGGCGTCGCGGAAGAGCCCGGCATCGTCCCCAGCCGGAGGCAGTGGGACGTTGACCACCAGGGGGGCGGTGCCCGGCGGAAGAGCGGTGTCGGCGGACGAGCCCGCCGAGCCGTGGAAGGCCGCTACCCAGGTTGCGTGGCTGGCGAACAGGCCCGCGACTTTCGCGAGGGCGAGCCGTATCTCGTCGACCTGCGTCGCCTGTTCGCCCTGTGCCGGCTGCCCAGCCTGTGCCGGCTGCTCCGGCTCACTTACCGGCGGTCCAGACTCTCGCGGGCCCGGGGCCACCCACACCCTGAGGACGGCTACCGGCGCCGGCGGCTGCCCGTTCTGAGCCGCCTCGGCGGGAGCCGGGGCCTCGAGAAGCACGTGGGGCTCCGTGGGGGAGAGAAGGATGCGGACGTGCGGCAAGGTGACGACATCAAGGACCAGACGAATTCCCCCCAGCTCGCGATCGACCTGTGCCCCTCCAGGCAGGACCTCGGGGACGTTGGTCAGGAGGTGCCATCGCTCAGGGGGCAAGACGAGCAGGGAGACGGCGGCCGTCGCGGGGCCGCGAAGGACGTCGGGGAGGAGCACAAGGGCGCCGGGCGCGAGGCTTTGCCCGGCGGATGGGCCATCGACCGTGTAGGTCAGGGTGTAGTCGCCGGGAGCGGCCAGGACCGCCGTCAACGGTCGGCAGCCCGGTTCCGCCTCCCACGGGACAGTGGCGCCATCCGGGCCGCAGAGCCGGGCACCGGCCACGGGAAGCTGAGTGACTCCCGCCGGGTGTGGGAACGGCCCCTCTAGAGGACGCCACGCGCACTCCCCGGGCTCGAGACCCCTGGCTACCACGGTCACGGCAAGGGCAAGGGGGGAGTCCGCCTCCGGGTCGGGCGGCGGCAGGCTCTGCCCCGGCATTCCCCGCAAGGATGGGTCGACCACCGCGATGACTACTTCCGCCGCGGGAAGCGGTCCCGAACCCGGCTCACTGAAGTCAGCTTCGCCCGTGGCGCCGGGCAGGGCGGCGCCCGTGGAGACATCCGCGGCAGCGAGGGCAGGGGTGGCGAGGGCGAGGAGCGCGGGGACAAAGAGCGCGGGGACAAGGAGCGCGGGGGCGAGGAGCGCCGCGAGGACACGCCGGTACGGACACGTTCGGTTTCCGCGTGGGGACATGTCCAAGCATACGCGGAACTACCGGGGCCGCATGCCCCCGAGGCGGGACTACCCGGCCGCGTGCCCCGAAGGTGATGGCTCTTTACCGGTGAATACTAGGCCCGAGACCACGCTTTCCTCCCTCCTTAGACAGCTAGTCCCCGGGGGTGGCGGCCATACCGAAGGCACTCTTCGTCGACGGGCACAGCTTGGCTTACAGGGCGTTCTTCGCCCTGCCCGACACGTTGTCGACCGCGGAAGGTCAGCCCACGAACGCCGTCCTCGGGTTCGCCCAGATGCTCCTCCGCATCCTGGCGGAAGAGAAGCCGGACTACATCGGAGTAGCCTTCGACAAGGGCAAGCCCGAGTTCCGGATGAAGGAATACCCGGACTACAAGGCCCAGCGAAAGCCCACGCCCGATAAGCTCCGACCCCAGTTCCCGCTCATAAAGGAATTCCTCGGCGCTCTGCGGGCACCGGTGGTCGAAGTCGACGGGTGGGAGGGCGACGACATCCTGGCGGCCCTGACCGACCTCGCCAGGAAGAACGGCGTAGAGGTCCTCATCCTGACGGGGGACCGCGACACCCTCCAACTCCTGGGTCCGGGGGTCAAGGCCATCATCACCTTGAAGGGCATCAGCGAGACAGCCCTGTTCGACGCCAAGGTGGTGGAAGAGAAGTACGGCGTGGAGCCGCCACGCCTCCCTGACTTGAAGGGCCTCATGGGCGACGCCTCCGACAACCTGCCGGGCATTCCCGGGGTGGGCCAGAAGACTGCCGTCAGCCTGCTTGCCCGCTACGGAACCCTGGAAGAGGTGTTGAGCCACGTGGACGAGGTGACGCCCGACCGGCTGCGGACCGCCCTTCGTGAGCACGGTGACGGGGCCCGCCTGTGCCGCACCCTGGCTACCATCAGGCGCGATGTTCCCTTCGATGAGCCCCCGCGGCTCGAAGACTTCCGGTACCGCGGGTGGGACGCCGACAAGCTCGCCGGGCTCCTCCGGCGGCTCGAGTTCCGGGCACTTCTCCGGCGGCTGGGTCTGGCCGAGAAGGCGGCCGCGGCCGGGACGCTGTTCCCGGACACGGCCCATGGCGCGGCACCCGGCGCGGCCCCGGACGGGGCGCCTGGCGACGCCGGTGCCGGCGAGCCGGGGGCCGAAGGGGCGGGACCGCGAACGGTCCGGGGGCCCATCAAGGGTCACAGGGTCATCGCCTCGCGCCGCGACCTCGCCGCGTTCGCGTCCTCGCTCGCCCGGGTCCCGCGCTTCGCCCTGGCCGTCGCGCTCGACGGCGACAGGCCACTCCGGTCGAGGCTGACATCTCTGGCCATCGCCGCAGACGGCCTCACCGAGACGGCCTACATCCCGATTGCCCCGGTGTCGCCGGCCGGCGGGCTCTCCGAGTGGTCGGGCGGTCTCTTCCCGACCGGCGGGGCCGGCGACGGGCCGGCACCCGGCCCAGGCGCCGTGGCGGCTTCCGGGGACGACGCCCCGGGCGTCGGCTTCGGAGACGTGGCCGACATCCTGGGCCCGCTTCTGTCGGCCGGTGAGCCGGTCAAGATAGCTCACGGAGCCAAGCCCTTCCGGGTCTGGCTCGCCGCCATGGGCCTGAAGCTGGACGGTCTGGTTCTCGACACGGAGGTCGGAGCTTACCTCCTGGACTCCTCGAGGTCCAAGTACAGCATCGAGTCCCTGTTCCGGGAGTTCGCCGGGCAGGACATTCTGCTCCCGGACGATCCGCCCGAGGGTTGGGAACCGGCGAGCCCGGGTATGGACTGGCGCGCGGAGCGGCTCTGTCTTGAGGCCGACATGACCCTCGGGCTGGCCGACCCCATCCGGTCCGAGCTTGCCGACAAGGATCTCGAGGCGCTGCTCGACGAGATGGAGATGCCGCTTCAGAGTGTCCTCGCGGCCATGGAGTATGCCGGTGTGGGGGTGGATGCCGCCGCGTTGAAGGAGATGTCGGCCGAACTGGGCCGGCGCATCGACGGACTGGCCGGCCAGGTCTACGAGATGGCCGGGGTCGAGTTCAACCTCAACTCCCCGAAGCAGCTCGGGGAGGTCCTCTTCGGGAAGCTGAACCTGCCGGTCGGGCGGAAGACCTCGACCGGCACCTACTCCACGGGTGCGGAGGTCCTCGAGGAGCTGGCCGCCTCGCACGAGATAGTGGCCAAGATTCTGGAACACAGGCAGCTCTCCAAACTCAAGGGTACCTACACCGACGGCATGGGCGAACTCATCAACCCCGTCACCGGAAGGATCCACACCGTGTTCAAGCAGTGCGCGACGGCCACGGGCCGGCTCTCATCAGCCGAGCCCAACCTCCAGAACATCCCCATCCGTGAGGAGGAAGGCCGGCGTATTCGCCGGGTGTTCGTGCCGGCCCCCGGTCGCACTCTCCTGGCGGGCGACTACTCACAGATAGAACTCCGCCTGATGGCCCACCTGTCCGGGGACGAGGCCTTCATCGAGGCCTTCCGCCGCGGAGAGGACATCCACCAGCGCACCGCGTCCGAGGTTTTCGGGGTACCCATGGAGGATGTCACGCCCGACCTTCGTTCGAGGGCGAAGGCGGTGAACTTCGGCATCATCTACGGCATCTCCGACTTCGGGCTGGCCCGGAACCTCGGAGTCGACCGCGAGGAGGCCGGACGGTACATCCAGGGCTACTTCTCCCGGTACCCCCGCATACAGGCCTACGTCGAGCGCACTCTGATGGAGGCCCGGAGCCGGGGTTTCGTGACGACCTTGTTCAACCGGCGCCGCTACCTCCCTGAGCTCTCGAGCTCCAACCGGGTTCAGCGTCAGATGGCCGAGCGAGCCGCCCGGAACACTCCCATCCAGGGGACGGCGGCGGACATCGTCAAGCTGGCTATGGTGCGTATGGCGCGGGACATGGAGGCGAGAGGGCTGGCCTCGAAGATGATTCTCCAGGTCCATGATGAGCTTCTTTTCGAGGTCCCACCCGAGGAAGTCGCGGTCATGTCCGAACTCCTCCGCGACCGGATGGAGCGGGTGGTCAGTCTCGATGTGCCGCTCGTCGTCGACCTCAAGGCCGGGCCCAACTGGTACGAGATGCAGGCGGTGTCTTAGACGAAAGGACGAGCTGATTGCCTGAACTGCCCGAGGTTGAGACCATACGCAGGACGCTGGAGCCCCACCTCGTAGGCCGGCGCGTGGAAAGACTCGAGGTCAGAAACCCGAAGTTCGTAGCGGGAGCCACCCCCGAGGAGTTCGCGCGGGCAGTCGAAGGATCGCGGATCACGGGCCTCAGCAGAAAAGGCAAGTTCCTCATCATCGACACCGAACGTCCCGCCGCCGGCCGTAACGACCTCAACCGTACCGACGGCGACCGTACCGGCAGTACCGACCGGGAGCGGCGCGGGGACGGGCTGCTCGGGAAGGAGCTGCCCGCGGCTGACGGCGACATCGCCGTCCACCTGAAGATGGCGGGCCAACTCGTCTACTGCCCGCCCGACCGCGACCTCGGACCCACCCGGGAGAGGCACACGCATGTCGTCTTCCGGCTGGACGACGGTAACGAGCTCCGGTACGTAGACACCCGCCACTTCGGCCGCGTCTACTACCTTCGCGGCGACCGCTCCGACCCGCTCCTCGACCGGGCCTTGCGCACCCTGGCTGGCCTCGGCCCCGAGCCGAGGGAGGGCGGCCTCGAATGGGAGACCTTCCGGCATAGGCTCGGCTCTCGAAACGCGCGCATCAAACCCCTGCTCCTCGACCAGGCCTTCGTGGCCGGCCTCGGCAACATCTACGCCGACGAGTGCCTCTTCAGGGCGGGTATCCATCCGCTCAGGCGGGCCTCATCGCTCACCGAGGACGAGGCCGGCACCCTCTACCGGTGCATGAGGGAAGTCATCGCCGAGGCCATCACCCACCGCGGAACGTCCGTCCGGGACTACGTCGACGGCGACGGCCGGGAGGGCAGCTTCGCGGAAAGGCTCCAGGCCTACGGCCGCACAGGCGAGCCCTGCCCCCGCTGCGGCACGAAGGTGAGTCGTATCGTTATCGCGGGCCGGGGTTCCCACTTCTGCCCGAAGTGCCAGCTAGAGGATGAGCCGGGGCGCTAGCTCTTCGCGGCCCGGGCCGCGGGCCGGCGGAGGCCGGTGGCCGTGGTCGGTGCCCCGCCCGGGTGACTGGGGAAGGGTAGCCTAGCCGCAAGAAGCCGCGAAAAACCAAGGAAAATCCCCCGAACAAATGTTTGACCGAAGCGGGCGAAACCTGGTATAATAAGGACGGAAGCAACCCCCGGTCCGCGAGCGGGCCGGGGGTCGTCATGGAGGGGAGGTGGACGGTCCTTGCAGTCGTTTGCCATGATCTTCGACACGGAGGACGCCCTCCGCAACGGGGCCAGGCGGCTCATGACCAAGCACGGAGTCACCGGAGAGATAGAGATGAAGCCTCTAGCCGGAGGGAAGTGGCTCCTGGAGGTCTCGTCGGAGAAAGAACTACGCGACACGACTCTCGATAAACTGCAGGGCCGGAGGGTAGACGCCGCCTCTCTCGAATTGAGGGAAGCCGGCACCTAGACAGGCTGCCGCGTCTGGGGCGTCTCGCCCCGAGGCCGCAACATCGGGGAGCGAGGAACAAGAGCGGCCACCCATCCCGGTGGCCGCTCACGATTCCGGTCGGCACTCACGATTCCGGTCGGCCGCCACGGTTTCCGGTGGACCGGTGGACGCTCAAGGCCGAGCTGCTTGGCTCTATCGCGGGCCTCGCCTTGCCGGACGCGGCGGTCTGAGGAACGCCCAGGCGAGCGCGAAGAGGAGGATGAACGGCAGGAGACCCAACAGGAGCGGGACGAAGAGGACGGCCAGGGGCACCAGCACGAACAGAACCAACGCCAAGGTCACGACCCCCACGCCCAGAGCCAGGCCCAGCGAGCCGAGAACCAGGCCGCCCACCAGCGCCAGGAGCCCTATGATGAGGACCGCGACAAGACCCTCCACCACGCGCATCACTCCCTGTCCTCGGGTTTCCTCCTACGTCACACGCCGTGCGTCAGTACTAGTCTACCAGCACGTTTCCCGGCGGTCCACCGGTTGACCCTCACTCAGGCGGGTTATAGAATCTGACAAAGCCCCGGTCGAAACCCGGCCGGTCGCCGAGTCAGTCCTGGGGGTCCAACTCCTGATCATCATCGGTCTCACGGGAGGTATCGCCAGCGGCAAGTCCACGGTGTCCCGGGTCCTTCGAGAGCTGGGCGCGCCGGTCATTGACTCCGATTTGGTCGCCAAGGAGGTCGTTCGACCAGGTACGGAGGCCTGGAGAGAACTCGTCGAGGCCTTCGGCGACGACATCCTCCTCGAAGACCGCACCATCGACAGGCGCAAGCTGGGAGACAGGGTGTTCGGCGACCCCGGCGCGGTCGCGCGGCTGAACGCCATCACCCACCCCCGCATCATCGGCGAGATACGGGAGAGGCTCAGGAAGTTCGCCGAGGCCGACCCTAAGGAGAGGCCACCCGCCGTGGTGGTGGACGCCCCGGTCCTCATCGAGGCCGGGATGGTCGACATGGTCGACGAAGTCTGGCTTGTGGTCGTAGACCAGAAGACCCAGATTCAGAGACTCATGGCCCGTGACCATTTCGGGGTCGAGCAGGCTCTGAACAGAATCAACGCACAAATCCCGCTCGAGAAGAAGAAGAAGTACGCGGACGTCATAATCGACAACACCGGACCCGTCCGCGAGACTAGGGCCAGGGTGAGGAGGTTATGGGACAGGATCGTCCGTGAGGCCGGGTAGCCAGAAGGCGTTTCCGGGCATCATCCACCCACTGGGCCGATACACTAACCGCGCGAATGACGACGAAGATCACCGGGCGAAATCGGCTCCTCAGACGAAGAACGTGGCTACTCGCGGCCCTCGGGGTGGTCGTGGCCATCCTCGCCTTCTGGGGGGGACGCCAGGCTGTTCTCGAGCGTCTCTACCCGTTCGGTTACAGGGATGAGATCATCACCTACGCCCGCGAAAACGGCCTGGACCCGCTGTTTATCGCGTCGATTATCAAGAACGAAAGCCGCTTCAACCCAAGCGCCGTGTCGAAGAAGGGCGCGGTGGGGCTGATGCAGGTCATGCCGGAGACGGGGCGATGGGTTGCGGAGCAACTCGGGTTCGCCGGCTACGACCCGGAAATGCTGAAGGACCCGGCCACGAACATCATGATAGGGTCGTGGTACTTGGCCGAGTTGAGACGTGAGTTTTCCGGCAAGGTGGTCCTCGTAGTAGCGGCCTACAACTGCGGGCGTGGACGGGTCCGGGAGTGGGCGGAGAGGCACGGTGACAGCCTTGACCCGCCCTCGGCGGTAGACCCCGCGCTATGGCCTCCGCCCGAGGTCGTCGAGGATTTCCCGCTCTCCGCCATTGAGTACCAGGAGACCAGAAACTACGTTCGGGGCGTCCTCAGCGCTCTGGAATGCTACCGCGACATATACCAGAAGACGCTCCCGAGTGACGTGCCGTCGTCGGGGACGTGAGGCGGCATCGACACGTCCTCGGCACGTCTATGAGCGGCTTGGCGCAGGTTTGCCGGCGCTGTACCCTCGTTCCTTGATAGCTTCTTGACCTGTGTGCTATAGTTGATTTCGCAGTTCGGATGCCGAAGTGGTGGAACTGGCAGACACGCGGTGTTCAGGGCGCCGTGAGCCTAGCGCTCGTGTGGGTTCAAATCCCACCTTCGGCACCACTTTGAAAACGACGGGCACATTTGCGATTGCGGCGCTCGAATCGCTGACCACCAGCCCAAGGCTGGATCCGCAGGCGCCGTACATTCCGTAGGCCCGCTCCATATTGAGTTGTCCGGATGGCGGAACTGGCAGACGCGTACGTTTGAGGGGCGTATGGGGAAACCCGTGGGGGTTCAAGTCCCCCTCCGGACACCAAGACTTTGTACGTGAGGGTCCGCCCAGAAGTAGGCGCGGACCTTCTGCTTTCTTTTGGTCGCTCAAGGCGCCGGATGAAGGTCCGGACTGGCGTTTGCTCTGCCCGGGGGTGTAATACGGAAGATGAGGGATAGCCCTGGCAACGTTCGGTACGAAGAGTACGAGAAGGTCATGGTCTCGGCAGGCTTTCGCGTGACCCGACCACGGTCCGGCTCTTCGCACGTCTCCTTTCGGCACCCGTCCCTGAGGAGAATCATCACTGTTAAGTACGAACCCGTGGTGAAGAAAGGTTATGTTCGCCTAGCGCTAGAGGCTTTGGACGAACTGGGGGTGTGCTGAATGGCGGGGGATCGTAGCTACCGGATACTCATTAGTCCAGAGCTCGATAGTGGCAAGGTACAGTGGGCTGCGGAGATTCCAGAATTGGACGGCTGTCTGTCGTACGGCGGATACTCCCGAAGAAGCCCTCGAGAGTATCATGGACGCCAAAGAGCGGTGGATTGCTGCAGCTCTGGAGGAAGGCTGGGAGCTCCCCGAAGAGGTATTCGATCTGTCTGAGTATAGCGGGAAGTTCACGATACGCATGCCAAAGAGCCTCCACCGGCGCCTTGTCCTCATGGCGTATCTGGAGGGAGTGAGCCTAAACCAGTATGTGCTTTATCTGCTGAGTGGTGGTTCTCCCAGATACGTCCTTCATGTGACCATGACGCCCTTTGAGAGAACAAGCGAGGCTGTGAAGGAGCAATGGGAGACGCTTGACCCTGCCAAGAAGAGACTCCGTACGCCTCCGGACTTCTGTCTGAAGCGGGGCATGTTCCCGAGATACTAGAAGGTTGTCGGTTCGGAAGGAGAACGTGCGCGATGGCAGACATTCAAGTGAAGCGCATACAGTTAAAGGAGGTGTCCGCCACCTTTGACGATTCGTCGACAGGATCTGGTACGGTTGACCGCCAGAACTCAATCCCGTGTGGGAAGAAGCTAAGAAGCTTCGCAAGGCCAAACGCGACCGGGAAGGTCGTGAACCTCGGCCATCTGAGTCAAGGGGGAGTCCAGGAAAGGACTAGCCCTAGCTAGTGCCAGTCCCCTCCCAGCAGGAACCAAGGGGTCTGTGTGGTCATCGCACAGGCCTTTCTGACTTCCCACTAAGTCCACGACCCGGCCCTTCGACCCAGCCCGGGCAATTGCCAGGGTAGGCTGACTATTGGCTCAACTCAGGCAGGAATCCACTGCTCCCCCCAGCAATTAGCTCCATACCAGGCACTATCACCGAGCTTGGGTGCAAGGTCCGGGCACGACCGCGCGGGCCGCACCCCAGCCTCGAAGGTGCTTCGGTCGGAGTCCTCTAGGAGGGGGAAAGGGGGAAGAGCAGTGCCGGACTTTGAGTCTGTCTGGGTCAAGAACTACTCCGAAGGGGTGCCGCGGCACATCGACTACCCGGGCATCCCGGTGCACGGGCTTCTCGAGGAGGCGGCCGAGAGGTACCCGAACAACGTCGCCACCATCTTCATGGGGGGCAAGCTAACCTACCGCCAGCTCCTGGACAAGGTCTACAGGTTCGCCGCCGCCCTCGCCGCCCTGGGAGTCAGGAAGGGTGACAGGGTGGCGATAATGCTCCCGAACTCTCCGCAGATGGTCATCGCCTACTACGGCGTGCTCAAGGCGGGCGGGGTCGTGGTCGCCTTCAACCCCCTCTACGTGGAGCGCGAGATACACCACCAGGTCACTGACTCCGGGTCGAAAGTGATGATCGCTCTCGATCTCCTTTTCGGACGCCTCTCCAAGGTCCGGGAGGGTGCCGGACTTGAGAAGATCATCTGGACCAGCATGAAGGACTTCCTCCCCTTCCCCCTGAGGCAGCTCTACCCGATCAAGGCCAAGAAGGACGGAACCTACGTCGAGGTCCCGCCCACCGCCGGCAACTACCAGCTTACCGACCTCTTGAAGCAGTACGGGCCGAACCCGCCGGCCTACGAGTTCGACCTGGCTGAGGACCTCTGCTGCCTGCAGTACACCGGCGGGACCACGGGCGTTTCCAAGGGATGCATGCTGACCCACCGGAACATGGTCGTCAACGCGACCCAGGTCTACAGGTGGTACCCGGAGACCAAGCCGGGCCAGGAGCGCATCATGACCGTCCTGCCGCTCTTCCATAGCTACGGCATGACCTGCTGCATGAACCTATCCTCGGCGATCGGCGCCTCGATGATCCTCATTCCGAGGTTCATCGTCGAGGACATTCTCAAGGCCATCGATAAGTGGAAGCCGACCCTGTTCCCCGGCGCTCCGACCATGTACATCGCGATCAACAACCACCTCGACGTGAAGAAGTACGACCTCAAGTCCGTCGGGGCTTGTCTATCCGGCTCCGCAGCCCTGCCGGTCGAGGTCCAGAAGAGGTTCGAGGAGATCACCGGCGGCTATCTCTCGGAAGGCTACGGGTTGAGCGAAGCGTCGCCGGTGACTCATTCTAACCCGCTCTTCGGGAACCGGAAGGCCGGCAGCATCGGCCTGCCCTTCCCGGACACGGTGTCGAAAGTGGTAGACCCGGACACCGGTGACAAGGAAATGCCCGTTGGCGAGACCGGCGAGCTCATCCTCAAGGGCCCCCAGGTGATGAAGGGCTACTGGAACCGTCCGGACGAGACGAAGGAGACGCTCCGAAACGGCTGGCTCTACACGGGAGACATCGCCAAGATGGACGAAGACGGCTACACCTACATCGTCGACCGGAAGAAGGAGCTCATCATCGCCGGCGGGTTCAACATCTACCCACGCGAAATCGACGAGGTCCTCTACGAGCACCCGGCCATCCTCGAAGCCGCGGCGGTCGGCGTGCCGGACGAGTACCGGGGCGAGGCGGTCAAGGTGTTCGTCGTCCTCAAGCCCGGTGAGCACCTCGCGGCCGAGGAGGTCATCGACTACTGCAAGAGCAAGCTCGCCAAGTACAAGGTCCCCAAGTACGTGGAATTCCGCTCCGAACTGCCGAGGACATTCGTCGGGAAGGTCCTGAGGAGGGTTCTGGCCGAGGAGGAGCGGAAGAAGCGCGAGGAAGCGGGCTAGGCGAACCGTCACGGCCGCGAGAGCCATCGGGAAAGGCAGGTGCGTCCTACCTGTGGACACGAGCGACGTCTACATACTGGACCTGGGCGGCCCCGACCCCGGGCTGCCAGCCCTCGAACAGGCGGTCGACACCATCTTCGCCCTTACCGGCGCCGGGGAGCGGCTCAAGGGGCGAAGCGCGCTCATAAAGCCGAACATCCTGGCGCCGGCGCCGCCCGAGCTGCATGTGACGACCACACCGTCGCTGGTGACGGCCATCGTGAGGGCCGTCCGGCGGGCGGGAGGGCAACCCGCGGTGGGCGACAACCCGGGCGGAGTGGATAGGAACTCGCTTCATACCGCAAGGACCTGCGGCATCTACGACGCCGCGGAGGGCTGCTTCCGCAACCTGTCCGACGAGGTCGTGGAGAAGGCCGTATCCAACCCGTACGCCGGGAAGCTCGTCATCTCCAAGTACATCTTGGAGGCCGGCCACGTCATCAACGTCCCCGTCTTCAAGACGCACATGCTCACAACCCTCACGGGAGCGGTCAAGAACTGCTTCGGTTATGTCGCCGGCACGAACAAGGCCAAGCTGCACCTGGCGGCCTTCTCCCGCGGGCGGTTCGCCCACGTTCTCCTCGACATCTACTCCCTGCGGGTGCCGGATCTGCACATCGTCGACGCTCTCTACATCATGGACGGGAATGGGCCGAGCCACGGCCGGGTAAGACCGCTCGGGAAGCTGGTCGCCGGGACCGACGGCCTGGCGGTCGACGCCGTGCTGTCGCTGATGATGGGTGTCGAACCGATGCAACTCAGGGTGTTCCAGAAGGCCGCCGAACTCGAGGCCCAGGGCCAGGCCCCACTGGGGAGGTACCGTCCAGGGGAGTTCCGGGCCCTCGACGGCGAGGGCCGCCCCATCGACATCGAACCCATCCCGGACTTCGCCATGCCGAATACCATTGGGGTCTCTCTCGACGAACAGGCTCAAATCCTGGTCTCTCTCGGCAACATCAACCCGGTCGTCAACGAGAGCCTGTGCATCATGTGCGGTGATTGCGCCGAGAACTGCCCGCCTGGAGCCATCACTCTCGACCCGTACCCCGTGGTCGACCCGGCGAAGTGCATAGCGTGTTTCTGCTGCGCCGAGTTGTGCACCGAGGGGGCGATGGAAGTCCCCGCCGGAGAGGCCGCCGGGCTCTTCGACAAGATGTTCAGGAAGAACTAGTAGGCAGCGCTAGCGGGTGGAGGGGGCTCCGGCAATGACCAACAGCACGGCGAGCGGGGCCATGGACCGGCTCCTGGCCGCCGGTGCCGACCCGGCCGCTCACGCTCCAGGCCCGGCCGTCGGCTACGTGTGTTCCTACGTCCCGGAGGAGATCATCCTGGCTGCGGGTCTCCACCCGGTCAGGCTGGGGGCGAGGCCCGGACCCACGGGCCCGGCCGACAGCCGTCTGCAGAGCTTCTCGTGCTCCTTCGCCCGGGCCCTCCTCGACGGGCTGCTGTCCGGCCGGTGGAACGGCCTCGAAGGTTTCGTCTTCGCCTACACCTGCGACTCGCTCCGGGCGGCGTTCGAATCGTGGCGCATCAGCGCCCCGCCGGGGCGTCTCGTGCACTTTCTTAATCTCCCCGCACGAATCGAAGGTCCTGGTGTCCTCGACTACGCGGCGTCCGAGATGCGACGGCTGTCCGAGGCCCTGGGCGGAGTCGACGGCGCCCACCCGCCGACTCCCGACGACCTGGCCTGGGCGATCGGGCTCATCGGCGCAGTCCGGCAGAACCTCGAAGGCCTGGCCCGCGTGCGCCGCGCGAGGCCGGACCTCCTTCCCGGGTCGACCTACATGGCGATGGCGCGCGGAGCCGCGGTCCTCGACCGCAGGGAGGCCGCGACGCTGACGGCGGCCGTGGCGGACGAGCTCACAGCCGCGATGGGAGCGACCGTGTCGCCGTCCCGGACGCCGTCCGGGGCGCCGCCCCGGCCTGGCGGAGGCCGCCCCAGGGTCCTGGTGCTGGGAGGCTATCTCGAGACCGAGGAGCCCTTGCGGCTCATCGAGGAATCGGGGGCGGACATCGTCTCGGACGACCTCTGCCTTGGCGGTCGACGTCTGGAGTTCGGCGCCGGGGACGACTCCGACCCGTACCGCCGTCTTGCCGCCATGTACCTCGGCCGCACCCCGTGCCCCACGAAGCACCCGCCCGACCGGCGCTTCGAGGAGATCCGGAGCCGGGCCACCACTGACGGCGTCGACGGCGCCATCTTCCTCCTCCAGAAGTTCTGCGATCCTCACGCCTTCGACTACCCGGCCTTACGCGACACTCTCGCGGAGGCAGGGGTGCCGTCGCTCGTCATCGAGGTGGAACTCGGCGCGGTCTCGACCGGTCAGGCCCGCACGAGACTCGAAGCCTTCATCGAGACCCTGCGCCAGACGGCGCGTACGTCTCGCGGGCCGGGTCATCCGCGGGGGGCGGCCGCCGGCGCGCGAGGCCCCGCCGCATCGCGGGCCGGTCGGGGAGGTGGCCGGATGTGAGCGAACCTGTGCGTGAGATCGCCCAGGACCGTAGGCTGACCGTAGATCGTGAACTCAAGGGCCTCATCCTCAAGCACTACATGTCGGCCTTCCGGGCCAAGAGCCCCCTGGGCCGGAAGCCCGTGGCCTGGGTGACCAGCGGTGCCCCGGTCGAGATCCTGCTGGCCCTCGGCATCCTGCCGGTCTACCCCGAGAACTACGGGGCCCTCGTTGCCAGCCGGAAGGCCGCTCTACCCTACTGTGAGGCGGCGGAGCAGGCTGGTTACAGCCTGGACCTGTGCGCCTACGCTCGCACCAACATCGGCACCTTCCTCCTCGGGCAGGGGGAGCTGGGGGGCAGACCCCTACCCCCTCCCGATCTGCTGGTCGCGGCCAAGAACATCTGTGACGTGGTCGTGAAGTGGTGGGAGGTTGCGGCCAGGCACTTCGGCTGCCCGCTCTTCATCCTCGACACGCCCTACGCCGCCGACGGCCTGAACCCCGACCAGGTCGCCTACGTCAAGGGACAACTCGAGGACCTGGTGGTTTTCGCGTCCAAGGCCGCTAGGCGGCGTGTCCCGTCGAAGGAAGCCTTCGAGTCGAAGCTCTCGGAGGTCCTAGAGCTGACGCGACAGACCGTCTCGCTCTGGAACGGCATCCAGGCCCTTCGCCAAGCCTCGCCGACCCCGGCTTCGGCCCTGGACATGTTCACGAACATGTTCCCTATCGTCACTCTGAGGGGCACCAAGACCTGCGTCGACTACTACCGCAAAGTGACGGAGGAACTCTCGGAGCGCGTGAAGCAGGGCTACGGCGCGGTGCCGCTGGAGAAGTACCGTCTGATCTGGGACAACATCGCCATCTGGTACGATTTCGACCTCGTCCGATACCTCCATGCGCGGGGCGCGGCCTTTGTCGGCGAAACCTACACCGATGCCTGGGGCATCTACGATTTCGACCCATCGGACGCCCACGATCCCCTCCAGGCCATGGCCAGGCAGTACTCCCTGATCCTCCTGAACATCGGTCTTGGGATACGCAAGGAGCGTCTCTTCCGCATGGTGAGGTCACAACGCGCGGACGGGGTTGTCTTCCATTCCTGCCGGAGCTGCAAGACCTACTCCCTCGGCCAGTACGAGCTGGCGCGCGCCGTCAGAGACGAGTTGGGGCTGCCCACACTGGTCATCGAGGCCGATATGGCGGATTCCCGCGCTTACTCGGCCGGGCCCACCGCGACAAGGGTCGACGCGTTTCTTGAGATACTTGCGGGAAAGGCCTGAATTCGACCCCCTCCCCATTGTTTTCCGACATGGGCAGGAAGAGGGGCAATCCGGCAGAAGGGACCAGCTAACCTCTGTGAGGAGTCTAAGCGATGCCCAGGGCGGTTTCCCACGAATCGTCGGGCGCGGCCAGCGGCCAGCTGGTCTACGTAGTCGAACCCAACCCGTTCATGGCCGAGATGCAGCGGGTGATGCTGAGGTCCTTCCACCTGGAGTTCCTTCGGCCTGACGCCCTCCTCAGAACTATGGCCTCGCGCCGGCCTTCCGCCATCGTCCTGGAGATCCTGCTGCCCGGGACCGACGGCCTGGAACTCTGCCGGCAGATAAAGTCGAGGCCCGGCATCTCGTCCGTGCCCGTGGTTCTCTTCAGCGTGCTGGACGCCGCGGACGAAGCAGCCGAATCGGGAGCCGACGTGTTCCTCCGGAAGCCGGCTCAACGGCACGCCTTGGCGGGCTTGGTGGCCGGGTTGATCGAACGGGGATAGGCCTGATCGCTGTGGTAAGCAGCAATGGGAGGTGCAACGGATGCCCTTCGGTCGTGTGGCTACGGGAATCCCAGGTCTTGACAAGATCCTGGGAGGCGGGCTTCCCGCGGCCAGCATCAACCTGGTGTCAGGTGTGCCGGGCGGGGGTAAGACGGTCCTGGCGCAGCAAGTGGTCTACAGCGCCGCGGCTCCGGACCGTCCCGCGCTGTACTTCTCGACCGTGGCCGAGCCCTACGAGAAGATCATCGTCCATGTCCAATCGTTCGGCTTCTTCCGACGCGACTACCCGGGCCGCGTCATCCACTACCGCGATCTCGGCCGTGCGCTGGCGACCGGGGGGGTGGAAGCGGCACTCGCGGTGATAAGAGAAGAGGTGTCCAAGTACCTTCCGGGGTTCGTGGTGATCGACAGCTTCCGAGCCATTGAGGGCCTGTCCTCGAGCGACCGGGAGATGGCGGTGTTCCTGTACGAGCTTTCGGGCACCTTGAGCGCGCTCGATTGCGTGACATTCCTTCTTGACGAAAGCCCGATCGATAAGCTACTGACCTCGCGCGCGAGCGCCGTGGCCGACGGCATCGTCAACATCGACTACGAGCCCAGCGGACGGTCCGGCAGGCGATCACTGCAGATTCTCAAGCTGCGCGGTTCGGCGTTCCTGCCCGGCTCACATCTCTTCGTGATTGACGGCGCCGGGGCGGTCGTCTACCCTCGCCTGGGTTCGATCACGCCCGCGCCCGTCGGAGCCACCGACGGGTGTTGTGCGACAGGTATCGCGGGCCTTGACGAACACCTTAGCGGGGGTGTCCTCCGCGGCACGACGACCCTCGTGTCCGGTCCCGTGGGCAGCGGAAAGACAGTTTTCGCCTTGAGCTTCCTCCTACAGGGGGCCGCCGCGGGGGAGCCCGGTGTCTTCGCCTCCTTCCAGGAAAGCCCGCTGCGCCTCAAACAGGTCGGCTCCAACTTCGGTTGGGACCCAGAGACTCTCGAGGCGAACCGGCTGCTTGTCATGTTTCACACTCCGCCGCTCGACGTCGAGGTCGACCGCTTCGGCCACCTCCTCCTGGAGGCGGTGGATAGTGTCGGGGCGCGCCGGGTGGTCCTCGACGCCGTAAGCGATCTCAGCACCCAGGCGATCCCGGAAGACGACTACCAGGCATTCCTCTACACAATCTCCCAACTTCTCCAAGGACGCGGCGTGACCACGGTGATGACCACCACAACCCTCGGCCCATACGGCGCGGTAGCTCCCCGCAAGGTTTCAGGTGAGCGGCTGGCCGACTTCGCCCTGCATCTGGAGCTACTAAGTCCCGACAATGGCTCGCGTCGCGTACTCCGCGTCCTGAAGAGCCGCGGCCTGAGCGCGAGTGTCCGCGCCCTCCCCTTCACTATCGAGGAGGGTTCCGGCTTTGTCGTGGGCTCATAGAACGGCCGGGGCAACCACCGGAAGTCGGATCGGAAGGAGTCCGTCGTGACCGGATATCACAGTGCCAGGAGCCGGCCCAAACCGGAATGGGGAGCGGACAGCGGCGAACGGCGGAAGGCCCCCGTGTTGGGGGGCACGGGGGTCGGCGAGATAGCCGACCACCTCGCGCAGCGACTAGTCCACCTGCTGCCCCTTGAGACCTGCGTCGTCTTCCTCTACGATTCCGAGCGGGTCCATCTCATAGAGACGGCCAGGGCGGTGAGGGCCGGGAGCGAGGTCTCACCGGAACCCCACCCGATATCCCTTGAGCGCGGGGCTCTCGAATCCGATCTCGAGGCTGGGCCGGGAGGCTTCGCGCTACCTCTCTACGATAGCCGCCATCTCCACGGGGTCGTGTCGGGCCAGCCGATCAAGGGCTCAAGCCTCACCCGGGCGCAAGTGGACCTTGCCCGCGCTCTGTCCTACGGAACCGCCATCTCCATAACCGTCGCCCGGTCCACCCGCGCCGTCCCGCACGAGGACATGAGGTCGCATCCCCAGCCATTTCGGACTTCGAGCCTCGAGGCCATGAACCCCTATCTCTGGAGATACTTGTCCTCGGCCCTTGAACGGACTTGCCTCGAGGAACCGGTCACGGTGGTCATGGCCCGCCTGGCCGGTACCGGCAGCCGCGGGTTTCTCCCCTCGCGAGGGCGGCCCATCGTCACGTCCAAAGGAGCGAACACCGGCCGGGGTTTCAGCTGCTTCGGGCCTGAGTCGAGCCAGATCGCCCTTGTCCTCCTTCGAACCGGGAGGGCCAAAGCGGTGAGAATGCTCACTCCGCACATGTCGAGAGCTTTGTCTCTTTGGGGACTCGTTGGGCCGCCGGGCAACACCAGGGGTGTGAGACCCGAAATCGCGGCGATGGCCATCACCGTCTGCCCCGACGACACGGCGGACCCCGGAACGCTTCTGGCGGCCGCCTGTGACCTTCTGGACCTTCAAACATACCTCGCCGCGGCGAGGGACAGGGAAGGGAGGGACCCGGTGTACCAGTTGCCCGGCGATGCAACGGCCATAGTCATGGACAGCCATTTCCTGGCCGAAGAAATCGACCGGCAACGGCAAGTCCTAGAGGAAGCGGTAGCCAGCGGACTCGGTTTCCAGGACACCCGCGTCAGGGAGATGAGCGAGCATCTTGATAGGCTCATCGTCGTGATGCAGCGGTTCATGGGGTTTACACGCTACCACGAATAGGCGTGACCCCCTTGCACCGCGCCCTTGAGCCATCGGGGAGCAGTTCCTACCGCCGAAGCGTGAGGGACGAGGTGGCTCGGCTGGAACTACACAAGGCACCGGGCGGTGCCCCGAAGAGGGTCTTACTTGACGCCATCAGGCCGGTGGCCCAGAGCCTCGGTTTCCGTGTCGTCAGCGGGTCCGGCCAATGGCCCGGGGGTGGGTCTCTCACTCCACGGAGCAGGGCCCTCCGGGGCACGCTGGCGGTGGACGCGTCGAACCTATCTTCTTTCCGGCTGGACAACGACTGGCTGGTCAACGCCTGCCGGGACTATGTCGAGGCCTTGGCGCGGGCCGGAAACACTCTCGGCCTGGCCGGGTGGGTTGCTGTCTTAGAGAGTTCGAGCGTCGTCCTGGACGTTGTCGCGACGGACGCATCCGACCCCGCGGGCTACGGGTCCGAGACCTGCGTGCCGAGGCCCGGTCTAATCCTGTCGCTCCAGGCCGCGGGGCTGACCCCGGCCGGTCTCGCCCTGAGCGAGGGGGCCGTCGCCGTGGTGGAACCCGGCCGGGCCCCCGGAAGACACAGGTCTCCGACCCTGTGCGGCATCGGAGTCCCGCTGGGGGGCAGCGCGGTCCCGGTGGGTTGCCTAGCCGTACTTCTCCCGCCCAGGCTCCAACCTGCCACCGAGGCGCTTCTTGGTCAGGCCCTGTTCTCGGCCAAGGCCATCGACCTCAGCCTCAGCCTGAGGCAGGAACGTTCCGCTCACCTCGAGGCCGCGGCCGGCCTGGCCCACGAGGTCAAGAATCCTCTCACGGCCGTCAGGGGCTTTCTCCAGCTCACTCTCGTCCAGAGGAACAAGGTCCCGGAGTACGCCGGGCTGGCTCTCCGCGAGCTCGACAGGGCCATAAGCCTTCTCGAGGACTACTCCCTGTTCAGCAGGGCTCCGAGGCTCCAACCCACTACCGACATGAGCGTGGACGGCCTCCTCTCCGAGGCGGCGGTCCTCGCGAGGAGCATGTGCGTGGGCCGCGAGCCGGTGGGTGTCTCCTACGCCGGGTGCGACCCGGCCTTGCAGGTGACGGCCGATCCCACCCGCCTCAAACAAGTCCTCCTCAACCTATGCCGCAACGCCATCGAGGCTATGCCGCGCGGGGGCGAGCTCGCCCTGCAGGCCCGGCGCGAGGGAGGCGAGGTCTTGCTGGAGGTCCGAGACACCGGTGTCGGCATCAGCAGCGAGAACCGGAACCGCGTCTTCGAGCCGTTCTTCACTACGAAGCAATCCGGCACCGGCCTCGGACTAGCGGTGTGCCGCCGAATCGTGGAAGCTCACGGCGGGAGAATCGCCCTGGAGAGCCGGCCCGGGCACGGCACCACGGTCCGGGTCTGGTTGCCGCTTGCTAGTCACCAGTTAGGATTCCTTCGGTCAGCTCGCTCACCAGGTCCCCCGGCCCCGTCCTGCCCGCCCAGAAGTCGGCCGCGGCAGGCGCGACGGTCTCAGCCAGGAAGGGCCCAAGATACCCCCACGTGAGACGCGGCCCCGCCGGCTCCTTCCCGCGGACCTCCAATCCCGTCCCGGCGTCGCCCGGTTCAGGCTGGTCGCTCGGGATTGGCGGACGGGGCCCGTACGTGAGAGCGGACAGGGCCAGGCTGAGGCGGTCCTTGGGTAGTTCGGCGAGCCGGTGGAGGGAGCCGGTGGCGAACTCCCCGGCCTGCCCGTAGCGTCCCACCCTCAGCCGCCAGGAGACCTGCTCGGAGTAAGCCGCGGGTATGCAGAGGGGCTGGTCGCGGAGCCACGGGCGAGTCCCGACACTCAGCTCGCGCGCCAGTTCGGCGGCCAGGCGGGTGTGGTCGTCACCCTTGTAGCGGGCCTGCCGGAAGACCGAGACGGTGGCCGCGGACACCCACACCGCCGACGGCTGGTCCGCGGCGTGCGGGGGAGGAAGGAGGACCATGGCCGGCCGGTCGCGGGGAGGAAGCGAGAACTCCCACGCCGGCGGGCGCCTGACCGGTTCCAGGATGAACATCGTCGCCCACGGCGACGGGGCCACCAGGATAGACGTCCGCCCGTGGACGAAGGAATCGATGACCCCCGGATTGGTGCCCCTGCCGTCCTCGGCAAGCGCTCCGGCGTCTCTGAGCTCCGACAGCCACAGGGCTACGGCTCCCGGTTCGGCGCCGAGCCAGTAGAGGTCCGCCGGCTGGGGGGTCTCGCCCGCCAGGTGCCCCGGCAGGAGAAGGTCCCTCAAGACTACGGCCGGCGATGTCGCCGCAACGGAGGGTCGGGCCTGCCGTCCCGTACCCGCGAGGGCGACAATCGCGGCGGCGAACTCATCCCTCGTCCAGCCCTCGGCCGCGACCCGGGCCGTGTCCACGCCGGCCGCCGCCAGCAGCTCGCGGTTTCCCAGCCACGGCCACAGCATGAGCCAGCGGGGGTAGGACCAGACCGTCCCCTCGACCTTGACCGTCTGCCAGGCAACGGGATCGTAGCCTGCCCAGATGTCGTAGTCGAGGTAGAGCCCCACCGGGACCTGGTAGTCAGAACCCACGGCTCCGGGGCCGAACGGGCTGCAGTAGACGTCGGGCGGGTATCCGGCCTGCAGCGCCTCAGCCAGCTTGGCCTGGCCGTCCGCCGGATCCAGGACGGTCAGGTCGACCTTGACGTTGGGGTATCGGCGCTCGAACCGCTCGATGGCCCGGCGGGCCGCGTCGCTGAACGGGGCTCCTCCGGGTGACCGGAAAGGCAGTTCGTAGTCCCAGACCGACAGGTGGTACTGCCTGGCCGGGTCGATGGGGGCCTTCGGATCGAGAGCTTCCGGCTTGCGGCTCCAGGGCCAGGTGAAGTCCAGGCCGGACAGACCTGTCTCCGTGAAGTCCGAGAAGACGACCGCGGCGGCTATGCCGGCGGCCACCACGCCGGCCGCGACGAGGATGAGGACCGGCCGGCGTCTTCCGCGCGGGCCGGGCCTGCGAAGATGCGCCAGGAACACGCCATGACCACTCCCCTGAGGGCGGCCGGGGCTTGTCGGCCGGCCCTAGCGGTCAAGATCCAGAAGGCAGAGGACGTCCGTATCGGCCAGGCCGTCGACCGCGAGACCGTAGAACGTCTCGAGATCCTTGACGGCGTCGGCGGTCGCCTGCCCCAGCCGTCCGTCCGCCGGACCCGGGTCCCAGGACAGCCGCTGCATCTGCCACTGGAGGAACACCACGCTCAGTCCCGCGGATCCTTTGGGGAGAGAGGGCCACACCGAGGCCCGCCAGCTGGGGGAGTAGATGTGGACCGGGGTCCCGATTCCGACCCACTCGTAGAGCTCGTTGACGTTGTGGTTGAACATCCTGATGCAGCCGCCGCTGGCCGCCGAACCGATAGAGCCCGGGTTGTTCGTCCCGTGGACGCCGTAAGTCCCCCAGGGGACCGTCAGGGCCATCCACCTTGTGCCGAACTGGGGCCCCACGTTGACGCCCTTGTTCCGGATGGTCCACTGCCCGACGGCGCTGGGAGTGCTCGGCTTGCCGACCGCCACCGGATAGGTCTTGTAGGGGAAGCCGTCGGCGTAGAGGGTGAGTTGACGTCGCTCGATGTTGATGCGGATGATGAGCTCACCTTCCGGGGGCGGGGTGGAACCCTGCGCCGCCGCGGCCGCCAGGGCGCGCCCCGACGCCGTTGACGCGAACCACTCCTGCTCGAGGGTCGTCCAGAAGGCGGAATCGACCTTCGCCGAAGCGCTGAGATCGTTCTGCATCCGGAGGACGGTCACGGCCCCGGCCGTCTCCGGGCCGAAGACGCCGTCGGCCGGGCCCTCGTACAGGCCCAACTGCGCCAGGGCCACCTGGATTTCGGCCACGTCGTCCCCGGTCATCGGCGGGTCCCGGAGTTCGATGAGGCGCGTCCTCTCGCACGACGGCTGGGGTAGGCCGCTCGACCACACCCACAGGGCTCGGACGGCCGGCGAACTCAGGTGCCAGAGGTAGAGAGACGAAACCAGAGCGGCGGCCAGGGCGGCGTAGAGGACCAGGTCCGAGGCCGCCGAACGGCGCGCCCCGCTCAGGCCCGCGCGATGCCGCGTCGCCGGCCTCCAGGCCTGCGAGCGCTGTCCGGGGCCGGTCCGCGCGTCGGCCGGCAGGTCAGCCTGGGGACCGGCCCGGCCCTCCGCCCGGGGGGTGGAGAGCCTGTCCTGGGGATGCCGGCGGCCGGCCATCTTCCCGCCTCCCGGGGAGAGCCCCTTTCTCGGGGCCACTCCACGGGGAAACCCTATGCCGCCGGCGGGGCGACAAGACCCATGCCAAGCCGGCCCTCACCGACTACGTGGACCGGTCACTCCAGGCCCGGCGGGTGGGCGGCGGGTCCGTCGGGAGGTCCCCAGACACGCTCGTAGTCCTTCATGGCCGTGAGGACGGGGCCGAGAGCGCGACCCTTGACGGTGAGAGCGTACTCCACCCTGGGGGGCACTTCCGAATAGACGGTCCTCGATACAACTTTCTCTGTCTTGAGCCAGCGCAGCCGGTCAGAGAGGGTGCGGGGGCTGATGCCGGCAAGAGCCGCCTGCAGTTCGCTGAAGCGCCTGGGTCCCCCGGTGAGTTCCCGGATGATGAGGATGTTCCACTTGCTGCCTAGGAGGCGCGCGGAGTAGGAAGTGCTGGGCCGACGCCTCGAGACACCATCGCCTGAAATCATGGTAGAGACACTCTCTTCTGTACGTGGTGCTCCGCGTCGCTTGGATCGGGCAGCGCGGGGCCGGACCCCGTTCTGCCCACTGCCCATTCCACCCACTTAATAGCGTTTCGGAAGTTCCTTCACCTTTACGAGGGCCGTGCCTGCCGGAAATGGAGTTACCGCGGACGCGTCGTCGTGGCCGAATCTGGGAGGAGGGAAAGTCCGCGCGGTCCAGAAACCCCCGACTCTGTGACACCGACCTCGGTCCCGTCGACACAGACAGAGCGCAACATGCTCCACAACGTGCACCACGGCGTGGCCTCAATCCTGGCCGTCAACCTCGCCGTCCCGTTCTTCGGTATCTTCGCCCTCAAGCTCGGCGCCTCCAACTACCAGGTAGCCTTGCTCTCATCGGCGCCGGCCGTGGTGTCTCTCCTGGCGATGATACCCGGGGCCGTCTACGTCGACCGGTTCCCGCAGAAGAAGCGCATCACTACGCTCTTCTTCCTGGCGCACCGTGTTTTCTTCCTAGTCCTTGCCTGCATTCCCTTCATGACCGCCGACAGGAGAGCCGCGGCGCTGGTTGTCGCGGTGGCTCTCATGAACCTGCCGGGGGCCATCGGCAACGTGGCCTGGCAATCCTTCATCTCCCGTGTGATTCCTCCCGCTCATCGGGCCAAGGCGTTCGCCCACAGGAACCGGCTCATGAACATAGTCGGCACCGGGGCGGTGGTCATCGCCGGTCGCGCGCTCGACATCATGTCCTATCCCATCGGCTACCAGGTCACGTTCTTCCTCGCCTTCGTCGCGGCCTTGGTGGAACTGCGCATCTTCCAGCGGATCGAGGAGCCGGAGTCTCCCCCGTTTCCCGTCACGGCCGGTGCCATGACGGCTGTCCGTGCCAATGGCAGCGAGCACGGCCTGCACCGCCGCCTCATCCGGCTGCAGGGCTCGTTCCGGGAGGCGGTCCGCGATATCCTGGCTCACCCGAGGTTCGTCCGCTACACGCTGGCCTCGATGGTCTTTTACTTCATGTGGCAGATAGCATGGCCGCTGTTCACTCTCTACCAGGTGAAAGTCCTGGGGGCCAACAACCTCTGGATAAGCCTGCTGACCCTGGCGAACACCGGCGGTTCGGTCTTCGGTTACGGCTTCTGGGCCTCGTTCGCGGAACGCCACGGACACCTCAAGACCCTCTGCGTCTCCACCGCGGGAATCTTCGTCGTGCCGGTCCTCTACGCGTTCTCCCATGACCTGACCGCCATAGCCGCGCTGAACCTGGCGGTCGGTGCCGTGTTTTCCGGCGTCAACCTGTCTCTCTTCAACGTGCTCCTGGAAAAGACCCCGGACGAGCACACGACTACCTACATGGCCTACTACAACACCGCAATCACCCTTACGGCCGTGTTCGCTCCCATGATCGGGGTCGCTCTCCTGAACCTCCTCGGGTTCTTCTGGGCGTTCCTCATCTGCGGGCTGGGCCGGCTCATTGGCTCTCTATCCTTCTACCTCGTCCTCCGGTCCGAGAGGCGGGCCGCCGGCAGGATTTCGTGTGAGGAAGCGGGGACGGGGCTTCCCGCGTAGGATTCGCTACCGGGGGGCTGGGCGATGCCCGATTCCACCTGCGCCGGACGACCCGAAGCGGGACCCGCCGTCGTGTGCGTACCCGCTCTCGACGAAGAGAAGACCATAGGTGACGTTCTCACCCAGGCCGCCCTGTGCCCGGAGGTCGACTCGGCCTACGTGGTCGTGAACGGTACCACCGACGGCACAGCCCGTCGGGTGCTTGAGGTCGCCTCGACCATCCGTTCAGCCGGCCGGACCGCCGGCCGCCTCAATATCAGGGTGCGGGACTACGGAGGACGGCTGGGCCACGACGTCGGTCGCGCCGTGGCCGCACGGTGGGCCCTGGCCGAAGGGGCCGGAGTCCTCGTTTTTCTGGACGCGGACTTCCCCATCCCCGCGAGCGATATCACCCCCTTCGTGCAGGCCGTGAGGGGCGGGGTAGACCTCGCCCTCAACCGGCTGACACCGCTTGTCGAGGGTTGGGCCTCCTCGGGACCGGTGGCCTCGGCTCGCCGGACGCTCAACGGAGTCCTCGGGCGCCCCGATCTCGGTCTGGACAGCCTCTTGTCGGTTCCGCACGCCTTGTCGCCCAGGGCGGTCAGGCTCGTGGGGTACGCCGCCCTTGCCGTGCCGCCGCTCGCCCAGGCCCTGGCGGTGATGGCCGGCCTCGACGTGCGGTCGGTGCACACGGTCAACACCATAGTCGCCAACCGGGGGACGGGCTCAGGCCCCCGGCCGTGGGCAGGCCCGGACATGGCCGAGCTCATCCTCGGTGATCACCTTCAAGCCATTGGGGCCGTCCTGGAGCGCCGGGGCCCGCGCGGAGGGTTCTCCGACCTCGGCCGGGACTTGAGCGTCCTCCGGGCCACATAGCCACGGCCGGCCGGGGCAAGAATAGCCGAGACCCCGGTCCGGGAGGTCGAGTACTTTGGCCGTCAAGATAAACGAGGAATGTGTCTACTGCGGGGCTTGCGAGCCGACCTGTCCCAACGACGCCATCAGCCCCGGAGACGACTACTACGTCGTCGACCCGGAGCGATGCACCGAGTGCCTTGGTTTCTATGACGAACAGCAGTGCGTGGGCGTGTGTCCCACGGATGCCATCGTGCCGGATCCGGAGCACCGCGAGTCCAAGGACGAACTCCTCACGCAGTACCGGGCCTTGCACCCCGACCGCGAGCCCGAGAACGTGGACACCTGGCGCCCCGCCACCTAGGAGGCCCCGCCGCCCGCCGCGCCCCGCGCGGAACCCCCCGCCACGATAGTAGGTCCCCGTCACGGGCCGTCGAATTACCCCCTCAGGATGTGAAGGGGGGTCTTGCTCGATGGCTACAGCGGATGTGAGAGTCGAGGCCGGGAGAGTGACCGGCCCCAAGGGAACCGGGTTCTTCTGGCGGGAGTGGTCGACGCCGGGGGCGCGGCCGAAGACCGTCGCGCTGTTCGTCCACGGCATGGGGGAGCATTCCGGCCGGTATGAGGACCTGGGCCGGTATTTCGCCTCGCGGGGGATGCCCGTCTTCGCCTTCGACCTTCGCGGGTTCGGGCAGTCCGGCGGCACCCGGGGTCACGTGGACCGTTTCCAGGACTACGTCGACGACGTCCTGTTCTTCCGGGAGATGGTGGGCACCCGCCACCCGGGGGCGAAGGTCGTCCTCATCGGGCACTCCCTGGGCGGCCTAATCGCGCTGGCGACCGCGGCCCGTCACGGCGACCGCTTCGCGGCCGTGACGGTCTCCGGGCCGCCCCTTCGTTTGGCCCTGGAGGTCCCGGGCTGGAAGGCCACCCTCGGGAAGATCCTCTCCGGGATTGCCCCGAAGTTCGCCATGACCAACGAACTCGACCCGGGAGACCTGGCCCGCAACCCGGAGGTGGGGCGGAAATACGTGGCCGACCCACTTGTCGAGCGGAAAGTCACCGCCCGTTTCTTCATATCGCTGACGGAGGGCATGGCTGAGACCGCGGCGAGCGCGGCGAGTGTCCGCATTCCCGCCTGTATCATGCATGGGACCGCGGATCGCCTGACCCACTTCGAGGGCAGCCGTCTATTCTACGATGGTCTGGGCGACATCCCCAAGGCTCTGAAGCTGTGGGACGGCTTCTACCACGAACTCTTCCAGGAAGACGAGAAAGAGGACGTCTTCAGAGAGGTGTTATCGTTCCTGGTCGACCAGGGCCTGGTCGCGGCGGCGTAGAGAGAGCCCGGGGGCCATGGCCGAACGGCACGGCCCAGGCGTGGGGGCAGTGGATCTGAATGTCAAGCAGTTTACAGAAACGCTTGTAGCAAGATGGTACAATCCTCCCCGGCTGCGTGGCTCACGACCAACACAGGGCCCGGGTCGAGGGAGGGTGAAGATGCTCAAGCTCTTGGCCGTAACCGGCATCATCTTGGCGGCGATCCTGCTTCTTGTCTTCATCTGGCCGGCCAAAAAGACAGGCGACGAAGAGGTCGCGGAAGCGAAGAAGTGACGAAAGACCGGCGCGTGCCGGCCTCGATGCTTGAGGGCAGGTCCACGGTCCACCGGGCCGCGGACCTGTCGCTTCTCATGGGTCGCCCACCGGGGTCGCTCTTGCGTGTCCTAGCCCGGCCTGCAGGCGCAGCGAGGCGAGGTCGCGGACCACCAGCTTCCTCCGGTGTTGCTCGATCACACCCTCTTCTCTGAGTTCGGCCAGCGCGTGCGAGACCATGACCCGAGAGGCCCCGACCATGCTAGCGAGTTCCTGGTGAGTAACCTCGACCGCTCGCGCCGGCGTAGCCATTCCAAGGTCGGTCCCTCCCGTGGCGAGACGGGCCAAGGTACGAGCCACGCGGTCCTTGACCCCGAGGAAAGTCATCTCCTCCACGAGCCTGACCGAGAAGACGAGCTTCCGGGCCATGGCGGACAGGAGTTCGAGCGCGAGGTCGGGATCGCCGCGGAGCACCGACCGGATGGCCGCCCAATCGAAGAAGTAGGCGACTCCATCGCTCGTGGCCTGGCACATGACCGGACGCTCGACTTCCTCCAGGACCGACTCCTCACCGAACACGGCCCCCGCGCCGGCGAAACCCACGACCCGCTCCACCCCCGAACTGGTCAAGAGGGAGAACTTGACGCGACCGGACTCCAGCCAGTAGAGACCTCTCGGCGTCCGCTGGCCCTCGTCGAAAAGGGTCTGGCCCTCGCGGAAGCGGATGACCTCCGCCAGGTGGAGATGTCTTGCGAAACGAGACGTGGGGCCCGCCGTCCCGCGGGCTGCCCCGGGCGCAAGAGCCGAACCGACCATGGTGGTTAGATATCCTCTCCTCTGGTTAGTATCACGGTGTTATTACGCAGCAAGAGAGAAGATGTTTCGAGGTCAGAAGCTTCAAACCTGTATCCCTCTCCACGAAGGACTGGGGCCGCCGCCGGTTGAAACTGCCCGGGGAGGTGATACCCGGATGCCGCTACTCAAGAGACTCACGTGGTTCCTTGTTTTCGCCACTGTCGCTGGGATCGCGGCCGTGATCGCCTTCGTCCCGAACCCCGGCCGCGCCGCGGTGGCAGTGCTGGCCGCGGGGTCATTCGGCTGGTTCGTCATGGCCAGGATCGCCCACTCCCGCTACACGGCCGTTCTCAAGCAGGCCGCGGGAGAACTCGGCCTAGCGTGTCTCACGTCAGGCGCCGAGGAGCGCGGGTCGGCGATCCTCGAGCGCATGCGCGTGACCAGCGAGGCCGATGTCTTCCGCTGGAAGGTCGACGGGCGCCTGCCGGCCATCGTGGGGGAGTACGAAGGTTTCGCGGTCACGGTCAGGGTCCCGGTGGGCGTGGCCTTCGACGCGGGTGCCCCGGACTCGACGCGCATTGTGGCCTACCACAACGTGAAGATGACGGGGTTCACCATCTACGACCGCTCCAAGGTCAGGAAACCGCCTGCCGGGCGCCAGGTGCTCCTGGACGAGCCGGAGTTCGACCGGCGCTTCCTCGTTCTCGCTCACCGGCCGGACGAGGCCTTGGCCGTCCTTTCGCCCGAGGTGCGGGCGGCCCTCCTGGAATCCGGTGGGACGGGGTTCAGGGGCATTGAGGTCAACCGCTACGGGGTCTTCCTGCACGAGGAAGGCAAGGTATCGAGCGCGGAACTGGTCAAGGAGCGCCTGGACCTGGTCGTCCGGCTGGCGAAGGCCGCACGCGAGCTGGGCGGCCTGAGGGGCGCGGGAAGCTAGCCGGGAGGCTCCTTACAGGTCGATGACCGCCGCGTAGGGCGTGAAGGCGTCGACGATCAGCAATTTCCGGCGTAGGGGCTGCCCCACGCCCGTGACTATCTTCACGACCTCTTGGGCTTCGAGAGCGGCGATCATCGGGGGCGTGGGGGAAGGATTCCCGAGAACGGTCTCCACGCCGCGGGAAGGGGCCTCGCGGGGCGGCCCGTAGAGCACCTCGAGCCCGGGGTCTTCCGGGAACACCGTCGTGACTTGTCCGGTCATGCCGGCTATGGCCCCATGGACGAACGGGACCCGGAGCCGGCGCGCTGCGTCGAGCAGGGCGAACCGGGCGGGGAGGTTGTCGAGGGCGTCACACACCACCGCGGCCCCCGCGAACAACCTCTCAAACTCGTCCCGGTCCCCTTCGACCTGGTGAACCTCGACCTCGACGGCGGAGTTGATTCTGGCCAGCCGGGCCGCGGCCTCCTCCACCTTCGGGCGCCCGAGATTGTCCTCGGTCGAGAAGGCCTGGCGGTTCAGGTTGTTGTCCGCGAACGAATCGGGGTCCGTCAGGACCAGCCGTCCCACGCCGGCCCGGGCCAGGGTCTCGGTGAGCAGGCCTCCCAGGCCTCCCAGCCCGGCCACACCTACCTTAGCCTCCAGTAGTCGAGCCTGGCCGTGAAGGCCCAGGAGTCCCAGGTTCCTGTGGTAACGCCGCGGCGCGACCCCGGCCTCTAGAGCGGCCAGTTCCAGGCGGCGCTTGGGTACGCCGTAGTCGGAGGCAACCCGGAGAACCACCGCCTCGTCGACGAGGCGGACTTCTCTGCCGGGAGCCAACTCGGTCGGGGCGGATTCTCGTTCAAGCTCAGCCACCGCTCTGTCCAGGTCCAACCGGGGCAAGGGCCTTTCTCCTTCCTGCCGGACATACTACCGCCCGTGAGCACCAGGGTGCACGGCAGGGACTCCAACCTGGCGCGTGGGCGCGGTTCCACGGGGGCCGGGTCTTCCAAGGCCAGGTCCTCGGGTCAGGCGTCGGACAAGGTGAAGTTCGACGCGGCCTTCGTTTCCCTTTCCCTGGTCCCGTTCGTGATGGTGCTCGGAAACTCCATCCTGATACCGGTGTTGCCGGCCATAAAGAGCGCTCTTGGCGTGTCCCCGGCCATGAGCGGTCTCGTCATCACAGCGTTCTCGGTTCCGGCCGGTATCATGATTCCCTTCTCGGGTTTCCTTGCCGACCGCTACGGGCGGAAGGCGGTGATGGTCCCGGGTCTCGGCCTCTACGCCCTGGGCGGGTTCGTCGCGGCCGCCGCGGCCATCCTCTTTCAAGCGGGCGCGTTCCCGCTGCTGATGGTGGGCCGGGTCATGCAAGGGATAGGCGCGGCGGGTACCGCCAGCATCGCCTTGGCCTTGGCCGGCGACCTCTACGCAGGACCGGCCAGGGACCAGGCCATGGGCGTGCTCGAGGCCACCAACGGGTTCGGTAAGGTGGTAAGCCCCGTGCTCGGGGCGGCTCTGGGTCTTGCCGCCTGGTACGCTCCTTTCGTGTTCTTCGCCGTCCTTACCGTCCCCGTGGCTATCGCCGTCGCCCTCCTGGCCAAGGAGGCGAGGCCCCCCGCGCAGTCGTCGGCCCGTGACTACTTCGGGTCGGTCCTACAGGTCTTCAGCCGGAAAGGAGCCGCCCTGGGCGCGTCGCTCCTGGCTGGCATGACCGCTCTATTCCTCCTGTTCGGCACCCTCTTCTTCTTGTCGGAGACCCTCGAGAGCCGGTTCCACCTCCGGGGAGTGCTCAAGGGCCTCGTCCTGGCCGTCCCGGTGCTCGCCAGTTCCATCGCGGCCTACGGGTCCGGCACGTACCTTCAGAAGCTCGTCGACAGGCGCTTTCTCGTCTTCGGAGGGCTCGCGCTCATCACCGCCGCCCTTGTCAGCCTGGCTCTCATCCAGAACCCGTACTACCTCTACGGGGCGATCTTCCTCATCGGCGTGGGGAGTGGGACCGCACTGGCGACGCTCAACGTCCTGGTGACCAGCTCCGTGAAACAGGAGCGCCGGGGGATGATCACGTCCGACTACGGCGCCGTGCGCTTCTTCGGCGTGGCCTTGGGGCCTCCGCTGTTCGGGCTGCTCATGGGCCGCGGCAATCTGGTCCTCTTCCTGGCGGCAGGCGGCATAGGGCTCGTGGCGGCTATCCTGGCTCTGGTTCTCATCGACCAGAAGTCGCTCATGGTCACCGGGCGGGAATCCTAGGAGGCCACGGCCCGCCAAGCGCGCTGATAGGCGGTCGCCGGGTCCGCACCCGCCCCGGAGACTGAGCATAGTGTGGAGTGCTCAAGGGGCCGGAGAGAAGGAAAACACAGAGAGACACAGGGGGAGGGGGGAGAGCTTTGTCAGAGATTCTTGGCTTGAAGGCCCTCAATGGCGTCCTGCACAGCCCGCTCGACGGCCGCCGCTCCAAACCTCGCCAGTCAGGCCTCACCATGGTGATAGACAAAGGCCTCGGTCTTTCCGAGACTCACGACATGCTGGCTCTGGGTGCGGACTACTTCGACATCCTGAAGATCAGCTTCGGCACCGCGGCGCTTTACCCACTCGAGCAGCTCAGGGCGAAAATCAGGGCCGCCCGCTCGCACGGCATCACCGTCTGTCCAGGCGGGACACTGCTCGAAATAGCCGTCTTGCAGAACCGGCTGTCGCAGTTCCTTTCGCGCGTCGCCGGTCTGGGGTTCGACGCCATCGAGGTGTCCGACGGGACCATCAGGATGAGCGCCGCGCAACGGGGCGCCGTCATCACCGCGGTTCTCGACGCCGGGTTCGACGTCATCAGCGAGGTCGGCAAGAAGGACCCGACGCAGTACCTACCGCCCGCCGAAGTCGTGGACCGCCTCAAGTTCGACCTCGACTACGGAGCGCGGCTGGTCATCGTCGAGGCCCGCGAGTCCGGCAAGGGCGTAGGCATCTTCACCGGTGACGGGTCGGTGAAGGAGGCCGAGCTGGAGTCCATCATCACCGGCCTCGACCGGCCCGAGGCGGTCATGTGGGAGGCTCCGCTGAAGAACCAGCAGGCCTACCTCATCCTGCGCCTGGGCGTGAACGTCAACCTGGGGAACGTGCCGCCGTCGGACATCTACGCCTTGGAGGCCTTGCGGCTCGGCCTGAGGGCCGATACCCTCAAGGTCACCGTGCCGAGCGAGACTCCGTTCGCGCTGGAAGGGGGGGATAGGGTTTGACGCTCTTCGGCCGGAGGATCACGCTGGACTGGTGGTCGGTCATCCTGGCCACCGCCGGCGTGCTCCTCGTCGCGACCGGTCTGGTCAAGTCGGTACCCTTCTGAAAGCGGGACCGGCGCTGAGTGTGTCTCAAGGAGGAGGTTTGCGGCATGACACTGTCACCGTCCCCGGTCCGCCCGTCGCCTGACGCGCCGGCAGCCGTGGCTGTGCCCGGCCTGGTCGAGGCCGAGGCCAGGCGCCGCGTCGGGGCCGGCGTGGGGCTGGGGGCCACCCTCAAGCAGGGTTTGCAGTACGTACCAGGCATCGTACTCCTGTTCCTGGTGGGCTACGCGGGAAAGCTGGTCACTCCCTTGATCCCGCACACGGAGTACGTGATCTGGGCCATCGCCATCGGGATGCTCATCCGGAACACCATTCCCCTTCCCAAGGTGTTCCTGCCCGGCATCGCCACCTACGAGTTGTGGCTGAAGGCCGGCATCGTTCTGATGGGCGTGAGGTTCGCCCTGTCGAGCATCCTTTCTCTAGGAGCCGTGGGCATCGCCCTGGTTGTCGTGGAGATAGCCTGTGCCATGGTGGTCGCCAACTGGCTGGCCAAGCGGTTCAAGTTGAGTGACAAGCTGGGTAGCCTCATCGGGGTCGGCAACGGCATTTGCGGCGTGTCGGCCATAATCGGGGCCGCGGGGGCCATCGAGGCCAAACAGGAGGAAGCCACCTACGCCATCGCCACTATCCTGCTCTTCGGCGCGGCGATGATATTCCTCTACCCGGTGATAGGGCACTACGTGGGCATGAGCGACACCCAGTTCGGTTTCTGGGCCGGCCTAGCCGTCGATAACACAGCCGAATGCGTCGCGGCCGGCTTCGCCTACTCCGAGGGCGCCGGCAAAGTGGCCACCCTCGTCAAGCTCTGCCGGAACGCGCTGATGGGCCTGGTCATCCTCTACCTGGCGGTCTCCTATGCCCGCAGGGGCATGACCGGCGAGGTGAAGAACAAGGGCAAGTTCCTCTGGGACCGGTTCCCGAAGTTCGTCCTCGGCTTCCTGGCCCTGTCCGTGGTAGTGAGCTTGGGGCTCCTGGCCAAGCCGCAGATATCGGCCATAGCCGGCATGTCCAAGTGGTTGTTCCTGCTCACCTTCGCCGGGGTGGGCCTTTCCACCGAGTTCTCTCGGTTGAAGGCCGGAATCACGCCGTTCGTGATCGGCCTGGTGTCCGAGGTCATAATCTCGGTGGTGGCCCTGGCGATGATCTTCCTGTTCATCACGTAA
>QZJP01000035.1 GCA_003599345.1 Bacillota bacterium | reverse complement strand
GACATCCGGGACATCACGAACGCCTCCGACAGCATCCTGGTCTATGGTAACGATGGGACGACCAACCACGCTCTCTTGACCGATACGAGCGGTAACATGCAGACCATGATCTACCGTCGTCTGGCGACGGACACGAACGAATCGGGCCTCGTGACGGGCGACACCTACACGGGTGCCACGGCACGGGATATCGGAGAGCAAAGCCAGTTCTCCTTCGCAGTCAAGAACACCGGAGCGACGAACGGGGCCACAGTGAAGATTCAGATAAGCCCCAACAACAGCGATTGGATAGATGACACCGCGGAGACGAACGTCGCCGCCGCGAGTTCGGTCGCTCTGGTACCCGGCAAGTACCTCCGCTACGCCAGAGTCGCCTATAAGTCTCAAACGGCCGGCCAGTCAACCAGCGTGACCGTCTGGTACCAAGCGCAAGTGTGAAGCTGATAGCCGCCCTCGGGCCACCTTGCGTGGCATTAGGCTCGAGGGCTGTCGGCCCATTGGGGTGGGAGGCTTGTGGGGAAGGAGCCGGGAGTACGGAATAAACCCGCTATTAGCCTCTGCCTGATCGCACGGGACGAAGCCGAGAACCTTCCCCGGTGCCTCGGGAGCGTGAGGGGTCTCGTTGACGAGATCGTGGTTGTAGACACCGGCTCGACGGACCGGACCGTGGAGGTCGCGGAGAAACACGGCGCCAGAGTGGAGCGTATCGATTGGCCGGGCGACTTCAGCCGGGCCCGTAACGTCTCGCTCGACCTCGCCACCGGCGATTGGCTCCTGGTCCTGGACGCCGACGAAGAACTCGACCACCGGGATCGCGAGCGACTTCGCGCTCTTGTAACCGACTCAGCCCGGAATGGCGGCCCGGAGGGCTTCCTCCTCCGAGTCATCAATCACCTCAGACCCGACGACGAGACACCTCCCGAGATCCACGCCAGCCTGAGACTCTTCCGGAACTCACCTGGCCACCGCTATACCGGATCCGTACATGAGCAACCGCAGGTCGGCCACCCGGCCCGGACTACCATCAGAGTCCATCACTGGGGCTACCTTCCGGACGTCTATGCCGGCCGGCGGAAGGCGGAGCGAAACGAGACTCTTCTCCTTGAGGCTCTGAAGACCAAGCCGAATGACCCCTACCTCCTCTACAGCCTGGCCGTGCACTACTACTCCACCGGTCGACCGGAGGAGTCCCGCCTTACCGTGGCCAGGGTCATGAACCGTATCGAGCCCAGCCGGCACTACCACCACCGGGCCGTGAAGCTCTTAGCGCTGGCCGAACAGAAGTGCGGTAACGCCGAAGAAGCCCTCCGAGTCTTGGACTGGGGCCTTTCGGTTCACGCGGGGTTCACAGACCTTCTGTACCTGCGTGCCCGCCTCCGGCAGGAGGTCGGTGATCTTCCCGGCGCCGTGGACGACGCCTGCCAGTGTCTCAGACAAGGTGATGCCCCTGTGGTCTACGACGGCCATGTCGGTCTCGGAGGGCGGCTGGCCCTTGACCTTCTGGCCGCTCTCCTGGGGTCCTACCCTCACCGGCGCGGGAAGGTCCTGATGACTCTACTCGACGTGGCGGAGAGGGCGGCATCGTCCGGGGACCACGACCTGGCGGAACGCGCGTATAACCTCGGCTTCGGAAACGTTCTCTCGTCCGCGCCGCGCCTGAGAGGCAAGACCAGGGACGCCGCCCGCCGACTTGTCACCCGCTATGTCCGGTACTTGAAGGGCCGGGCCACGACCGAACTTCGCGGGGGAATCGAGATCGCTCCCTGGTGCGAAGCCTTGGTCTCCAGAGGCCGGGAATCCTTGCCCGCGTCATCGGTGCTGCCGCAATTGCCGCTTCCGGCACCGGGAGTTCAGCCGTCCGCGTCAACACCAGCGGCAGCAGAACGGCCGGCGCCCCCTGCGGCGGACGGCCCGGCCCCTGACGAGGCCGGTACCTCGCTTGCGGAGGCTACCGGAGCGGCGTCGGAACTGCCTTGGCCGACCGTAGCGCTGTGCATGATCGTCAGGGACGAAGCGGTCGGACTCGCGCGGTCCCTGAGGAGCATAGCCCCCCATGTGGACGAGGTCATCGTGGTCGATACGGGCTCCCGGGACGCCACGAGGGAGATAGCCGTCGAACACGGCGCCACGGTCGTCGAGTTCCCCTGGAACGGCGATTTCAGCCAGGCCCGCAACGCCGGTCTCGACAGGGCCTCGTCCGACTGGATACTTGTCCTTGACGCCGACGAAGAGTTCGCCCCGGGTCACGCTGCTCTCCTCAAGAAACTCATCGCCCAGGACCACGAAGTCGAGGGGTTTTTCCTCAGGGTCGTGGACTACCTGGGCAACTACCCGGGTGTCGACCAGGCCGCCAACATCAGCTTCCGCCTCTTCCGAAACCGCCCTGAACACCGATACCGCAGGGCCGTTCACGAGCAGGTCACCCCGGTGGCAGTTGAGCGGGACGGAAAGCCGACGGTGAAGATCTCCGACCTCGTCATCCGCCACTACGGCTATCTGAACCCCGTCGATCGGGCCAAGCAGCGCGCCGGGCGCAACATGGCCCTGGTCACCAAGGACGCTTCCGACCTCGACGACCCCTTCAGCCACTTCAACCTCGGATCGGAGTACCTGAAGGCCGGCAGGCTCCATGAAGCTCTGGAGCACTATAGGGAGGCAATAAGAAGGGTCGACAGCAGCCTGGTCTACGCGGCCGAGGCCAGACTCCGGGCCGCCGTCACGCTGGCCCTTCTCGGGGCTCACGAAGACGCCTTGGTGGAGCTGGCTGAGGCGGAGAGAAGTTACCCCAACTACACCGACGTCTACTTCCTCAAGGGTGAACTGCTGCGAGCGGTGGGTCGCCTCCTAGAGGCCAAGGCGGCCTTCGAGCGCTGTCTCGCGCTCGGGGAGGCCCCGGTCGAGTACCCCACCCTCCTCGGCGTCGGTTCCTACCGAGCGGCTACCTATCTAGGCGACATATGGCTGGATTTGGGTAGCCCGCGCGCGGCCTCGGCGGCTTACGCCTCCGCCTTGGCCGCGGAGTTGCGGTACGTGCCCGCATTCCTAGGGCGCGCGAGGGCATTGCTCGTCCTTCTCGGCGAAGAGGCCCGCGCCAGGTTCGAGGCAGAAATCATCCCCGCCGACGGCGCGACCCCGGCAGTGGATCTTCTCGTGGGCTACGCCTGGCTCTCGGCCCTGAGGCCCGATTGGGCCCTACCCTACGTTCTCAGGGCCAGAGCGGGCGCGGAGCTTCTTCCGGCGGAGCAGCGCGAAGAGGGCGTGGCCAAAGCCGAAGCCCTAATCGGGTTGACCTGCTTCGCCTTGGCCCGGGACGAAGAGGCCGTTGGTCACCTTCGAGCTGCAGGTAAGGAGGGCCCCACTGGAGCGCTTGTCCTTTCTCTCTTGGCATCCTCGCGCGGTGGCGAAGCCCGGGTAGCCGCGGCCAACCTTGCGACCGGTGTCAGGGCACCGCTCCTCTTGGCGGTGGTCGAGGAGTTCGGGAGGCTGACCAATGAAACCGAACCCGGCTCCGGCGGTGCCGATGCCCGGGGCGCTCTGAACGACCTGGCCGCTCTCTACTCAGAAACACCCCAAACGTACATTGAGACGGCCATCGACATCATCTCGCTGGCGGCCGCGAGGCGCCACCAGGCGCTCCTTGAGGCTTCCCTGGCTCTCATGAAGCCCGTCGACAGCCTCGTCCCCTGGGTCCGCCTGGGCCTGTACTACCACAAGGTCGGCCTCGTCACCATGGCCATCGCCGAACTCAGCGATTGCCTGCGACGCGGGGTAGTCGACGCTGAAGCCGCCGCCACTCTCGGCGAGTGTTTCCTCGCCAAGGGCCGGACCCACGATGCCGAACAGGCCTTCCGCCAGGCCCTCACCTGGAACCCGCGGACCTGGCGGGCTTGGGTAGGTCTGGTGGACTGCCTGACTGAACGGGCGAGAGTGGTGGCCCGCGAAGCCCTCGCCTTATTTCCCGGCGACGAGGCCCTCAGGGAGGCCGCGGAGGAGGCCCTCCGACCCGACCCCTCTCCCGGCCTCTCGGGAGAGACCCCGACGTGACGGGCGCCGGCGCACCGAACGACCCCGGCCGGAAGCACTACTTCCAGCACGAGACGGCCATCATCGAGGGCGGTGCCAGCGTCGGCCGCGGGACTCGCGTCTGGGTGGGGGCGCAGGTGCGGGACGGAGCCCGGGTCGGGGTCGATTGCGTCCTGGGCAAGGACGTGTACGTTGATGCCGGCGTCGTCATCGGCGACCGCGTGAAAATCCAGAACGGTGTCTCACTCTACCGTGGCGTGACCCTCGAAGACGAGGTCTTCGTGGGACCCGGAGTGGTTTTCACCAATGATAGGTACCCCCGGGCGACAGGTGAGTGGCGCCTCCTCCCGACGATTGTCCGGAAAGGGGCTACCATTGGAGCTAACTCGACCATCCTCCCGGGGGTGGTCATCGGCGAGAGGGCCATGGTCGGGGCCGGCGCGGTGGTGACGCGAGACGTGGCGGCGGGCGAGACCGTGGCCGGCAACCCGGCGAGGCCCTTGTCCCGCCCCGGTGGGACAGGCGTGGCCCGGTCGGAGAATGTCCGCCCCGTGGGTGCCCCCCTCAGGGTGGGGCTTGTGGGAGTAGGGAGCATGGGACTCAAGCACGCCCGGGTCCTGGGCGGCCTGCGGCTGCCCAATGTCAGGTTCGCCGCCCTGTACGACATCGACAAGGAACGGGCCCGCGCCGCCACACACGTCTCAGGGAGTCCCGTCGCCGCTTCAGGGCTCGAGGAGCTGTGTGAGCTGTGCCAGGCCGTGGTCGTGGCCGTGCCCACAACCTCACACTTCGAGGTGGCCCGGCAAGCCCTGGAGGCAGGCTGCCACGTCCTCCTCGAGAAACCAGCCACCGCTAATCCCTGTCTCGTCGAGGACCTGGAGACCGAAGCCGCTCGCCGCCGTCTGGTCTTTGAGGTGGGCTTCGTGGAACGTCACAACCCGGCCCTTCGGGCACTTCTAGAGCGCGTCGGCCCGGCCGACCCGGTGGTGGCCATCGAGGCCCGGCGGCTGGGAGGACCGGCAAGGCCGCTAGCGAGCGGCTACGCCGGCGACAACCGGCGGGACGCGATAGTGTGGGATCTCATGATCCACGACCTTGACCTGCTGTTGGCGCTGTCCGGCGGCAGTCGACTCGAGACCGCCAACGCGGTTCTCGACGGTGGATGGGGAGCAGCGGTGCTAAGTATGTCGAATGGGGTGAAGGCTTGCCTCGAGGCCGCCTACGTTTGCCAGGACAAGGTCCGCCAGGTGCGGGTGTTCACCCCCGAAGTGACCTACGAGGTGGACCACCTGGCCAACCGCCTGACGGCCTATAGCCGCGGTCAAGCGTCTTACGAGCATGGGGCCTATCTGCAAAGTGTCCGACAGGAAATGACCGTGGCCTTACACGGTGAGCCCCTTCGTCTTCAGGCCGAGGCCTTCCTCACCCGATGCCTGGGCGTAGCTGAGCCCGCATGTCCTTCTGGCCGCTTCGGTCCACCCTCAGCCGTGCTTCGATTGGCCGCCCGCCTCGCCGGGGACTCCTGAGCCCCCCGGACTTAGGCCCGAGTTCCGGCCCCAGCCAGCCGGTCGAGGGTCCGCCCGGTTCCTCCGGCCCGTAATATGGTGCAAAGAGAGAGCGTAGACGTAAGGGCGGGGGAACGGGGTGGGGCTGTTGGGCAACCACTCCATTCGTCCCAAAGCCGACGCCGTCATCTGGGCCTTCTCCCCGACTCGTAACCAGGGCGATAGCCTACTCCTATGCGCCGGTCGCCACCGAATATGGGGCGTCTACCGAAGCTTACTCCGGTTCGACGTGGCAGCTATACCGTCACCCACCACCGGCCCATATATGAGAGAGGCTAAGCTCGTTTGGTACCAGAGATGGCGCACCGGACACCTCCTCTTGCTCGACGTCTACGGGCTGGCAGGCTCGTGGCGGGAACGCGAGGTCACCTGGCTCAACCAGCCGGCTGCCGACATCTTGCCCACCGACTGCGTGGTGTGCCCTCAAGCACGTGGCACCTGGGTCGAGTTTAACGTCACAGCCCTCGTTCGGGCGTGGGTCGCCGGAGATAGGCCGAACTACGGCCTTCTCGTTCGGGCCAGGAACGAGGAGATGGAGGCGCTATCGGCAGCCCCGAGCACGCGGTGGGGAGATCCCGGGGTCTGGCCCCGACTGGTAGTCTGCGTCGGTCCCGAACCGCCCCCTCCTCCACCGGTTCCGCCCCCGCCGCCGGTCCGCCGAGTGGTGACGCGCGACCTAGGCGAGTTCGAGAGCAGGGACACCAGGCGTGCGACGGGAGCCGTCGACGTAGGCGGGCTGGAAGTGGTAACCGCCTTCGCTTTCCACGTTGACGGTCACGCCGTAAACGTCCACATGTCCTATAGCACCGACGGCTTGACGTGGTTTCCGGACCCGGCCTCACACAAGGCGGCGAACGGGGAGGTCGCCAGGCTGACGCCCCTCCACTTCACCCGCTACTTGAGAGTCGAGTACCAGTCGGCGGAGACCGGACTCCCAGGGACCATCCGGGTTGTGCTCCAGGGTACGACCTAAAGAGCCGCCGCCCGGGTTTCCCCTAACTGGCGCGCACCGGCGGCCGCTTGCCCGCCCACGGACGGGCCTGCTCGAGCTGGGCGGCGAGCCGGAAGAGCGTGGCCTCGTCGCCGTAGCGGGCCATGAAGTGCGTCCCGATCGGCAGCCCCTCGGAGTTCCAGTGGAGCGGCACGGACATGGCCGGGCTGCCTGTAGCGTTGGCCAGCGGGGTGAACGGGATGTAGGCCCCTGCCCGGAAGAGCGGCGAGAGCGGGTTACCCGGGTCGGGGTCGAACGTTCCCAGCCGTACCGGCGGTTCGGCCAGGGTCGGGCTTAGCCACAGGTCATATTCCTCTAGAAACTCCCCGACCTGCCTCGCAATCTGCTGGAGTTGGGTAATGGCCAGGAGGTAGTCGGAGGCTGAGACAGCCTTGCCCATCTGGTAGAGAGCCCAGGTAAAGGGCTCGAACAGGTCGGGCTGGGGCGGTCGCCCCGTGACCATGGCTAGAGCGTCGATGGTCCAGGCGCAACCCGCGGCCCAGACGGCCATGAAGGCCTGGGCGACGACGTCGCCCGCGAGGTCGGGGGCCGCCTCCTCCACCTCGTGACCGAGGTCGGCGCAAAGCTTGGCCGTGTCTTCAGCCGCGGCGACGCAGTCCGGGTGGACCTCGCTCCCCGTCAGGGAGCCGGTGGTGAGGGCGATGCGGAGCTTGCCGGGGTCCGCGCCGACTTCCGCGAGGTACGGCCGGGCCGGCGGCGGGGCGTAGTAAGGGTCGCCAAGGGCCGGGCCCGCCGTGGCGTCAAGGAGAGCGGCGCTGTCGCGGACGGAGCGGGTCAGGGCGTGCTCGCTCGTCAGCCCGTTCGTGCTGTCCCCCAGGGCGGGGCCCAAGGTAATGCGGCCGCGAGTCGGCTTCAGGCCGAACAGGCCACAGCAGGACGCCGGGATCCGGATGGAACCGCCTCCGTCATTCGCGTGCGCCGCCGGCACGATGCCCGCCGCCACGGCCGCGGCCGAACCGCCGCTTGAGCCGCCCGTGCTGCGCTCGAGGTCCCAGGGGTTACGGCTCGGGCCGAAGGCCGTGGGCTCGGTGGTCGGGAGGAGACCCAGCTCCGGCGTGTTGGTCTTGCCGACGATGATAAGGCCCGCCGCCTTCAGCCGCTCGGTGAGGACGCTGTCATAGGGCGAGGGGATCCCCCTCATGAAAGCGCTCCCGCTGGCCTGGGGCACCCCGCCGTACGTGGCGCCGATGTCCTTGAGGAGGTAAGGCACTCCCTTGAACGGCCCGTCGGCAAGGGGTCCCGCGGCCGCCTCCCGGGCGTGGTCGTACATGGGGGTGATGACGGCGTTCAGCCGCGGGTTGAGGGCTTCGACGCGCCGGATGACCCCCTCGACCAGTTCGGCCGGCGTCACTTCTCCTTTACGGACCAGCTCCGCCTGCGCGGTCAGGTCCATCCACGCCAGTTCAACCGCCAATTGAGCCATGCAGCTCTCCTCCGTTCTTCCGAGTGCCCGTCGTCATCACGACAGGGCGGCCGGCGTACCCGGGGCCCCTAGAGAGGTATCCCGCGAGGGCGAGAGGCGTCAGAAGCACCAGCACGTAGAGGGCGGCCAGCAAGTTGACCTTGGGCCTCAGCAGGAAGTCTGGAACCTGCCCCAGGCGTTCGATGAAGTCCACGTAGGCGGCGGCCATGGGCCCGAGCTCGTCCCTCGCCACCCGGTCCAGCGTATCCGCCGCGTCAAAGAGATAGACCGGCCCGCTGATGAGGCTCACGACACGGTAGCCGGCCCGCTGGAACGGCCCGGCGTCGGTCGGCACCCCGAGGGGCGTACCCGTCGGGAAGATGAGGGTGCGGTCCAGGCCTCGGGTAGTGACCGTGCGGGCGAAGATGCTCGCCACGACGGGGTTCTCCGTGACGAAGGCGCCCCGGGCCGTGAGGCCTTCGTCGTCGTAGGGGAAGTCGTCGGCCACGTGTTCTATGGCGATGTCGTAGAGGTTACGGGCCATGATGTCCTCGCGGTGGCTCTCGATGAACCACGGGTTGGTCGGGGCCCCGACCATGTGCGAGCCGGTGAACAGGAAGACCAGGGTGCGGTCCCGCGCCTCGGCCGGGACGGCGGCGTAGTAGCGGGCCAGGGCCAGGACCACGCCCACGCCGGAGCTGTCCTCGACCCCGCTCGCCCAGGGCGAGTCGTAGTGCGAGTGTATGATGAGGTTGGTCTCGCTACGGCCGGGCAACACCCCGTAGACCACCGGGGCCCTGCCGGCGCCCGGGGCCACCGCGGCCTCGAGGACGACGCTGGCCGTGACGCCGGCCCCACCCTGGAGAGCCTCCACCAGCCTTTGTCCTTCACGCTCCCGGATGTAGAGGCTCGGCACGGAGCGCAGCTCGCCGTCGTACGGGGCGTAGTAGGACAGGGGACCCATGTCCGGGTAACCGCGGAGCACTCCGATGATACCGGCGACGCCGGCCTCCTCCAGAGCCGGGTAGACGGAAAGGTAGTGGATCATCCAGCCGATGGGGTAAGGGCGACTCCAACCCTTCGTCCGGCCGGTCTTGTCGTAGGCCAGGTAGCCGAAGATCTTGAGCTGGTCCCAGGCCACCTCCACCGGGGGAAGGTCGACCAGGACCACCTTGCCGGCGACGTCAGTCCCGGCCCAGTCCTCGGAGCGGCCCGTGCCGACGTACACGAGTTCGGCGGTCACGCCCTCCGGGGCGGTCGGGCCGCTGTACGGAACGTAGAAGCACTCAAGGTCCCGCGGACCCGAACCGGAGCCGTCATCCACCGAGACCCGCCAGCGCGAGGCTTCCCAGTAGTCGAAGTCGACCGTCTCCACCCTGACGTCGGCGAAGCCGAAACCGGTGAGGCGGGAGGCGAGGTAGTCGGCCGTGGCCAGGGCCGCTTGGCTGCCCGTCCGGCGCGGGCCGAAGCTGTAGATATCGACGATGTAGCTCCAGACTTCCTCGGTGGAGGGGAGCCGTGGACCCAAGGAGGCGGGGTCCCCCTCCGCGCCGGGAGTCGAGGTGGGGAGGCGTGGGGTGCCGGGGACCGACGACCAAACCACGAGCGCCGGGACGGCCGCCAGGAGGACGATGGCGGCGATGGTCACGGCGGTGCGGATTCGAGTCCGGCCTGGGGCCGGTTCGGAGGCCGGTTCGGAGGCCGAGGCCGCCGTTGGCACGTCACGAGTCAGGGACGCGGCCCCTAGCCTGTAGGTTCCGGCGACGGTGAGGCAGATGCCGTCGCCCAGGAAAATGACCGTCCAGAGCCATAGCCAGTTGTCACCGGCCAGGACGGTGGGGAGCGAGAGAAGCCGGAAGACGAGCGACGCCTCGGCCAGCGGGGTCACCAGGGCCTGGAGGGAGAACCATATCCCCACGCCCAGCGACACACGCCCCCAGAACCGGAGCCAGTTGCTCTCGTACCGGTAGAAGAGCCAGCCCAGAAGGAACAACGTCACAGGCGGGAAGATACCGTACCAGGCCAGAAACAGGCTTAAGCCCAAACCGGACTTGTCCGCGAGCAACCCTACGAGCGCGGGAACGGCCGAGAGAACGACGGCGAAGAGCAGGAAAAGCAAGACCTGAACCCAAACGGCGTGCGGGCGTCTCATGGGGAGCCCTCCAATCGATGGCCACAGCCGGCTCCCCAGCCGTGGCTTGGATTGGGGGCAAGTTCTCGCAATCGTCTGTGAATCCTGTGCCAGATGGCCGGCGCTACGCCGTCGGGTCGGTCACCACGCCCATGAACAGGATGACCCCGGTATCCGTGTCGGTGACGGTGAAAACGAAGGGACGGTCGACGCGCAGTTCGGCCGGCATCGACTCCCGCATCACGCCGCCCGTCACCCCGGCGGCCTCGCTACCCTCTTCGTCGACCCGGATGTAGGTCTTGTGGGCGATACGGCTCAGCCAGGGGTCGCGGGGCGACATCGGGGTGAAGTCCGATTCGGGGGAGTAGGCGATGGCCATGCCGAGGCCCTGGAGAGCGGCGTCGAGTTCTCGGGTGGCCTCGTACTCCAGTTCGAAGCTGGGCATGACGAGGAACACTTCCTGCTCGGCGAGCGCTGCGGCAGCCTCGAGGCGCTCCTCGGGCGTGAGGCCGGCGACGAACCGGCCGATGTCGGGGAGGCCGGGAAGCAGGATCTCCATGACGAACCGCTGGTCCTCACCGTAGGGCAGGCGGAGCATGAGGAATCCAAGGCCGTCGGCCAGGGCCCCTTCCGCCACCTCGAACTCCCCCCTCCGGCACATCATCGGCACGGTGACCTCGGTCCCGTCGGGGAAGGTGAACGTGCCGGGCTGCGTCGCCTCCTTGTCGAAGCGATGCGTCCAGTTGCCCTTGAAATAGACGGCGTTCATGAGGACGGTCACGGCGCCCGGGTCGGGGAGGCCGAGGGCGTCAGACATCCGCTGGATGCGGCCACGGGTCTTCTCGACCACCCAGTGGTCGATCTCGTCGGCCGCCTGCTGCGACCCGAGGTCGAGTTCGGCTACTTCCGCCCGGAAGTCGTCGGTCATGGTTTCCACGAACTCGTCCGTGAGCGGGTAGCCCACGGTCGGCCAGATGGCGTTGCCTATGGCGAGCTCCACGTCCGGACCAGTCGCATCCGGATGGCTGATGTAGTTAAGGAGGGTGCCGAAGCCCCCGGCGCTTTCACCCGCCGCCGGGTCCTGCCCCCACGGAAGGTGGAGCACGCCGGCGATGGCCGCCGCCGTCTCGCCGTCCGCGCCTTCGAGGAGCATGGCCAGCAGAGCGGAGATGCTCAGGGGCGAGAGGACGACGTTCTTCCCCGCCGCGGCCACCGAGAGCTTCTCGAGCAGGTCGAAGGCGAGGGCGTTCGAGGAGGCCGCCACCAGGCGAGCCTGCTCCGGGTCGGGCGGCTCCGGCCCGCCCCGGCCGAACGGCCCGGCAGGCCCGAACAGGGCCCTGCAACCGCTCAGGGCAAAGGTGACGGAGGCCAGAGCCAACAAGACGGCCACAACGAGGCTGAGGAGCCTGGGTAGGGAAAGCCCAGCGCGAGGCCGAATTCGAAATTCCACACGGAGGAACACGTCAGACACCGGGGACCACTCCCTGGCGCGGGAGGGCTGACGGCTCCGCCAACTTGAGCCCGGCTCCCGTCGACGAGTAGCGCCTGCCCCGGACGCGGGCGGCGCCCACCTCCTTTGACGTATCGAGCCGGCGGGGGTTCCAGTGCCGACCCATCGTCATAGGGCTCCACGCGGCCATAGGAGGGGGAGCGGAGGATGGGGACAGCCGAAATCACTGAGCAGGACCGAGCCAAGGCCAAGATGTGCGAGAACTGCCCGATTTGCCGTCGGGCCAGGGCCAAACAGCGAGGGCTCGCCTTCTGGTTCGTCAAGAACGTGGAACGCGGTATCTGCCCGTCGTGCCGGGCCTACGAGAAGGTGCACGGCAGGCCTGCCCACGCGCCGGTAGAGGAAGCGCGCTCCTAGAGAGCGGCGTGGCGCTGCCGCGGGCGGCTGGGCGTCGAGCGCCCGAGAGGAGAGGCGGTTGGGCCTCGAGCGCCCGAGAGGAGGGACGGCGACCAGCAATGAGAATCTCCTTCGATGAGCCATGTTCGTTCGAGGCGGAGGTCGTCTCCGTTCGCGGCGGCCCGGAAAACTGCCGGTGCGGCCACGAGGTCGGCGACCGTTACTCGTTCGCCTACGCGACCCCCGAAGGTCTATGCGGCGAGTTCTACCACCATATCTACCCGGTTCTGCACGCCCTCAGGAACGAGGCCCCGGCCACCAACTTCAGGCCGTACTCCTCGCCGGACGAGGTCTTGCTGTATTGCCCCTCGCGAGTCGTCGAACTGAGGATAAAGGTGATCAAGCCGGCAGCAGTCTGGCCCGGAGCGGGCGGAGAGGCCCGGGTAGGCGGCTCGGGCCTCTCCAATAGCAGCGCCTGATTATGTCGGCACGGGGGGTACGCTCACCCAGCCGTCCCCACGTCCCGCCTCCGCGGCTACGGCGATGAGCCGATCTACCTGCCACCCGTCGTAGAAGGAGGGCGTCGCCGGACGGCCTTCCAGCACGGCCTTGAGGAACTCGTGGGCTTGTAGGACGAAGGTGTCCCGCCAACCCAGGTTCATGCCGGTCTTGAGCTCGAAGACCCCGCCGTACGGATGCGACTGCCCCACGTGGATGGTCCGGAAGCCCTTCCGGGTCGAGGGGCCGTCGCCTTCACAGAACTGCAGCTCATTCATCCGCTCGAGGCTGAAGACGAGCGAGCCCCGGCTGCCGTGGACTTCCACCTCTAGTTGACACCGTCGACCGTGGGCGACCCAGCTTGTCTGCAGGAGGCCTATGGCGCGTCCCGCGAAACGTGCCACCAGGCACGATGTGTCATCCACATCCACGCGTACCGGGCGCCCGTCCTCCACCGGGCGTTCCGCGATGAAGGTCTGACTAGCTCCGGCTATCGCGGTGACCTCGCCCATCAGCCACCGGGTCAGGTCAAGAAGGTGGGATCCTAGAGTGGCAAGGCTTCCGGCCCCCGCTACCGAACTCGCGAAGCGCCAGGAGGCCGGCACGCCGGGATCAGCGGCGAAGTCCTGAAGGAACTGCCCCCGGAACTCGCGGAGCTCGCCTAGTTCACCGCCGGCAATCAGTTCCCTGGCGAAGGCCAGAGCGGGAACCCGGCGGTAGTTGAAGGCCGTCTGATGGCAGATGCCGGCTTCCTGCGCTGCTCTGTACATCTCTTCGGACTCGCGGGGATCCTTCCCCAACGGTTTCTCGCACAGGACGTGCTTGCGCTCGGAAACTGCGCCCAGCACCGCCTCTCGATGGTAGGCGTTGGGCAGGCAGACGTCGAGCACGCTCACTTCTGGGTCGCGGAGCGGCTCGGTCCAATCAGTCGTGAAGCGACCGAACCCGTACCGCTCGGCGAGGTCACGGCAGAGATGCGGTTCCCGGTCCACGACCCACCGCAGCTCCACGTCGACCCCCGGCAACGGGAGAAGGCCAGCGAGGCGCCGGTAGGCCTCGCTATGCACGCGGCCCATCCAGCCGGCTCCGATCACTGCAATCCCTAGCCGCCGGTTCACGCTAGTCCTCCAGCACCCAACGGACCAGCGTTGCGAACTCGCGGCGGGTCAGGAGATCTTTCTTGGCGAGTGAGAAGTCCTTGACGAGAGCGGTGAGCCGGCTCACCTGCTCCGGCGTCGCCTGAGCCCCCATATCCTCGAGCCACTGCCGGACCGATTCGTCGCCGCATCCTTTCCCCAGCACGATTCTCGGTTGCGACTGACCGATGAGGTCCGGGTGGAGCGGGAAGACCTCCGTGAGCAGCTTCTCTCCACAGCGCCTCAGCCACGTGGCTGGTATGCCTGACTCCACATCGAAGAGGGCTCTTCCGGCCACGGACTTGTTGGGCGGAATCGGGTGCCCAGTGCGGTCGAGGACGACCTGGCATAGCTCGTACAGCTTCTCCGTCTTGACCGCCGTCTCGACTCCGTAGAGGGTCTTGAGGGCTACGACCACGTCCTCGAGGGCCGCTCCTCCGGCCCTCTCGCCGATGCCGCACACCGAGACGTGGGCCACTTGAACGCCGAGGGCCAGCGCCTCCAACGTGTTCGCCGTGGCCAGGCCGAAATCGTCATGAAAGTGAGCCTCTAGTTGCGCTTCCGGGAAACGCTGGCGGACCCTGCGGACGAAGTAGCGGATGGCCGCGGGCGAGCATGCGCCCATCGTGTCCACGAGGGTCACGGCGTCCATGTGTCCCTCGTCGGCCACGCGCCCGATGAGGCTCAGGAGCCAGTCGAGGTCGGCCCGCGAAGCGTCGATCGTGAAGAAAGCCGTGAAAAGGCCGGCCTCCTTGGCCGCCTGAGTCGCCTTGATTGAGAGGTCGACCGCCTTCTCGGGCGGCCAGCCGTAGGCGTTGCGGATGATGTGTTCGCTGCTGGGTATTTCAATGACGATCCCGTCCACGCCGCAGTCCTTGGCGCGCTTGACGTCCTCGACCATGCACCGGGCGAAGGCGAAGATCTTCGGACCCAGCTTGCGCTTGACAATCTCCCGGATGGCCTTCTCGTCGTCCCGGGATACGGCGGGCATGCCCGCTTCGATTCGGTCCACTCCGGCCTCGGCCAGCTTCTCAGCGATGGCCACCTTATCCTCGGCCCGCAACACCAAACCGGCTTGCTGCTCACCGTCTCGAAGGGTGATGTCGTGCAACTGGACTTTACGGGCGAAGCAGTTCTCCTTCACGACCTCCGGGACGAAGTTCCACGGACTCGTGAACCACTTGTCGGTGTGCCAGGGTTCCTTCATCGGGCAACCTCCTCTAATCTAGGTGCTTTGTGTCCGGGCCGGGCAGAACGGCCCTGGCGGCCATGACCCACGCGCGAACTGTGCGGAAGACCGGAACTCCCGCCTCCTCAAGGGCCCGGGCCATCTTGTCGGTGTACGCTCCCCCAGCGGCTCCGCAGATGATGGGCTTCGGCGACCACCGGGACAACTCGGCGAGAACCTCGACGATCGTCTCCTCGAGCGGGGTGTCCTGGAAGACGAACCACGACATGACGATGTCAACACCGGGATCGTCCACTAGGGCCCTTACGCCAGCATCGTAATCGGAGGCAGTGCCGGAGCCGGTCACGTCGACGGGGTTTCCAATCAGGTAGAACGGGGGGTAGCCCGCCGTCAACCGGGTCACAGACTCATCCGACAGGGTTGCCGCCTCCAGACCGAACTCGTCGAGGAGGTCCATGGCCTGGACCACCGTCCCGGCGCCGTTCGAAATGGTAGCCACCCGGTTCCCGGCGGCGCGCGGCAGCCGGCTCAGGGCCTTGGCCCCCGCGATGAGATCCTCCAGGCTGTCGGTGGCGATTACCCCGCACTGCTCGAAGGCCCCGCGAGCGACAGCGTAGGCACCCCCAAGGAACCCGGTATGAGACAGGGAGGCCAGGCCGCTCCTGTCGGTCCGTCCGGCCTTGTAGATGAGAACGGGCTTGTGGTTCACCGTCTCCTTCGCGGCCTCGAAGAAGTCCCGTCCTCGCTCGAAGCCTTCCACGTACGCGACGATGACCTTGGTGGAAGGGTCCCGGGCGAGAAAGGCGAGAAGATCGGCCTCGTCAACATCGATTCGGTTCCCGTAGCTCACAAATCGACTAACGCCCGTTCCCACCATGGCTTCGAGAAACGCGCAACCCACCGTGCCGGACTGAGTGATCATCGACACCGGGCCGTATTCCGGACGAGTCAACCGCTCGGTCGTGTGGAAGAACGTATCCAGCCGGGAACGGCCATCGAACACGCCGATGCAGTTGCAGCCGACGACCCGCACTCCGAGAGACCGGGCTTTTTCCCTGATACGGGTCTCGACGGCTAGACTGTCACCTCCGAGTTCCTTGCCCCCGCCTGATATCACCACCACAGCGCGGACGCCGCGCTCGGAGCACTCTTCGATAATCCCCTCCACACCGGCCAGGGGAATGGTGACGACGACCAACTCCGGCGGCTCCGGGAGAGCTCTAATCGAAGGATAGCACGCCAGGCCGAGTATCTCCGAACGCGAGGGGTTCACAGGATAGACCTTGCCCCGGTAGTCGTGGTTCACAAGCCCGTCGAGGACGATGAAACCGATCTTCCCCGGGGTGGCGGACGCCCCAACGACGGCGACCGACCCGGCCTCGAAGAACCGCTCTAGTTGAGAGGGGTCCGCGCCTACGCGACAGCTTGCCGCCCTCGGTCGATCCCCTTCCTCCCGAAGGATGACTCTCGTGTCAACGACCCAGTGTTCCTTGCCCCGTACCACGATTGGGTTGAAGTCCACGGCCTCGAGCCGGTCTCCCAGATCCTGGGCCATCCTGCTCGCGTTCAGCAGCAGGGAGACAAGGGCGTCCTCGTCCACGGCTGGCGAGTCCCGGTAGCCGGAAAGGATGGGCGCCCCCCTGATCTCGCGGATCATGGCCAGGGCATCCTCCCTGCTAAGAGGCACCAAGCGGAACGAGACGTCCCGGAGAACCTCGGTCCACACGCCTCCTAGCCCGAACATGACCACGGGCCCGAAAGCCGGGTCGTTCAGCAGGCCGATGATGATCTCGACGCCCCTGGGGGCCATCTCCTGGATCATGACGCCTTCAATCGTGGCCTCGGGGGCGCGGTGGGCGACCGTGTCCACGATGGTCCTGAAACCCGTTCGGACCTCCTGCTCGGACGAGAGGCCCAGCAGCACACCTCCCACGTCAGACTTGTGGAGGATGTCCGGGGAGACCACCTTGAGGGCGACCGGCAACCTCATCGAAGCCGCTAGCTTGGTGGCTTCAACCTCATTCCTGGCTACCGCGCTCCGCGGGCTTGTGAAACCATACCGTTCGTGCACTCTCAAACCCCTTCCCCGGCCGGCCGGGGAGGGTGGCTTCCCCCTCCCCGGCCCGTCCGGCTCCACTGTCGGAGCGTGTTCTCGGTGTCCCGGCTGGGCGTTCGCGAGTCTACTTGCCGAAAACGATCTTCCGGGCTTCGTCGGGAGTCGCGATGTCACGGCCGAGTTCCGTCGCGATCCGCACGATCTTATCGACTAGCTCAGCGTTGGTCTTGGCATACGTTCCCGGGCTCAGGTAGGGGTTGTCCTCCCAGCCGACTCGAACGTGTCCACCGAGCATTATGGCCTCAGTCAGAACTGGCCACTGGGCCAGAGGATCCATGACACTGGTGTTCCAGTTGATCTTGTATTCCTTAGGGAGACAATCGACGAAGAAGATCAGGCCCTTCGATGTCGGTGGCATCCAGGTCCCGCCCGGCCACCCGAGGAAGAGGGTCGTCCAAATGGGCTCGGGCAAGAGACCCTTCTTGGACACGTGGCGGATGTTGTAGAACGACCCGGGAGTGAACGACTCCACTTCCACTTTGACGCCGTGGTTCATCGCTTCCCTGGAGTAGCCTGCGAGCTCATCCCTGGGATGAACGGCGTAGATCTCCTGGGCCGGATAGTCCGGATCCGGCTGGAAGTCCTCGTCGTGCGGTCCGAAGCAGATCGACATGAGATCGGGCTTGTGCTCCATTAGCTTGACCTTCTCTTCGAACCGCGCGCTGGCTATGCCGTATTGGATTACCGGGTTGACTTTCTCCTGGATCTTCTCCTTGAGCCGTTTCCAACCGTCGAAATCAACATGACTGAGCTTGCGGCCATCGGCGCCGAACGTAGCTTCGAGCTTGTGCACGCCGTGGAGGTGCACGATGCTGGCACCCGCCTTAACGGCCTCGATATACTCCTTGGCCACCTTGTCCACTTCTTCGGTCGGTGGGCAGTACGGGTTTCTTGGATACGACATCGTGGAGTCAACTGTTATTGTAATGATGAGCTTGTCCAACGCTGTACCTCCTCAGGTTGTCTTTCTCCTGGTCACCCTCTAGCCAGTGTGCAGTTCCACCCACCGCCCAAGGCCAGCGGAGTCAAAGGCGGCGGCGATGAAGCGGTCCACCTCGAGGCCATCCCGGAAGTCCGGGGTCACTTTGGTACCGGATGCCACCCCGGCAAGCAGGTCCTGGAGCTGGAGAAGGAAGGTCTCCTTGATGCCTATCCCCATGCCCGTCTTGAGCCCGAACTGGGTCCCGTAGGGATGGGGCTCTCCGACGAGGATGGTTCTGAAGCCCCTGAGTTCCGCCGGAGAAGAGCCGTCACAGAACATGAGCTCGTTGAGTCGCTCGCTGTTGAACCGGAGGGCACCCCGGCTGCCGTAGACCTCGAACTCGAGATGGTGTTTCCGGCCGTGGGCGAGCCAGGTGGTCTCGAGGGTCCCCGCAGCTCCGCTCGCGAACCTGACTATGACTGAAGTGACGTCATCAACAGCAACCTTGGCCCGGCGACCAGGGACGACACGGCCGTCGTCACCCGTCAGGGGGCGCTCAGGCACCAGGGTGCTGGTCATCGAGACAAGCCTACTGACATCTCCCATGAACCACCTCATGAGGTCGATCGCATGGGATCCCATCGTCACCAGGCTGCCTCCGCCGGCGAGGTCGGGCCGGAAACGCCAACTCACGGGAAGATCGGGGCTCGCCGCGAAGTCCTGGGCGAACAGCACGCGCATCTGGTAGACCTCGCCGAGCGCTCCCTCCCCAAGCAGCTGGCGGGCATAGGCGATGGCAGGGACCCTTCGGTAGTTGAAGTTGATCATGTGGACCACCTCTGCTTCCTCCACCGCCCGCACCATCTCCTCGGCCGCCTGGACAGACGTAGCCAAGGGCTTCTCGCAGAGCAAGTGCTTGCCGGCCCTCGCCGCGGCCAGCACGATGTCCCGGTGGAGGGAGTTGTGGACGCACACGTCGACCACGTCCACGTCCTCTCTGGCTATCACCTTCTCCCACTTCGCGCCCATGCGGGCGTAGCCGTAGGTCTCCAGCAACCGGCGTGCACGGGGCTCGTCCACGTCAACCACCCAGCGTAGCTCAGGACGAACCCCACTATCGGTAGTCCTGGTGTAGAGACGGCAATAAGTCTCGCTGTGTATCTGGCCCATCCACCCAGCCCCGATGAGGGCGATGCGGACCACCTTGGGTGTCAAGAATGCCTCACGTTCCTCTCACTCCGCAAGCAGCCCAACCGCTTTCTCCTGCCAGACGTCTACCAGGCCACGGGGGCTGATCTTGAGTTTTCCGATGGTTATGGGCAGGCCGACAAACGCCAGGGTATGGAAGGGAGCCGGCAGGGAGCAACCGAGATCGCGGACGACCGACAGGAGTCGGTCGTAGTCGCGAGCTACCACCTTTGCCGGCTTGTCCGAGAGGAGACCATAGAGTGGCAATCCGAGGCAAGCCAAGACCTTACCGTCTCGGACGGCGACCATCCCCCCGCCGATTCGGACCAGCTCATTGGCTGCGGCAGCCATGTCCGCGTCGTTGGTCCCAACCACCTGGAGGTTCTGTTGCTGTGGATTATAGGTGCTCGCTATGGCCCCGGCTTTCAGCCCGAACCCTCGGATAAGTCCCTTCCCGATCTCGCCCGAGCGGTTGTGCCGCTCCAGAGCCGCGATCTTGAGGAGATCCCGTGCGGGGTCGGCCGTAACGAGCCCGTCCCTTACCCGCACTGTCTCGCGTATTTCCTCCGTTATCAGGCTGTCTCCGCTGGCGCCGATGACCCGAGCCGAGTCCTCCCGGTCCCCGCCCCCCACCTCCAGGCGGAAATCGTCGGGGCCGAGCGGGAGAGCGACCCGGATGGTGTCTCTCGCCTCGGACGGGTAGGCAAGGGACGGGATCTCTCCGACGAACTCGCCGTCCCTGGCGACGACCCTGCCGCGGGCGACGACAAGACGCGGTCTGAGCTCCACGAGGTCGTCGACCAGAACAATGTCAGCCTCCTTGCCGGGAGACACACTTCCCATCCGGTGACTGACTCCCAAACACTCGGCCGCGTTCAGCGTCGCGATCTGAATGGCGGTCACCGGTCTCAGACCATGCCGGACGGCCGTGCGAAGGGCGTGGTCGATGCCACCCTTCTCAACGAGGTCGTGAGCTGACACCAGATCGGTATTGAAGGTGAACCGTCGCGGATCCGCGCCCAACTCGGTAATGGCTCTGACGAGTTCGGGGACGTTGGGACAGCCGGACCCCTGTCTCATGGATACCCACACGCCCCGCCTGGCCTTCTCCACCGCCTCGACCGCGCTGACGCACTCGTGATCGTCCGTGTTCGGGACGGTGGCAACCCAGGCGTTCAGAGCGGCCCCCTCTATCTCGGAGCCGTGGCCGCATATCTTCTTTCCGCGCGACTGGGCCAGTTCGACGAGTTCCAGGAGGCGGGTGTCCTCACCGACCAGCTTCGAGGCGAAGGTGTCGTTCAGGCCGACGCACTCGGGCCAACCCAGCATTTCAAACATGTCGTCCATTGTCGGCGTCCCTGAGTGACCGAACGGTTCGTTCTGGTAGTACCCGGGAACGCCGAGAACGAAGAGAATCTTCAGGGGAGTTCCGGCCGCGGCGTCCAGGGAGTGCCGCACCGCAGTCTTCCCGCCTACTGTAGACTCGCCGTAGAAGTCGGTGCAGATGGCCGTTGTGCCGTTGACCAGGACCGCAGCCGCGTACTCGGTCACATTGAGCTGACTCTCGTAGGTATGAACGTGCTGGTCTATGAAGCCCGGCAGCACGTAGCGCCCGCAGGCGTCGATCACCGTCGGGCTGCCCCCAGCACCGGCGACGACGTCTCCGACGGCCGCGATGAAGCCGTCCTTCACGGCGACATCGGCCTGGTATACCTCGCCGGTCAGAACGTTTACCAGGCGACCTCCCTTGATGACCAGGTCTGCCGATTCACGTCCCAGGGCCGCCCTTCTCAGCGCCACGCGGTTCACTCTCCCGCCTCCCCTCGCGGGGCCCGTCCGGCAGCGTTCGCGCCGGCCAGGCCCCGCGCTCTTCCATACTCTCACTGGCTACGGGCTACCGAATCGGAGGCGCCCAGCCCTCGGGAGCCATACAGTCACTGAGGTCGAACGTAGCCAGGCGCTCGAGGTCGACGACGAACTCGTCCGAAGTCCGGATAATCTCCGGAACATCTTCGCCGGTGACGGCCAGGAACGCGTACATGACGCTCATCCGCGCGAGCTTCACGGGCTGGCACGGAACGAGCCCAGTGATCCACCCGTCCTCCATGTACTTGATACCTTCGTCATGCAGGTCGATGGAGGCGATGATGACTTCACCAGGCTGGAACCCGGCGGCCTTGAGGGCCTCGGCGGCACCCATGGCCGAGACGGTCCCGCAGGCGTAGACACCCTTGATGTTCCGACCATGCGCCTGAATGAAGTCCTCCATCACCCGACGGGCCTCGACGATGTTGGAGGGATGCCACTGCTCAGCAAGGACGCGAATCCCCGGATAGCGGGCGAACTCAGCGTGCGCTCCGTCGGCCCGCTTCATGAAGAGGTCAGCGCCGGCTGGCCCCTTGAGCATGACGACGCCACCCGTGCCGTTGATCTTACGGGCGACGAAGTCGGCCACGGCCTGCCCGACATGGAAGCTGTCCTCACTGATTTCGATGGTCGTCTCAGTGTTGACCAGCACGTCATCGTTGACCACGGGGATACCGTTGGCCATGGCCGTGTCTATGACAGGCTTGAGCGCCTCGCGGTTGCATGCGGTGATGACTATCGCGTCCACCCCGCGGGTGATGGCGTCCTCAATCTGCGAGATCTGCTTCTCGGAGAACTCGTACCCGCCCGCGTCGTAGAGCTCGACAGTCACGCTGTAATCGGGGTAGCGGGCGTTGAGGAGGTTCTGCGCTTCGACGTAGCCGTAGGACTTGTTCTGGAAGTACGGGTCGCCAGCGTTGGACATGAAGACGGCTATGGTGATGTTCTGCTTCTCTCCCTGTTCCCCGGTCGTGGCCTTGCAGGAACTCAGAATCAAGGTCCCAGCAAGCAGAACCGCCACTAGTGCCAGAATCCAGCGCTTTGCCCAGATCTGTCTCACGTCATCCGATCTCCCTTCCTTGTAGTCTCCGCTCCGAACGGCAGTAACGTCTCTCTTCCCCGCTAACACGCACTCCAGCCACCACCTCCCTTCAGGGCATCGGAGCGCCCTGCCCTAAAGAATCAGCGCTGCCGCCAGAGACTCAACAACACGGCGATCAGAATGGTTGCACCGATAACGATCTGCTGAATGAAGCTGGACACACCGAGTAGGTTGAGGCCGTTGTTGAGGACTCCGGTCAACAGCACGCCGAAGAACGTACCCGCCAAGCTACCGCGTCCCCCAAAGAGGGAAGTGCCGCCGATACACACGGCGGCGATGGCCTGAAGCTCCATGCTCGTACCGAGAAGCGGTTGCCCTGAGTTGACGCGGGCCGCCAGAAGGACGCCGGCAATACCCGTGAGCAGGCCGGCGTACGAGTAGATGAGAATCTTGTAGCGGTCCACGGGAATGCCAGCCCACCTGGCCGCCGTCTCGTTGCCGCCGATCGCGTAGGTGTAGACGCCCAGCTTCGTGAAGCGCAAGATAGAGTACGTGAGCGCGAAACCGAGTAGGGCGACGACGACGATTACAGGGAGCCCCAGCACACTGCCCGCGCCCAACCAGGCAAACCAGTCGGAACGGAGGCCGAACACGGGCACGCCCCCTGTGTAGGTCAGGGCTGCTCCCCGGGCCGCAGACATCACGCCCAGAGTGGCGATGAAGGGCGGCATGCGCAGCTTGGAAATGAGGACCCCGTTGAGCAGGCCGCACCCTAGTCCGACGGTCACACCGGCCAGGACACCCGCCGCCGGTCCGAACTCCTTGAGCACGGTAGCCGCGATGACGCTCACAAGAGCCACCACGGCTCCGGGCGACAGATCGATGCCCGCGTTGATGATGATCATGGTCATGCCCCAAGCCACCAAAGCCAGGGCGGCGGTCTGCCGACCGATGTTGGCTATGTTCTGCAGCTGAAAGAACTGCGGTGCCAACAGCCCGAAGAGAAGACACACGGCCAGCACCGCCAGGGGGACGCCAAAGGTCTCCCAGGTCAGTCCCCGTCTCCAGCGCCCGGATGCTCGAGCGGGCTTCTGCGTCTCACGTTCAACCGACATTGTTGGTCCGCACCTCCTGGTTGTCACGGCCGAACCCGGAGCTGCTATCGCTGTTCCCGGCTAGGGCATCGGCAAGGATTCGCTCCGGAGTGGCGTCATCACGCCTGTACTCGCTGACCACCCGCCCTTTGCGCATCACGACGATGCGGTCGCTCATGCCGAGGATCTCGCGCATGTCCGAAGAGATCATGATGATTCCCGCCCCTTGGGCGGTCAACTCGTTGATGAGGTTGTAGATCTCGACCTTGGTCGCCACGTCGATGCCCTGGGTCGGCTCGTCGAAGATGAAGACCTTGGCCTTGGAGCACAGCCAGCGCGCCAAGACCACCTTCTGCTGGTTGCCGCCGCTGAGCGTGGAGACGGGGACGTGGATACTCGGAGCCTTAATCTCGAGTCGTTCGAAATAGCGTCGGGACATGTCGTTCAGCTGGCGGTGGTTGATGAGCCACCGGCTGAGCGACGCCAGGACGATGTTCTCGCGCACGGGAAGCATGACAATGAGCCCCTGCGTGCGGCGGTCCTCGGGAAGGAAACCAAACCCCATGCTGACCGCGGCCCCGGGACTGTCGATCCGAGCAGGCCGGTTGTGCACGAGGATCCGGCCACCCGTCGGCCGCACGACTCCGGTTATTGTCTTGGCGAGGAGAGTCCGGCCGGCTCCGACCAGGCCCATGACCCCGAGCACCTCGCCGCGGTGAAGAGTCAGGCTGACGTCCTCGAGAAACCCGGCCGACGAAATCTTCTCCAGGCGGAGCACCTCTGGCCCCGGGTCTGCCGAGATCTTGGGAAAGAGATCCCCCAGCTTCCGACCGGCCATTTTCCTGATCATGTCGTCGATCGTGACCTCGCCGACGGACGTAGTATCGACGAGCGTTCCGTCTCGAAGAATGGTCACGCGGTCGGCGATTTGGTGGATCTCCTCGAGCTTGTGGCTAATGTAGATAATGGCGATGCCGCGCTCACGCAAGCGCCGGATGAGATCGAACAGCCTGAGCTGCTCTTCCCCGAAGAGCTTGTCGGTCGGCTCGTCCAGGATGAGGACTGCTGGATCGGTCCAGATCGCCTTCGCGATCTCCACCAATTGCTGTTGGGCGGCGCCGAGCGCGGAGAGTCGAATCTGCGGATCCACGTCGGCCCCGACGGTCTCCAGGACCTGCATGGCCCTCCGCCGCTGCGACAGGCCGTCAATCCAGCCCAGCGCGGCAAGACGTGTCGGCTCCGCGCCCAGGAAGATGTTCTGCTCCACCGTCAGGTCCGGAGCCAGGCTCAGTTCCTGGAAGACGGTGGCGACCCCCGCCGTGCGAGCCATGTAGGGAGTGAACTGGGTGACGGGAGTGCCCCGGATGGATACGGTGCCGGACGACGGCTGGTAAACGCCGGCTATGATCTTGATTAGAGTCGACTTGCCAGCGCCGTTCTCCCCGAGCAGAGCGTGGACTTCACCGCTCCTGAAGTCGCAGCTGACGTCGGAGAGAGCCCTGACACCAGGGAAGACCTTGCTGACTCGTTGAACCTCGACGGCTATTCTGCGGTCGCCCAATCCCTTGCACCTCCCTGTTCGACCCCATCGGGTACGCCCCACGGGAAGAAGACCGTGCGAAGTCCTTCTCTTGAACGAGTCTGGGCTCGCATGACCGCGGGTAGATTGTCGAGGGGGTGACGCTGGGTAACCAGAAACCCGATGTCAACCCGTTCGTCCGTGACTGCTCGGATAGCCAGGTCGACATCGCGGGGAGACATGGCCCTGACGCCCACGACCGAGTACTCCCCCGAGTAGAGCGTGTGGCTGCTTAGAGAACTAATGGGGCTCGGGTCTACACCGAACGCCAGGATGACGGCACCGGGGCCGGCCAGCCTGAAAGCCATCCCAAGGGTCTGGTCGGTCGCCACCGTATCGATCACGATGTCAGGACCGCCCCGTGTGGCCCTCTTCACCTTGTCGACCGCGTCCCGCTGTCCGGCTTCGACCACGAGGTCCGCTCCCAGCCGCAGAGCGAGTTCGAGTTTCCATTCTGTACGGGACAGACCCACCACTGGACTCGCGCCCGCGGCCTTCGCTAGTCTGGTGTGAAGGAGACCGGATACCCCCTGACCGATGACCACCACGGAGGTCCCCAACGAGAGCCCGGCCCGCCGCTGTCCCCGGAGGACACTGGCGAGGACGACCAGCCCGGTCGCGTCTCCCCATCCGATTGATTCCGGCAGCAGATGGCACTGCGCCGCCTTCACAATCGCGAACTCAGCGAAGGTTCCGGGCCGGTCCCGCCCCAGGAGGCCCCCTTGGGGGCAGAGCGGAGTGTCACCCCTGAGGCAGAACCGGCATCGGCCGCAGAAGGCCAGGGGGTTGATGACCACTCTGTCTCCCGCCTGGAGCCCGGCGACCCCCGGTCCGTTCTCTTCAACTTGCCCCGCCGACTCGTGGCCCGGCACGATGGGATAGACAACCCTTTTGAAGTGACCGCGGTACACGGCAAGGTCGGTTCCACACAGCGCGGTAGCCATCACCCGCACGAGTACCTCTCCCGGACCGGGAACGGGCCGCTCGATTCTGCCAATCACCAGGTCTTCGGGACCCCTCAGAACCGCAGCCTTCATCCGATAACCTCCCACCTAGCCCAAGAGCCCGTCGTCGTATGGAGCGCGAGACATCACGTGGGCGCCGGTCTCCGTCACGACGACCATGTCCTCGATGCGCACACCCCCGCCGCCTCGGACGCCCTCCGCCCAGATCAGCGGTTCAAGGGCCAAGACCATGCCAGCCTCCAGGATCGGGTCGTCGGCGCCGGGCATGGTCTCGCCGACAAACGGATGCTCGGTGGGTGCGCATCCGATGCCGTGGCCGATGAAGAGATTGATGAAGCGGTCGGCCAGGTCGTGCCTCTCCGCTTCGAGACGGAAGGCCCTCGCCACGTCGGAGCACCTCGCCCCCGGCCGTATCGCGGCCAGGCCGGCTTGCAGCGATTCGTAAACGGCCCGGTAGATCCGTGACTGGTCGGGCGAAGGCTTGCCGCAGATGACGGTGCGACCAACGTCGGCGAAGTAGCCGTTCCAGCTGGCACCGATGTCCATGAAAACCAGGTCGCCGTGGCGGATAATCTTGTCGGTAGGGAAGCGGGTGGGTGGCGCCATTCGCTCCCCGGACGCGACAAACGGGCTCGCCAAGTGCCCGAATTCCCCACCAAGGCGGAAGAGGGTGTGAGTCGCGGCTGCCGAGACTTCGCACTCCCTCACGCCGGCCCGTACAGCCTCGGTACCGCTGGCGACCACCGCGTCGGCCAGGGCTGTCACTTCCTCCAGGAGGGCGATCTCCTGGGGCACCTTGACCCTACGCACGGCGTTCATGAGAGCGTCGCCGTCGACCCATTCGACCTGGGCCAAGTGCCTGTCGTAGGCCCGGTGCTGCTGGAATGTCATGGCGTCCAGCGCCACTTTGCCGTCAAGGACACCGTGCTCGGCAAAGACGGGTCGAACCTTTTCCCGAACGACTTCCTCCACAAGGCCGGCCTCGTCCATGATTGGAATAGGGACGAGGCCCCTTATCCAAGGCATGTCGCGCTCCGCCCGAGCCAACTCACCGCTGCTCAAGAAGAGAACCGGGTCTCCATCTCTGTGCATGAACACCCCGTAGGTGGTGGAGGCCCGGTACTGGATCATAATGGCGCGCAGCGAGCTGAGGTATCGGACGTTCTCATCGCGCCAGACGAACACGGCGTCGACTCCCTGTTCGCGCATGGCCGCCCGGGCGCGCTCAAGGCGACTTGTCCTCAGGGTGTCGAAGTCAATCCTTTGTTCGTAATCAGCCTGGAACTGGCCTCTGGCCCAACCGGACATCAATCACATCCGCCTTTCACCTAGCGCAGCTTCTTGTCTACTTCACTAACAGGTCCCACGTACTCGTAGCCGCTCTCCTCGACCGTGGAACCCCCCACGTAGACCCCGACGACCTCCACCGGCTCGTTGGGCTCCAAAGTTCGCAGCCAGTGTGTCGCCCCGCGGGGGATGAAGACGCTCACGCCTGGGGTCACCTCGTACTCGGTCGTCCCGATGCCCTGGGCCGCGCGACCGCGGATGACGTAGAAAACCTCGTCGGCCAGATTATGACGGTGTTTGTGGTGGGTCGCGCCGGGCGTGAACAGAGTCCTCCACCAGGTCAGGTTTCCGGGACCAGCGACTTCCGAGCCGACGACGAAGCGAATGTCTACGTTCTGCCATCCCGTCCCCGGCCCGACACGGGCCGGCTTGACGTCCTTGACGTGGATGGCGCACCCTTCCGGATAGTCCTCTCTAGCCATGACGCACCTCCGACTTGGGGTTTGACCAGCCGAACAGGGCGGCCGCGTTTCCGCCAAGAATCAGCCGTCGGGCGCGGTCGTCCAGGGGGCATTGGCGGACACTCTTAACCGGGTCAGGATCAGCCATATCGAACGGAGCGTCCGAGCCGAGAAGGACCTGTTCGGGTCCTACGGTCGCCACGAGGTAGGCCAAGGCCTGCCCGTTGTGGGTGATCGTGTCGTAGAACAGCCTTGGAGCGTACCGCGATGGGGGGTGGGTGAGCGCGACGCGCGACTCGGGCCGCACCCGGAAGCCATGGTCAAACCGACCGATCTGATATGGAGCAAACCCGCCGCCGTGCGCGAACAGGAGACGAAGCCCGGGAAGGCGCTCGCACAGCCCACTGAAGATGGCGTTGCCAATCGCAATGGTGGTCTCGACCGGATTGCCCACCAGGTTCGTCAAATAGTACTGCTCCAGCCCGGGTCTGGGGCCCACATACGCCGGATGCACGAACACCGTCACTCCAAGCTCGGCTGCCCGTCTGAAGAAGGCCTCCCGGGCTGGTGAAAAGACACTCTCCCCGCCCACGGTGCAGCCGATGTGCACGCCCGCGAAGCCGAGTTCGTCAACGCACCTTTCCAACTCGCGTATCGCCGGTTCGGTATCCTGCAGAGGGACCACGCCCATGGCGTGCAGCCGCGAAGGGTTCCCGGCGACCATGGCCGCCTGGCCGTCGTTGACTAGGTGGGCCACCTCGGCCGCAAACCGGGGGTCGGCGCTGTAGTAGAAGAGCGTCGGGGAAGGCGAGAGGACGGCCGCGTCCACGCCCATTCGGTCGAGAGCCGTCAGGCGCGCACTCGCGTCGTAGAAGTCCGGCGTGACCGGATAGCCGTAGCCCTCGTCGTGCACGAGCCAAAGGGAAGGCCCGCGCTGCTCGACCCGGACCCTGAAGCGGTGGTCGCGGCCCACCGCGGCTAGGAAGGTCTGGGGTATGGTGTGGGCGTGCACGTCGATGACGATGTCCGGCAAGTCGTGTTCAGTCCTCCCTTTCTCAAAGGTCGCGGTCGTCTCGGTCACCACGAGAGCGCACCAGTTGGGCAGTGCGGTGCGCACAGAGGGTCGCCCCCGCACAGGTCGCACTTCAGCACCACGTCCTCTTGGGGCGACTTCCAGATGGCCTCAAATGGACAGGCCTTAACGCAGGCCCCGCACAGGTCGCACTTCGACCTATCAAGGACCCTGATGTCCTTCGCGTCGAGGGCTCCGGTCGGGCAGGCCTCGGCACACTTGGGCCGGGGGCACATCCTGCAGAAGATGGGTGGCGCCGGCAAAGGAAAGCTTGCCGGAACCCGGATTCTTGCCCGTTTGGGGTTGACCGTGCCCTCGTCCCTCATGGAGCAGACGATCTCACACAAGCGACAGCCCACGCAGAGCGAGCGGTCCAATCGTAAGGGCTTCATCCGGCCCGCACCCCCTCGCCGAGCCGGGCAAGACCGAGTCGGTCGAGAGTGGCGGGCGTTGGCCGGCCCTCGCCATCCCAACCACGGAGGCTGTAGTACTCCGAGAGCATCCGGAGAAACCCGTCGCGCGGAATACGCTGGCCGCGAGCCGGGCCATCGTCCATGGCGTCGTCGAAGAGCCGTTCCGGCAGGGTGTCGTCGGGGCTCCCGAAGCCCTCGCGGATGTTGTAGAGGCGAATCAGCGTCTCGGTGCGCTCGGCCAAGGCCAGGAACTCCTCCCGGGAGGCGTTCCGACCGGTGACCAGGCCGAAGTAACCCCCGTAATCGTCCAGGCTCAGGGGTACGAACTTGGCGGGGAAATCGCAGACCAACAGGCAGTGCAAGACGGTGTTCTCGTCGTAGAGCTCCTTGACCATCGACGCCTTGCCCTCCGTGGTGTACGGGGGGACATCGCCGAGAACCTCCCGGGCGGGCGGCCACGCCCGCCGGTGGCACGCACCACGCGGGCTGACAGCGTACGCCAGAGCGGCCCCGAAGCCGGCTCTCGGGTCGTAGGCGGGGAACTCCATCCCCTTCACGTGCATGGCGAATCGCGAGCTTCCCTTGCCCACGGTTGCGGCGGCCCGCCGGACCCCATCCGCCAGGACGCGGCCGAAGCCGCGCCTGTAGGCGATGTCCTCCAAGAGGGAGAGCACTTCCCGCGACTCGCCGAAGCGCAGCCGTCGACCGACCTCAGTGTCGGTCAGGAGGCCTCGCGCGACGCACTCCATCACAAACCCGACTACTACTCCAGCCGACATCGTGTCGAGCCCGAGAGCGTCGCACCGCAGGTTCGCCTCGGTCACAAAGCCGAGGTCGGCGATGCCAAGGTTCGACCCGAGCAGCCCGAGGCTCTCGTACTCGGGACCCTCAAGGGTCACGCCCGCAACCCGGGTCACCTTGGAGCAGTGGGATATGCATCCGTAGCAGCCGCGCGAGGCCACCACGGCCTTGTCCACGGCCTCCTCGTCGATGGTCCCCTCCGCCTCGGGGAAGACCCCGGCCGTGAAGTTCCGGGTGGGGAGCATGCCCGCCGCGTTGGTAATGCGGAGGGTAAGAGGAGTCCCATAGTGCCGCCGAGCCGTGGCTACCTTGCTTACTCTGGCCTTGTCGGTATCGCACTTCAGGCGCCTGAGCAATCCCTCGGAGTCGTGCACCGCGATGCCCGAGGTCCCTCGCACGGCCACGGCCTTCAGGCGCTTGGCTCCCATGACGGCGCCCGCGCCGCCTCGCCCCGCCTGGCGGAAGTAGTCGCTATTGATGCTGGCGAAGTGTACCTGGTGCTCACCGGCGGGACCGATCGAGACAACTCCGGCTTCCGCTGAAGTCTCCTGGCGAACCCGGTCTTCCGTCGTGAACGTGTCGGCTCCCCAAAGGTGGCCGGCGTGCCGCAGCTCGACGCGGTCATCATCGATCCAGAGGTAGGTGGGCGACGAAGCCCGACCCTTGACGACCAAGGCATCGTAGCCGGCGAACTTCAGCTCAACGGCCAGAGCCCCGCTGGCGTACGAATCGAGGAAGCCTCCCGTAAGCGGCGACCTCGTGACGACCACGAACTTCGAGGCGTTGGGCACTGGAGTCCCCGTCATGGGCCCGGTCGCGAAGATGAGCGGGTTCTCCCCGCCGAGGGGGTCGCACCCGACCGGCGCAAAGTCCCACAGAAGCCTGGCACCGAGACCCCGGCCGCCTACGAAGTGTCGGACGATGCCCGGATTAAGGGGCACCACTCGGTGCTCACGGCTGTGAAGATCCACAAGGAGAAGCCGCCCCATATGACCCTTGAGATCCGGCATCAGTCCATCACCTCGCTAGGCCGCCGTCCAGCCGCCGTCGACCACGATGACCTGGCCGGTCACGAACTCCGACGCTGGACTCGCCAGGAAGATGGTTGCCGCAAGAACGTCGCTGGTCCGGGCCAGCCGGCCCAGGGGAAGCTTGGCAAGGAGGCTGCGCATGAAATCCTCGTTCGAAAAGAGCTCGGCCCGCGACGGAGTCCACACCGCGGCCGGAGCCACGGCGTTCACCCTTATGCCGAGGGGCGCCCATTCGAGGGCGAGGGCCCGCGTGAGCTGGACGACCCCGCCCTTGCTGGCGCAATAGGCTGCCCGCTGGGGAAACCCGACGATTCCAAACGTCGACGCGGTGTTGATGATCCTCCCCTCGCGTGCCGGCGCCATCACGCGCGCAGCCGCCTGGCAGCAGAAAAACAAGGCCTTGAGGTTGACGTCCAGGACGAAGTCCCACTCGTCCTCGGTGAGGTCCGTGGAGTCCTTGTGCACGTTGACCCCCGCGTTGTTGCACAGGACGTCCAGGCCCCCCCACCGCTTCAACACCTCTTGGAAGCACTCGTTGACCGAGGCCACGTTCCTGAGGTCCAGGGCGAAGGAGAGCGCCTCGGAGCCGAGCCGGACGATCTCGTCGGACAGGTCCTTCAGGGGCTCGGCCTGAAGGTCGATAGCGACTACCCTCGCACCGGCCCGGGCAAACCCGAGCGAAAGGTCACGTCCCACTCCCTGGGCCGCCCCGGTGATAGCCACGACCTTGCCCTTTACCGAGAAGAGATCACTAGCCGCGAGAGGGGCGCCAGTAGTCGGAACATTCATGGAACGACCACCGCCCGCCCCAGTATCCTGTCGGCCGCAAGTTCGGAGAAAGCTTCGTTCACCTGTTCGAGTGGGAACCGGCGGGTGATTACGGGTTTCACGGCGCCTCGTGAGACCAGGCTCATCACGGAGCCCAGGTCGTCCTTGGTGCAGGCTCGCGAGCCCACCACGGAGACCTCGTCGAGCAAGGCCGCCAGGGGATCCACACGGAACGTGCTCCCCGGAAGGTAGCCCACAATCACCAGACGCCCTCCCGGTCGGAGCACCCGAAGGTTGGCCTCGACCGTCTCGGGTCGCCCAACGGTCTCCACGATGAGGTGAGGCCCCTCCCCGCCCAGCGCGTCCCTGACCTGCTCCACGTAGTGGCCGCCGTACCGGAGGGCGTGGTCGGCGCCGTGGGCGCAAGCGAGCTCCAGCTTCGCCGGCGACAGGTCGACCGCCACGGTCCGCGCGCCGAGGGCGCGGGCGACCTGGACGACGTGGAGACCCACTCCGCCAACTCCCATCACAAGGACCGTCTCCCCAGGGCGAAGATGGCCTCGTCTGTAGAGAGCGTGGAAGGCCGTCCCGACGGCGTCGCCCAGGATAGCGCCCTCTTCAAAGCCGATGCCGGGAGCCAACCGCAGGAAGCTTGTGGCCGGGAGCCGCAAGTAGTCGGCGTAGCCGCCGTCAATCTCGAACCCCACTCGACCCAGGAGATTCCGGCAGATACTCTCGCGGTCGGTGCGGCAGTACTCGCACAGGCCGCAAGTCACGTAGAAGTGGGCCAGAACGTGGTCGCCCACGGTGACGTTTCGCACTCCGGAACCGACGGCAACCACCTCACCCGCCGGCTCGTGGCCCATGGTGACAGGTACCCTCGTGCCGGGGAGCTTACCGGCCGCAATCTTAAGGTCCGTGCCGCAGAGGCCACAGGCCCTAACCCGGATGACAGCCTCACCAGGGCCGGGCTCGGGCACCGGACGCTCCTCGAGCGCAAGTGGCGACCCGTACTCTCTCAGGACCATCGCTCGCACGGCAACCGCCCCTTTCTTTGTCTCAACCCCCGGCGGCCGGGATGACGAATAAGACCTTGTCGCCCTCGCCGAGCCGCGTCTTCACCCCGGCCAGGGACCCGATGTTCCGCCCGTTGACGAAGATCACAGACTGACCTGGGCCCCGACCGTCGGGCAGGTCCGGGCCCTGGGCGCTTGACATCCCGTCGCGACTCAGGTCCTCGCGAAGGAGCCTCTCGACGAGGTCTCCCACAGTCGCGCCGTCCGGCAGGTCCATTACCACGCTCCGGACCAGCCCGGCCGGTATGCCGGACACGCTGACGCGCAACGTCTAGTCCTCCTCAGCCGCAGGCGGCGCAGTGACGATGACGTAAGCGCAGGTCACGTCTCCGGTGGTCCTCGTCGCGTGCGCAAGTCCTTCCGGGATGAGCACCGCACCCCCAGGTTCTAGGGTCACCGGCCGGGCGTCCCCCAAGGTGACCTCGAGCCGTCCCTCCAGCAGGTAGATCACGTGACTCGACCCGGGATGGGCATGAGCCTCGGCGTAGCCCCCTGCATCCATGCGGACTACAGCAAATGCCAGACGGCCCGTCTGACGGAAGAACTCCCTGAGTTCCACCCCGTGGTGCAAAGGCGGACAGGTGGCGGGCATGTCCGAGACGAAGACGACGGAAGCCTGGTTCAACTACCATTCACCCCACTCACGATGTCAACCAGCTGTTCTTTCCAGACGTCAACGACGCCCTCGCAACAGATCTTGAGATTGCCGATAATCGTGGGTAGGCACATGAAACCGAGGCTGGTAAACGGACCCCGTAGTTGACAGCCGAGCTCGCGGACGCTCGCGTAGAGCCGGTCGAGTCTCGGGTAGACCTCTTCGACTGGTAGATCGGATAGGAGTCCGAACAGGGGCAACGGCAATTCGCCGACCACCTTGCCGTCGGCAACCGCCACGAAGCCACCGCCGAGTTCAGCCACGCGGTTCGCCGCCACGGCGAGGTCCCGGTCGTTGGTTCCAACGACAGCTAGATCCTCCGTGTGAGGGTTGAAGGTGCTCCCGAGGGCTCCCCGCTTCAACCCAAAACCGTGGATGAAGCCGACCCCGATCTTCCCCGACGCGTGATGTCGTTCAAGCACAGCTATCTTGGCCACGTCCTGACGCACGTCGGCTAGGACTTCACCATCCCGGCAGGGGAGGACCGCTTCCCTTTCAGTGGTCACCAGGTCGCCGTCGACGCAGACAATGACCCTAACCCTGGCCCGGTCTACCCCGTCAGGCGCGGCGACACGGAAGTCGGAAGGCCGCGCCGGAGCCTTCAGCCGAACGGTGCCCCGCGCGAAGTCAGGATGGGTGGGACGCCGCAGGTCTCCAGTGTAGTGGCCCTCCGAAGCGACGACCTTCCCGCTTGCGATGACCGTGGAAACCTCGAACGTCCGCAGGTCCTTGACTAGAAGGATATCGGCCAACTTGCCCGGGGTAACGCTACCCATCTCTCTAGACACGCCGTAAGTCTCGGCGCCGTTCAGGGTGGCCATCTGAACGGCCGTTACCGGGTTCACCCCCGCGCTCACCGCGAGGCGGATCTTCTCATCGAGGTGGCCTACCCGGCCTAGGCGCAGTGGTTCCTCCTCGTCCGTGCAGAACGCGAACATACGAGGGTCGGCCCCTAAACCCGTGATGGCCCGCGACACCCGGACGACGTCCGAGGCGGCGGACCCTTCCCGGAGGAGGATGCGGATACCCAACCTGGCCTTCTCCAGCGCCTCCTCGGCACTGATGCACTCATGGTCATTCGTGGACCCTACCGCGGCAAGCCAAGCCTGCAAGCGTTCCCCGGTGAACTCCGAAGCGTGGCCGACAACTGTTTTCCCTAGCTCCCGTGTCAGCCGGACGAGCTCCAACATCTCGGCATCCCCGGCCAGCACCCTCGAGGCGAAGGCCTCGTTTAGCCCGTAACACTCCGGCCAGTGAAGCATCTCGACCATGTCCTTGAAATCCAGGCTACCGGTGTGGCCGAACTTCTCGTTCTGGTAGAACGCAGGCATCGGGATGACGAACATCACCTTCAGTGGGGTTGCTCGCAGCTCATCCAGACACCAGCGGACGGCCTTAACACCGCCCACCGCGGCAATCTCGTAAAAGTCTGTGGCCATCGCCGTAGTCCCGTGCGCTAGAACAACCCGTGCAAACTCCGTCATGCTCAGGTGACTCCCGGCCACGTGCTGGTGGGTCTCAATGAGTCCCGGGGTCAGGTAGTGTCCGTCGGCCTCTACCAGCACCGTCTTTGGGCCAACGGCTCCGGCGCCAACCTCGCCGACGGCAGCGATTCGATCCCCCTTGACCGTGACGTCTGCCCGGTATATCTCGGCGGTGTGCACATTCACAAGGCGCCCCCCGCGAATCAGGAGGTCGGCCGGCACCCTACCCGCCGCCACATCCACTAACTCACAGCGCTGCATGGTCCCACCTCTTCAAGGAAGGTCCGCTGGAAGGCGGGCCGTTAGTCGATCACAATCGGGGCGAACCTCCTGGCGGCTACGTCAAAGAGACCCGCGTGTCCGATCTTGAGGTGTCCGATCTCCCCACAAACCCCGGTGAAGGCCAGGGTGTGCAACGGTCCCTTGCTCAGCCCGCACCCCAGGCCGCGCATCGCCCGGTACACGCTCTCCATCCTCGCCGTCGCCTCCTCGAGGGAAAGGTCCGTTAGGAGGCCGTAGAGGGGCAGCGGCAGCTCGGCCAGCACTTTTCCCCCGGCGACGACTACGAAGCCGCCGCCCAGAGCGGCCATGCGCTCCAGAGCCAACAACATGTCGCGGTCGTCAGCGCCCACCACCAGGAGGTTCTGGCAGAGACCATTGTAGGAGGTTCCGACGGCCCCTCGCTTGAGGCCAAAGCCCCGAATCAGGCCGAGGCCCGCGCCCTCAAACCGCCCGAAGCGGTCCACCATCGCTGCTTTCAGGAGGTCTTGCGAGGTATCCTGACCGATCTCGCCGGACTTCACCTCAACCTCTATACGGAGGTCGTCGGATATCAGGCTCCCATCGGTCACCCCGATGACCCGAACCATAACCCTCGACCGACCCGGCGGCGCGGGAATTCGCAAGTCTTGCAGAGTAAGCTCACGCCTCACCTTGACCGTTTCGCGCATCCAATCCGCGTAGTCCGGCCGCCTGAGGGACGCCAGCATGCGTCTGTCGTGCCACACCGGCCGACCGGCTGCAATCACCGCGAAGACGTTGAAGCCCGCCAAATCATCCACGATAACCATGTCGGCGAGTTTCCCGGGCGCGACAGAACCGATGTCCTTGTCAACGCCTAGGAGTGACGCGGCGTTAATGGTAGCGGCCTGCACGGCCTTGACCGGGTCGGCACCCGCCCCCACGGCTAGCCTCAGGCAGTAATCGAGGTGGCCCTGCCGGTGAAGGCGAAGGAACTCCGCCTCGTCCCCGCAGAAGCAGAAGGACCTGGAGTCCACCTTGTTTTCAACGAGGGCCTCCACGAGCTGCCTGACGTTTGAGGCCCCGGAACCCTCCCGCATCGAAACCCACATCCCGAGCCGAGCTCTTTCCAGGGCCTCCACAGCGGTCACGGCCTCATGGTCGGAAGACGCGCCGGCAGCCGCATAGGCTTGCAGCTCCGGCCCTGAGAGACCACAGCCGTGCCCGGTCACGACCTTCCCGCCGGCGACGGTCCGTTCGAACAGGTCAAGGAAGAAGGGATCCTTCTCTAAGATGGGGATGTATGGAGGCTCCTCGAGGCCCCGGCATTCCGGCCAATCAAGCATCTCGATAAGCTCGTCCGCCGTTGGACAGCAGGGCGTGACGGGCAGGCCAAGTTCCCGGTTCTGCAGGTACGCAAGTATCGGGACCATGAAGAGGACCCTCACGGGAGTCCTCCGGAGCTCATCGAGCGATTCCCGAACGCCCCTGACTCCCGAAACGAAGCCCATGCCGTAGAAGGCTTCGGACACCGTCGTCGTGCCGTGCTCGAGGAGAACCCTGGCGTACTCGGTCATGTTAAGGTGGGCTTCATAACTATGCTGGTGCGTGTCAATGAACCCGGGGCAAATGAAGCGGCCGGAGGCATCGAGCACTTCCGTGTCAGCCCCGATCGCGCCCTCGACCTTACCGACCGCGGCAATCCGCTCACCCTTGACCGCCACGTCAGCCGCGTAGACTTGGGCCGTATGCACGTCTACGAGTCGCCCGCCCCGCACAACCAAGTCGGCGGGTTCCTTCCCCAAGGCAACGTTCACTAACGATGGCGGGGTCAACGCACGTCACCCCCTTAGCCTAGCTCAGGAAGTCCTCTTCAAATGGGCACCTCGTGAGCAACTCGAACCCGTTGTCAGTGACCACGAGGTTCTCTTCAAGGCGGGCCGTCTGCTGAAGACCGGGATGGCCGGCGAAGGTCTCGCAGGCGAAGCACATGTTCTGCTTGATCTCAGCCGGGTACTTGAGCGAGTAGGCCCGAGAGATCCACATGCCCTCGTAGAGCGAGAGCCCTATGCTATGAGCGAACTGCTGGAGGCTGACGCTCTGGTACTTGTCGTCGTCGTAGACGGGGAACTTCTTGGCCACATCGGCCGTGGTCGCGCCCGGCCTGAATTCCTGGAGGGCGGCCTGAAGAGAGTCATAGCTCTCCCGATAGAGATCCTTTTCGGCCTGGGTCGGCCTCCCAGCGACCTTGAAGCAACGGACAAAGTCGACGAAGTAACCGCCGGGTCCGATGGCGTTTATGTCGACGATGACCAGGTCGCCTTGACGGAGGATCTTGTCGGTGTGCCAACGCCGGTAGGGAGAGGTGTTGCCGCCGGAGGCCACGATGATGTCGTAAACGAAGTCAAATCCTTCCTCGTAAAGAAACTCGTTGACCTTGGCGCAGATGTAGGATTCCTTCACCCCGGGCTTCGCCCACTCGTGGATGACCCGCCACATGGCAGCGTCACCGTAGGCCGACGAGATCTTGAGGCATTCAATCTCATCCGGGGTCTTGACAACGCGGGCCTCCGACATCGCCGGCCAAGCGTTGACGATGTTGAGACCGAGCGCCTGCAGAGCCTGGTAGGCACGCATATCCATGATGTCGATGCCGATGCGCTCCTGCTCCACGCCCGCTTCCTTAAGGACCTCCATCACGGAGGCGGCCATGTTCCGCGCCATGTACTCCTCGGCGGCCTCGGCCCACTTCCAGGTGATGGCCGGGCGCACACGACCTTCGAGCCACGGGGCATCCATGCGGGCGACGTGGAAGTCAGAGCCGACTGTCTCGAAGAGGACCGGTTCTCCCCCGCGGGGCAGGACACAGTACCGGATGAAGATGTTGTTCTTCCAGTTGCCTTGGAAGACCCCGGTCACGTAACGCAAGTTCTCACCGGCGAACAAGACAACGGCGCCCAGGTCATGCTTCTCGATCATCTGCTTCGCTCTCTGTAACCGTTGGTTACGGAGGCGCTCGAAGTTGACCCGCTCCTGCCAGTCAGTGGCCGTCGTGCTATACAGCTGGCGCGGTAGATACTCGTGGGGCCTCCCGATGAAACTGGTGTCGATTCGCCGACCTGCCACAAGCTCGATACACATTCGGCAGTTACCTCCTCGTTTCGTCAGCGTTTGGTCGCGCTCGAGTTGGCAGGGCAAAGAGGCGGCTCGCCCGTGAACGCCCGCACAACCTCGCCAACCGCCCTGGTCTGTAACTCAAGAATCGATTCCTCCGAGTAGAACGCGGCGTGAGGAGTCAGGATGACCTGGGGGAGCGAGTAAAGCTTGTTTCCGGGATCTCTCTTGGCCAGGACGTCGAGACCGGCCCCCGCTGGCCGCCCGGCCCTCAGGGCTTCGTAGAGTGCGTCTTCATCGATGATCTCAGCCCGAGCAGTATTGATTAGAAAGGCAGTGTCCTTCATCAAGCTTAGCTCTCGTGCCCCTATTGACCCTCTGGTCTCAGGTGTCAAGGGCATATGGACTGAGATGACATCAGAAGCAGAAAAGAGCTCTTCACGGCACCGGACCAACTCACAGCAGTGCTGCTGGGCCATATCTTCCGTAACGTACGGGTCGTGGGTAAGGACCCGCATGTTGAAGGCCCCCGCTTTGCCGGCCACCGCACGACCGATCTTGCCAAAACCCAGCAGCCCCAGTGTCTTTCCTGCCAGGCGCGGGAACGGCCTGAACGGGCGGAAGTCCCAGTCGCCATCGTGCACGGCACGGTCAAGTAGCGTTATCCGCCTAGCCCAGGCCAATAGCAGCGCCATCGCGTGGTCGGACACTTCGTTCACGCAGTAGTCCGGAACGTAGGTCACCAAGATGCCGCGCCGTGTGGCCGCCGCAAGGTCGATGTTGTCCAGGCCTATCCCATAGCGCGAAATGATCCGGCACTTGACGAGGCTATCGATGACGCGCTCGGTGATGGGCGCATAGGTGACAAGAATGCCATCGGCGTCCCGTACCAGATTGAGGACTTCCTCTTCGGTGACGCAGTTGCCGAGGACCAACTCCGCCCCCACCTTTCGCAGGGCGCGTCTTTCGATGTCCGTTGATGGGAAAGGGTGGTCCGTTATTACGATTCTCACGGTTGGCCTCCTTAACCCAATTCCTGACATTCAGTGAATCTGCTTGTCTGACCATCCGAGCCCTAAAGAAACCCAGGCCTGCCAAGCCCGGGTCATATCCTCTCCCTACTCCCTAGCTGCTGCCTCCTCAAGCGCTGGTTCTTTGCTGCCGCCGTAGTCAGTCAGCTCGACTAGGGCCCGCTCCAGCCGGTCCAGATGTTCCCGCATGGCGCGGCGCGCGCCGGACCGGTCCTGCTTTTCAATCAACGCGAGGAGTGCTTCGTGATCCACCCTTGCCTCTCTCACGAGCTGAAGGACCTGATCCTGCCGACCCGCCTGATGAGCACTCTGAAACACCCGGTGGGACCGGAAGAGCAAGTCCTTCACGGCCGTATAGAGTTCGTATATCGCGGAGTTCTGCGCAGCTGCCGCCACAGCCGAGTGAAAGGCAATGTCCGAGCCCAGGAAGCCCTGCAGGGTTCCGTCGTCCTCGTCCAAGGCTCCCCGCATTTCAGCTATGTCTTCATCCGCAGCCCTGCTGGCGGCCAGGTCGGCCAGATTACTCTCGAACATCCTTCGCATTTCGAAAACCTCTCGCAGGCTGGCTTTCTGCAGCGCGTGTTCCCAGGCCAGGCGATCCGGCGCCATCGGCCTGCCGTCGCTCACGAATGTTCCTTCCCTGGTCCGGCGGATGAGGCCGAGCATAGCGAGAGCCTTCATAGCCTCGCGGATTGATGTGCGCCCCACCCTGAACATGTCAGCGAGTTCGCGCTCTGGAGGAATCCTGTCTCCGGTCTGGAACTTACCACTCGCGATAGCCCTTCTGAACTCCTCGATTATCGCGTCCGGAAGCGTGCTTCGCGAGATAGGGCCGAACGACAACAAACGCCACCCCTCTTAGGCGACATTATCGGGTCCTTAGTTGTCAGTCCATCAGACATAGAGACCAACACTAGCACGGTTTCGATGAACCGCGGCGGACTCCTTCTTGGCAGCAAAGGGAATTCCGAAAGTTGGGGACGCCGGGACCAACAAGGGAGAGGCCTGGCTTGGCGCCCA
>QZJP01000097.1 GCA_003599345.1 Bacillota bacterium | reverse complement strand
CAGCCCGGGGTCAAAGAGCAGTGGCAGGCGATTTGGCCAGATGGTGAAGGTGTCGAACGTCGCATCCACAAGCGCTCGGGATGCTCGGAGAGGTCTACGTCGGATAGCACACAGGCCCTGAGGTCCGGTACGGGACTATCTAGGGTCCGCGGAACTGGATAGTACTGAGCCGGAAGGGGTCGTTGGGCTATACGGTCAGTGGAGGCCGGTTCAGCGAATCGGGGCGTGGCGGTTCTGTGGACCCAGGTCAGGCTTCAAGAGTCTTCTCCCGGGTCCTCTAGGTCCTAGGACTGGCGCATGTCCGTTTCCATGACCTCAGACACTCACCCGCCAGCCTGCTGCTCAAGCACGGCGTTCCGGCGAAGGTAATGCAGCAACGGCTGGGTCATGCTAGCATCAGCACGACTCTGGGCATCTACGCGCATACTGACTCCGACCTGCAACGTGGTGCCGCCGACGCGATGGACTACATCTTGGCGAGAGGGCAGGTGGGTAGGCTAGCGATGGAGTTCGGTTGCAGTTCTGTTGCAGAACCCCCGATTACCCCCGCACAACGCAGACGGCCCGTCTGCAACGGGCCGTCTACCTGCGCAATCCTGGTGGGCCATCAGGGACTCGAACCCTAAACCGTCCGATTAAGAGTCGGATGCTCTACCAGTTGAGCTAATGGCCCAAGACCGTAACGACAAGTTATCACAAATGAAATGGTAGCGGCGACTGGATTCGAACCAGTGACTCTGCGGGTATGAACCGCATGCTCTAGCCAACTGAGCTACGCCGCCACCAAGGGCTTCTCTTCGCTTGTCAACAATGTTACAGTATCATACTCCAGGCCCATGCCGCACGTCACGCCTGGTTGATCGAGAAGCCGGTTACCGGTATCCCCGGTCAGCCGGCCTTGTCTCCGATCAGCCGGCGTTCCGCCCGCCACCTCGGCCGCCCCGCCGGGCGTCCGTGCTCCTCCTGAGGTCCGCGAGCTTCTCGTCACTGTCCTTTACGAACCTTGCCAGCTTCTCCTCGAACGACTGGCGGCTGGCTCGGCGGGCGCTGGGCGGCAACGCCTGTTTAATCGAAAGACCGATTTTGCTCTTGCCGTCGAACGAGAGTATCTTGACCTTGACCTTGTCATTCTCCTTGAGGTAGTCGCGAATGTCCTTGACGTAGGTGTCAGCTATCTCGGAGATGTGAACGAGACCGGTCTCACCCGAAGGAAGGAGCACAAAGGCTCCGAAATGCGTGATGCCCGTGACCGTTCCTTCCACGATGCTTCCGACGACTACCGCCACTAACCCGCAGTCCTCTCACAAGCTGTTTTGGCAAAACAAGATTATAGATTAGCCGCCTTGGGGTGTCAAGGTGACGACGGTCAACCACCCAGCTAGGTGACTTCTCCTCGCGCGGTTTGACTAGGGTCCAGTGGACGCCCCGGCTGTGCTGTACGGTATCTCGTTAGGCCGCGTTAGCCCCAGTTCCTCGCGGGCGATTCTCTCTATGTATTCATCGGTCTTGGCGTATTCGATTTCGGTGGCGAGGCGCTCATTTTCTTCGGTCAAGGCCGCCACCCGCTGCTCGAGGTCTCGCGCCTGCCGCGCAAGACCCATGGCCTCGACGCTCTGAAGAACGAGGCCAGTGAACAAGTAAACGAAAACGACGAGAAACGCGAGACGTCCGAGCCTTGGGAGGCCACGTCCCGCGGTTTCGCCTCCCACATTCCGGCTCGCCGTTTCTCCGCGGCCGACGGCCGCGGGGACGCCGGCTGCACCCGGCCGGCTCAGAACCCGCCCGGGGACGACTCTGGGACGAAAGCCCTTTCTCGTTCTAGACTTCCCACCGAGCACCATGTCGTCCACCGCCGTGACTTCTCCCCTGCGCTACCTACGAGAAGAGCAGTCACCCGCCTATTCCTTGGGCCGCGACCGGATTCCTCCCAGGATTCTCCGTCCGGCCCCCGCGAGCCCAGCGCCGGCCCTCCCGGCAACCCGGCGGACGCTCCGGCCGGCGGCTTCTCCCCGTCCGCGGGCCCAACGCCCAAGAGCGCCAGCCACCCTTACCGCCTTTCGTGACGCCGCTCCCACCGGTCGCGCCACCGCCCGCCCTACAAACCGACCGGTTCGGATGAGCCCGGTCCTGGTGGCGAGGCCCGCATTGACAACGAAGGCCCGGGCCAAGAAGTGGTAGGCCGCAGCACCCAGAGCCAGGCCCACGAAGACGTAGATCCTGAGCTCGCCTTGGTTGGAGACCAGGCTGGCCGCGAACACAAGCGGCGTGGCCACAACCCAGAATAGAAGGTCCCACAGGCTGAGAACGCGCGGTCCGCGGCGGCGGACCCTGGCCGGAGGCGTGGCTCGACCGGTGACGATACTTAATAGGTCGTAGAGGAGAGCCAGGGCCGCGCCGGCAAGGAACATCGCGGCTGTCGAGAGGAGTTGCGTGTCCCGCCATAACATGCCCACGGCCCCGCCCTCTCCGCGCGGCCCCGCCGCAGGCCCCCCAGGGGACCGCGACACGACCGCGATACAGGCAATCATATGCGGGGCGTGCCGGGTTCAACGTTGCGAGAGGCGCCGGGCCACCCAGGCCGCGAACAGACCCCACAGACCGAGGACGAGAGCGGGGAATACCGTCGCCAGTTGCCTCAGGAGGCGGCACTCCTCAGCGGACAACACGGCTACGTCGGGGACACCGCCGGCTCGCAGTTCGGCCCAAAAGGACAGCACGCGGTAGACGTAGGTTCGGGTCTCGGCGAACGGCGGGAGTCTCTCGAGACTTCCGGCGTTCTCGTCAGGACCCAAGTAACGGCGGACCGAGGCCGACCCGGCGTTGTAGGCCGCGAACGCGAGAACGGTGTTGCCGTCGAAGTGGTCCAAGACCCGGGCGAAGTACCTCGTGCCCGCGCGGATGTTCGCCGCGGGGTCGAAGATGCAGTCCGGGCCGCACGCCGGGGGTTGGTGCGCACCGCCACACGGGGAACCGGGGCAGGTGAAGCGCCACGTCGACGGCATGATCTGCATCAGCCCGCGTGCTCCGGCCGGCGATACGGCGTTGGGGTCGAAGCCGCTCTCCTGGGTGATGATCGCGGCCACCAGCGCGGGGTCCAGACCGTGTTCCGCCGCGCTCACCTGGATGTGGTCCACGTAGGGGACTCCCGCAAGTTGGGGCCCGATCTCGGCGAAGGTCGTCATGAGGGCGTTCCCCTCAAGAGTCTCGACGGTCACCAAGTAGCCGAACCCCCAGGTAATCCCGATGAGAACGGTCATGAAGCCCATGAAACCGGAGATCCAGGAGCGTGACAGACCCGGGTCGGGCTGGATGAGGTCGGCCATGAGAATGACGGGACTCGCCAGGATGTAGACCAGGCCGCGTAGGGCCGCCCCCAGGGCGCGGGCCGCCAGTCGCCAAGCCGCGACGGTGAGCCACCTCAGAGCCGGGGTGAGAGCGTCACGCAGCCAAACCGCAATCCTCCCCCGGGAAACGACCGTCTCCGTCTCACCAGGGGGTTCGGGTGGTCGCATGGCGGGGGGAGTGCCTGGCTGTAGGGCTAACGCCATACCTCCGTCCGGACGAAGCCAGGGGTCGGAACGGACCCGAGGGCCTGCGGCCAGCGGGTGTAGACTCGGTGGGACTGTATGTTCTATCCGGCCGGGCCAAAACCCTCCAGGGTCTCTGCCGGCCGGTCAGGGTGGCGGCCGGTCAGGGTGGCGGCCGGTCAGCGTCGGCCGTCAGCGCAAGATGCGCTCGAGCAGGCTCTTGGCCCTTTCCCCGCGACCCTTCGGACGGATGCTGTAGGCGACGGAGTTGACCACGCCCTCCACCTCAAGGTAGCCCTCATCCAGACTGAGCTGCTTGATGTGCAGGTCCTCCCCCTTGAGGTTCAGGGTCCCGAGGTCGGTGTCGACGATGATCTCCTGGTCGTCGAAGCTGTCAACGTGGATGACCCCGCCTATGGAGACCTGCTCGCGGTTGGTGATTGTGACGACGTGCCCCTCCGCGCCGTCGAAGTCCTTGTCTTCCACGGTCCCGCCTCCCCGGCCCCTACGGGGGTGTGTCCCTAATCTGTATGTGCGGGGGAGGCCTTTAGACCCGGCACCCGGGCGGCTGGCGAGGTCCTAAGGCCAGAGCTTGCTCAGCCTGGCGCGGGAGTAGAAGAAGCGGACAATGTCGTCCGCGGTCCGGCCCTGTTCGGCCATGGCCTTGGCCGCCCACTGGGCCAGGCCGACCCCATGCCCGTTGCCGCGGCCGGTCATGACGACCTTGTCGCCCTGCATAGTCAGCGAGGTGATCAGAGTCGACCGCATCCGATCGCTCCCGATGGCGAGTCGGAAATCGGGGGCCGGTACGGTCGCGTTTCCGACCACGATGTCGACGGCCCGCCCCGAGGGGCCTTTCCTACCCACGGAGACGCTCGCTACCGAGCCGGGGTCCTGACCCGCTTCCATGGCGGCGCGGCGGACCTCGTCGCGGGTGAACGTCGCTGACCACTCGGTGTTCGGCGACGTCCAGGGCACCCTCACGGTCCGGAGATAGGGGAAGTCGCCGGCCTCTGCTTGGCCCCCCAGACCCTCCACGGGGGTGGCCGTCTGACCGCCGGCGTCGGAGTGGAACCAGGCCCTGACCGGGCGGCCGCGGTAGGTGATGATGACGCCCCTCGTCTCCTGGACGGCCCGCCTCACATTGTCGTTCACGCGGCCCGCGTCGAAGGCCTGGAACTCCTGGGGGTCGGTGGACACGTCCGCTCCCGGGTGGGCGGCGGCGACGCCTCCCTTGCGCTCGAGCTGCTCGATGGTGAACGTACGGGCGACTATGGCCTGGCTCTTAAGGGCCTCGAGGGGCCAGGACGGGTCCATCTCGGCCGCGACCACCCCGGCGATGTAGTCCTCGAACTTCATCGTCCGGACCGCCCCGGTCTCTTTCACGAAGACCCTCAAGTCGGGCTCCTGGGTGGCCTGCGTCCACTTCGAGCCGGGAATCGGCCGGGCGAAGGGACCAGCACTGAACCTGCTCCACGAGATGGCCCCGAGGACGACCAGAGTTAGGGTTAGGGCGCCGAACCAGACATACCTTCTTGGGACGTTCTTGAGGAAGTCCAGCTTAGAGAAGTTGAATCCCACAGGCATCATCACCCCGGGGTAGTGTGTGCCCCGGGGCCTAGACGTAATCCGGCGGGCCCTTGCGGGCGTCCTCCACAACGCGGTAGAGACCGGTTGCGGCTGACCTGGGGACCGGACCCGCGGGCACCTCGACGACTTCCACCGTGAGAACCCGGCTCCCATAGTCCAGCGACACGACGTCGCCCGGGGCGACGTCCGCCCCGGCCTTGCCCGGCTTGCCGTTGAGAGTTATCTTGCCGTTGGCGCAGGCTTCCTTGGCCACAGTGCGTCTCTTCACCAGCCGGCTGACCTTGAGGTAGACGTCAAGGCGCATCGCCGCCGCTCCCCTCTCTCCGAAAGCGCCAAGGCCCCCCGGAAGGTTTCCGGGGGGCCGCATAACCGCGCGTCGCGGGACTACCGGTTGACCCGCTCCTTGAGGGCCTTGCCGGCCTTGAACACCGGGACCTTTGCCGCGGGGATTTTGACGATCGCGTTGGTCTGCGGGTTGCGGCCTTCCCGGGCGTTTCGCTGGCGACGTTCGAACGTTCCGAAGCCTACGAGCGAAACCTTGTCTCCCTTGGCCAGGGCGTCCTCGATGGTTTCGAAGACAGAGCTGACGGCTTTCTCGGAGTCCTTCTTCGTGAGGCCCGACTTCTCGGCCACCTTGGCGACGAGCTCGGCTTTGTTCACTATCTGGTCCCTCCTGTAGCAAGAATAACCCGCCTATTCGTTGACTCCCCGGCGATTCCTCCGAGAGATGAGGGAGACATTGGGGGGCGGTCGCCTCCCGACCCAGGCCTTCGCCTCCCGGTAAACCCCACGCGCGCCGCGTCAGAGCCAGACGCTCCAAGGTTGTCCAGCGGTGGGGCGGATAATTCCGGGATGGACCTTCCGGCGTAGGCTGGGCGGGGGTTTCAGGCGTTCCGGCTAGAGCCCTCGGGGGCGTCCAGTCGCTTGGCAAGCTCGAAGCATGCCTCACGGAGAGACAGCTCCGCGTCGATGCCCAGACGACGCCCGCGCTCGAGAAGGGCCAGAAGGGCCTTCCCGAACTCGCGTTCTCGCGCGCGCACCTCTCCTTCGCCCAGCCCGGAGACGGGTGAGGCCCACGGCGGGGGTGCGGCGGCGGGGAGGTCCGGGAGAGGACGCCCCAGGCGCGCGGCTTTCTCGAGAAGCTTCTGGGCCTGCATCAGAGCGGGCAGGTGAGCCTCCAGCCGGACGCGGCCCCGGCCGTCGCCGCCCGCGCCCGTAACCTCGTCCTTCTTGATGTCCTCCCACTGGCGGAGGACCGCCTCAGCCGTGGCCGCTTCGGCGTCCCCGAAGACGTGGGGGTGTCTTCGGACCAGCTTGTCGGCGATGGTCGCCACGACGTCGTTGACGTCGAAGAGCCCCTCACGGGACGCGAGGGCGGCGTGGAAAAGAACCTGGAAGAGCAGGTCTCCGAGCTCGTCTTTGAGGAGGGCGGGGTCGCCGCCGTCTATGGCCGCGACTACTTCGTAGGCTTCCTCGATGACGTAGGGGCGTAGCGACTCGTGGTCCTGGGCCTTATCCCAAGGGCAGCCGCCGGGCCCGAGAAGACGGTCCGTCACTTCCACGGCCGGGTCGAGCGGGAACCGGCAGGGGCTCCGGCCCTGGCTCCCGCGGTCAGGCTTCCTGCTAGTCACGGACCAGGCCCACGCCCTTCAGGAGCCTGGCCAATCGGGAACCGACGCCCGGAAGGAGAGCGAGGTCCCGTTCCTTCACCGCACCGACGAGGAGAAGGACCAGTCCATATACTAGACCTCCCGCGCCGACCGCAGTGAGAGTGGCGACGTCCGCGCCGAGCGCCGGCTGGAGGACGGGAAAGGCCAAGTAGAGGGCCCCTCCCATCACCGCCGAGGCCACGAGCGGCTTGAGAACGGACGACACCAGGTCGACCTTGAGGCCCACCAGGCGGCTCACTGAAATGACGTTCAGAGCGGCCGCCACGAGGAACCCGGCAACCGTGCTGTAGGCGGCCCCCCTGATGTTGAGCGCGGGCACTCCGGTGAGGAACCAGACCAGGGCGGTCTTCACCACGGCCCCGACGATAAGGTTCCGGACCGGCAGATCTGTCCGGCCGAGGCCCTGGAGGACGCCGGACGTCGTCTGCTGGATCATGAGGAAGATGACCGCCCCCGACAAGGCCGCCAAGGGCACGCCGACTTCGGGGTGGCGGTAGAGGAGGCCGCAGATGGGCGAGGCCAGGACCCATAGTCCCACCGCGGCCGGGAGCGCTATGAGGAGAGTGGCCCTTATGCCGGAGGTCGCCTTCCTTACAATGCCGTCCGTATCGCCCAGGGCCTGGGCTTCGGAGATAGCGGGCACCAGGCTGGTCTGAAGGCCGTAGGTCACCACGGCCGGGAAATTGATGAGAACCATCGCCATCTGCGAGAGCTGACCGTAGAGCTTCGTTGATTCGACCACGGAAAACCCTATAGCCTCGAGCCGGTCGGGGACGAAGAGGAGGTCGGCTATCCCCATCAGGGGGATGACCACCCCGGCGATGGAGATGGGAACGGCCAAAGTGACTATTCGCCGGACGACATCGCCGGCGGGTTCTACCGGCCCACGCCGCGGCGGCGCCGGCTGCGACGCCAGGCGGCGCCGGACATCTCCCCTTGAACGGACGTACGGAAACAGGAGGTAGACCGCCCCAAGCATGGCGCCGGCGGTCGCCCCGAGGGCGGCCCCTCCGGCGGCGACCGCCTCGCCCCTGGGCAAGAGGACATAGGCCAGGACGAGAACGGCCGAGACCCTGAAGAACTGCTCCACGATCTGCGAAACGGCCGGCGGGGTCATCCGCTGGTAGCCCTGGAAGTAGCCCCGCAGCGAGCCTTCGAGAGCCACGAGGAAGATGGCCGGGGCTAGGGCGACGACGGCGAAGAAGACGTCCGGATTCCAGTGGTCGGCCAGCGGCTTCGCGCCGAAACCGAGGAGAAGGGCAGACCCGAGCCCGAGCGCCGCCAACAGGAGGAATGATATGCCGAACACCCTGAAGGCTCCCCGCTCGTCGTCACGGGCGAGCTTCTCCGCCATGACCTTGGAGATAGCGACGTTGATGCCGACCGTGGAGATGCCGAGGAGAACCTGGTATATCTGATAGCCGGCGCCGTACAGCCCCATGCCGTAGTCGCTTATGAAGCGGGCGAGGGGAATGCGGTAGACGGCCCCCAGGATACGACTGATCATGGCTGCCCCGGCCAGGATGAAGGCCCCCTGGAGATAGGTCTCCCTACCGGCTCTCTCCGGCGTCAAACGGGCGTCACGTCCCCACTCCGTTCTGACGGGTCGTCATGGCATACAAGCAATTATACCATCGCGTCCGGCTGGAGGTAGGGCACATACCACGCCGGGGGTCGGGGGTCCGCCGAGGCTGGAAGACGGGTCCTAGCGAACAGCGCGAGCGGGCCCGGAGGCCCGCTCGCGGAGCCGCTATGCCTGGAGCGGCCGGTACCCCGGCGGCCTATTGCTCCATCTGCTTGGCGAGGAAGCCGGCAGCCGTCTCGGCCAGCTTGAGCTCTGTGGGTCCCATCTCGGCGTCCTGGTCGCGGGAGACCATGGCGACGGCTCCGATCGGGTCGCCGGCTGAGATGATCGGGGCGACGACCAGGGCCGTGAACTTGCACTTATCCTCGTCTTCGATGATGGTGGCGTCCGGGACGAACTCCTCGTCGGGGCCGCGGTTGAGGAGGATACTCCGTCGTTCCTCCATGGTCCTCTCGGCCAGTGGACCAATACGCTTGTCGAGGAATTCCTTCTTGGGGGCCCCGGAAACCGCGATGACGCTGTCACGGTCGGCGATCATGGCTATGTGGCCGACAGCTTCATAGAGAGAGTCTGCGTATTCCTTGGCGAAGTCCCCGAGTTCCCCGATCGGCGAGTACTTCTTTAGAATGACTTCTCCTTCGCGGTCGACGAAGATCTCCAGAGGGTCTCCCTCGCGGATTCTCATGGTGCGACGGATCTCTTTGGGTATGACGACTCGGCCAAGGTCATCTATCCTGCGGACAATCCCCGTGGCCTTCAATAGGATTCCCTCCTCTATCAGACGCACAAACGTTGTCTCCGTGTGATATCGTATAGCTCCACTGACACCTTTATTCATTTCTGGCATCGGGACAAAGGCTCGCCCGTTTTCGTCCTAACCAGCCCCTGGCTGGGGGTCGGTGATCACGGCCTCGGCGCGCAGGCCTTCCAGGAATTCCGTATACACCTCACCCCGTTTCGTCGTGGTCACTTCCTGGGCTAGTGTGTCCCTGGCCTCCTCCAAAGATAACCCCTGTTGGCCTAGGGCTTCCTTGTACTCCTCATACAGAGCCAGAATCTCTTCCTCGGTGGCCGTGACGCCTGCCGTCACGTCCTCGTAAAGCTTGCCCTCGTAGATGCGGATACGCTGATAGGAGGTCAGGTCATCCCGGCTCAATCCGAGTCGCAGCCTTTGCGCGGTGATTCTCAGAGCTGAGCCGTAGAGAACCTCGAGGGTCCGCGTGTTGGCTTCTTCCGCTGCGGCCAGGTCTTCATCGGAGACAACTAGACCTCTGCGTTCGGCCTCGGCCTGAATCAGGACTTCGTCCACAAGCCCCTCGAGCAGGCCGGCCATCGTATCGGCATCGATGTTGCTAAGTCCATACAAGAACCTAATGACGTTTGCCCTGGTCGTTAGTTCCGCCTGGGTTATGCTCTGCCCATTGACGACTTTGAGGACCTTAGTCGCCGCCGCCCGGCCGCTGACGTAGCCGGCTATTCCCCAGCCAGCCAAGGACAGGACCAGGACACCCACCAACGCCAGGGTGATGAGCCGGTAGAGGCGAGGGGAGATGACGCCCCTCCGCCCCTTCTCCCGGCGCTCCAGCCGCTCCCGGTGCTTCGCCCGGGCTCTCGCCTTGGCCCTGCGCTCCGCTCTAGACATGCTCGCTCTCCCCTCCCGCGTGAGTGGCTGTCACCTTGCCGCTCTCCCAGAAACCAGGACCAGAAGGTCCAAAAGGCCCTGAAGCAGCGCGACGTTCTCCTTGGACCCAGGTTGCCGCCGGTCCCCCAGGCTTGCGCGACGCCCGGGCCGGTAGTCTAGAAGCAGTGCCCTTGCCGACGTCTTGACTCTGACTCCCGGGTGTCTGCCGTCAAGACTCTCGACGGCGCCCCGGATAGGTTCGGTGGGGTTATCGAAGCGGGCCTGCAGGCCGCCAGCCTGGTCCCCGCCTATCCAGACGCACCGGAGCCGCGACGCGAGGCTCCGCACCTTAGCGACCAGGAGGAGGTTCGCCACGGGCTCCGGAAGGGCTCCGTACCGGTCGACAAGCTCCTCCTCGAGTTCCGGCGCTTCCTCCGAATCAGAGACACCGGCGATCCGGTGATAAAGGGCCATCTTCTGCCTCGCGTCCGGTATGTAGTCGTCGGGAAGGTAAGCGTTCACCTTGACGTCCACCGCCGTCTCCACCCTAGGGGCCTCAGTCTCGCCCTTGAGGGTCCGGATGGCCTCCTCGAGCATCCTGCAATACAGCTCGAAGCCCACTGAGGCGATGAAGCCGTGCTGCTCAGGCCCGAGCAAGTTCCCCGCGCCGCGAATCTCGAGGTCGCGCAGGGCTATCTTGTAGCCGGAGCCGAGTTCGGTGAAGTCCCTGATGGCCTCAAGCCGCTTTTCCGCCTGTTCCGAGATGACGTGTCCCGCCCGGTAGGTGAAGTAGGCATAGGCCACCCGGTTCGAGCGGCCCACCCTGCCCCGGAGCTGGTAGAGCTGAGCCAGGCCGAGCGCGTCGGCGTCCTCCACGATGAGGGTGTTCACGTTCGGCATGTCCAGGCCCGACTCGATGATGGTGGTGGACACCAGGATGTCGTGGCCGCCCTCGAGGAAGTCCATCATGACCCGCTCGAGATTGTCCTCTTTCATCTGGCCGTGAGCGACGCCCACCCTGGCCTCCGGCAGCATCGAGCGGATACGTGTGACGACCAGGTCGATGGTCTGAACGCGGTTGTGGACGTAGAAGACCTGCCCGCCGCGGGCCAACTCCCGGAGGATGGCGTCTCGGACGAGATCCTCGTCGTATTCGACGACATAGGTCTGGACCGGGTACCGGTCCTCCGGCGGCGTGTCGATGACGCTCATGTCTCTCAGGCCAACCAGGGCCATGTTGAGGGTGCGGGGAATGGGGGTGGCCGTCAGGACCAGGACGTCGACCGTGGCCCTGAGCTCTTTGAGCCTTTCCTTGTGCCCGACGCCGAAGCGGTGTTCCTCGTCGATGACGAGAAGGCCCAAGTCCTTGAAGGTCACGTCGCTCCCCAGGAGCCTGTGAGTCCCGATCACGATGTCGACCTGCCCTCGCCTGAGGTCCCTGATGGTCTTCAACTGCCTCGTCCTCGACCGGAACCGGCTCAGAAGGTCCACGTTCACCGGATACCCGGCCAGGCGCTCCCTGAAGGTGTGGTAATGCTGCTGGGCAAGGACCGTCGTGGGGACAAGCACCGCTACTTGCTTGCCGTCCGTCACGGCCTTGAAGGCGGCCCTGACGGCGACTTCGGTCTTGCCGTAGCCGACGTCGCCGCAGAGCAGGCGGTCCATCGGCGTGGACCCCTCCATGTCCCGCTTGATGTCCTCCACGGCCTTCAACTGGTCCGGCGTCTCCTCGTAGTGGAACCCTTCCTCCATCTCCGCCTGCCACGCGGTGTCCGGCGGGAAGCGGTGGCCGGAGAGAGTCTGCCTCCTGGCGTATAGCCTCAGCAGGTCGACCGCGAGTTTCTGCAGGGATTCCCGGGCCTTGTTCTTGGCCCTCACCCATTCGGTCCCGGCGAGGCGATTCACCTTGGGCTCCTGGCCCTCCACCCCTACGTACTTCTGGACCAGGCCCACCTGGTCGGTCGGGACGTAGAGCCGGTCCTCGCCGGCGTACTTTATGAAGATATAGTCCCGGGTCACGCCCTCTATCTCAAGACTCCGGACGCCCAGGTAGATACCTACTCCGTGGTTGATGTGGACGACGTAGTCGCCGACGTCGAGTTCACGGTAGGAAGAGAGGGCCTGCGCCACACCTTCCCCGAGGCCGGCAGTGACCCGCCGGTGCCGGCGCTTCGCGGCTCGCCCCCGGATCTGCGCGTCCGTGACCACTCTGAGGCGCGCCCCCTGGAGGTAGAACCCACCCTCCAGGATGCCGCGGTGGACTACGACTTGTCCGGCGACACGCTCCGGGGCGAAGAGGTCGGCGGACCCTATCCCGGCGTCCCGCAGGGTGCGGGAAATGCCTCGCACCCCCTCGCCCGAACTCGACAGGATGAGGACCCTGTCACCGGAGCGGCGCCAGCGTTCGAGTTCCGCCTGGAAGTCCTTCCACTGCCCGTGGAAGGACGGAATCGGCTGGTACCGCAGGCTGACGATGTTGTCGAGGTCGCGCACCGGCTCGCGGCGCAGGATCTGGGCCAGGTAGGTGCGGGTCAAGCGGGACGCGCGCTCGAGCATCTCGGCGTAGCTCACGCCTATCGCGGCCTGCGCCGGCAGAAGGCCTCCACTCTCGAGAAGGGCCGCGAAGCGCTCGGACTGCTCGCGTCGGACGCTTCTTGAGGCCTGTTCGAGCCGGGCCGGTTCATCCAGGAAGACCGCGGCCTCGCCCGGCAGGAAGTCGAAGATGAGGGGCCGCCCGTCCTCGATGAGCGGGGCGTAGGCGTCGACGTCCTCCAGCGTTCCGGTCTCCATTCTCTCGAGATCGAGCCGCACCCTACTCTCTAGATGCCTGGCCGCTTCCAGGCGGTTCTGGGTCTCGAGCCTCCGCTTGGTCTCGTGAACGTCGTTCCTCACCCGCTCAGCCAGAGCTCCCAGCTCCTCGCCGGTGAGGACCCACTCCCTCGCCGGCCCGAGTCGGGCCTCGTGCACGGTCCGATGGGACCTTTGGGTCTCGGGGGAGAATGTCCTGACGGACGCGACCTCGTCCCCCAGGAACTCGATACGGTAGGGTTCGTCCCGAGAAGGCGGGAAGACGTCGAGTATTCCGCCGCGCAGGCTGAAGTCGCCCGGCTTCTCCACCAGCCCGACGCGCCCATAACCCGCGGCGGACAGCCGTGCCGCCAGGCCCTGCGGCTCGAGCTCGAGGCCCGGGCTTATGACCAACGAGTTGCGGCTGACCCGGCCGGGAGACGGGCAGAGTCCCAGAGCCGCCTCGAGAGGAACGACGATTAGTGAGGGGCTCTGCTCCAGGAGGGTATCGAGGACAAGGAGCCTCTGAGCCTGGATCTCACCAGACTGCGCGATGACCCCGAGAGGCGAGAGGTCTCTCGGTGGGAACATGCGGACGCTGTCTTCGCCCAACCAGGTTATGAGGTCCATCTCGGCCCTGCGGGCCGCCTCGAGATCGCTGGTGACGTAGAGAGACGGCCGGCCACGCGATTGATGGAGCGCGGCGACGAGAAGGGTCTTGGCCGACCCCCCCACGCCGTGCACCACCTGTGTCGCAGCGGGCCGCATGCCGCTTAGTAGTGACCGTGCTTCCGGCGTGCGGACCACGTCCGCGAGAAGCTCGAACATCGTGTCTCTCTCGCGGACCTTGGGAGCCGACTGGCTCATGGACCGTCGGAGCCCACCCTTCGGGAAGCCCTTCCCATGACCAACGCGTTCCAGGCCACGTGCGCGAGATAGGCCACCCCGACTCCGAGGGGCCACCAGCCCCAGGCGGCCGCCACCGCCACGGTCAGAGCTCCGAACAGGGCGTGGCCCACCAGACCGGCCACCGCCGCACCGGCGTGTCTTCCGGTCGGACCAGGCCCGGCTCCCGTGGCGGCGGTCGGAGCGTGAGGCTGGGCTCGTCCGGCCCCGAGGCCCAGGTCATACAAGGCCTCAAGACCCCCGAAGACCACGTGGGTCAGGAGGACCGGGGCGCCGACCAGGAGCGCGGCTCCAGTCTTGAACGACTCCTCGAGGCCCGGAGCGACAAAGACGACCGCGCCCCCGCCGGCGCGGCTCCGGGAGAGGCGGTTACACGCGTAGGAGAGGCCGGCGGCGGACACCGCCGCCAAGAGCACCCTACCGGCGATACCCCCGGAGAACTCAGCCGTCAGCAAGGGACCACCGTCTCGTCCCGGGTCGGTTCGGCGCGGCGGTTGAAGTGGTTCATCGCCGCGCCGGGCCCGTCCTTCAGGACCGCGAGCACCGCTCGGGCGGCGACGTCCACAGCCTCCAGGAGGGAGGCACGCTCTTCGCCGGCGGGCCGCCGCAGGACGTACTCAACGGGATCGACGTCATCCGGAGGGCGGCCGATGCCTATCTTCACTCTCACGAAACCATCGAACCCGGTTTCGTCGATGATGGACGCCACACCCCTGTGCCCGCCCGCCGATCCGCCCACCCGGACCCGGACCCGGCCGACGGCGAGGTCCAGGTCGTCGTGGATGACTATGATGTCCGCCGGCTGGATGGGACGGCTCTGGATGAAGGACGATACGGCCACCCCGCTCCGGTTCATGTAGGTGGTCGGGAGGAGGAGCGTGATATCCAAGTCCGGGGAGCCGGCAGGCCCTCGCCTGGTCCCAAACCGCGTCTCGCGGCCCGCGGCCAGCCCGTAGCGCACCCGCCTGAAGCGCCCCAGATTGAGTTCCCTGGCGAGGCGCCTCACGGCCATAGCGCCAAGGTTGTGCCTGGACCCTTCGTAGGCGGGTCCCGGGTTACCCAATCCCACGACGAGCTTCACGCGGCGTGACCTCCTCCCGGGGAAAAGACAAGAGCGCAGCACCGGGACGCCGCGCTCTCGATGGCCCGTTCGTCCTCGGGCAGGGCTAGTCCTCGTCCTCTTCCTCTCCGGGCTTGCCAGGGGTCTCCTTTTCCCGCTCCTCGCCCTCCACGCCCTCGGCTGCCGGCCCTTCCTCGACGACCTGCTTGGGAGCGAGGATGGACGCCACGACCTCGGTCGGGTCGCCGGTCAGTCGTACGTTGCCGGCTACCGTGAGGTCCCCGAGGGTGACCGTGTCGCCGACGCTGAGACCGCTGACGTCGAACGTGATGTGGTCGGGGAGATCAGTCGGGAGGCTCTCGACCTCCACCTCCCGCATGAGGTGCTGGACAATCGCGCCCTCGCGCGTGATGGAGTCCTCACCGGAAAGGATTATGGGCACTCTCGCCCTGATTTTCTCCTTGAGGGATATCTGCTGGAGGTCGGCGTGGATGTGACGTCCCCTGATGTAATCGGTCTGGACATCCTTGATCATGACCGTGCGCGGGTCGGCCCCCTCGCCTTCGCCCTCGATCTCCAGCCGGATGAGCGCGTTGCGACCTGCTCCGGAGGCAAGTATGCGCTCGAGGTCCTTGGCCCGGATCTTGAGGGGCCGGCTCTCTACGCCGTGACCGTATAGGACGACGGGGAGGTATCCCTCCCGGCGAATGGCGTGAGTCGTACCCTTGTGGGGCACGCGCGGGGACGCCTGGAGGCTCAGAAGGTCCATGGTCCTCTTCTCCCTAGAATGGGCGTGGATTGTACGCCATCGGGCAAAGCCTGGATGGTCTGGCCAGAAAGCAGCGTCAATCATATTATCCCGTTTCCCTTTACCTGTCAAACCGGAAAGGCAGCTAGATGAAGGAGTGAGGGTCCGCGGGAGATAACCTATGCCGGGCCGGCAGCAATGCCGGTCGGCTCGGCGAAAGCCCGGGCGACCTTGCCAGGTACCCCGGCAATCCGCCCCCCACGAGCCGGCCATAGGAGGTTACCACGAGTGCCGTCGCTTCGCCCGCCCGTCGTCGACTTCCACGCCCATTTCCCGACAGGGGATTGGCGGCCCAACCACGACCCCATCACGGCCGAGTACGCCCGCCGCCGGAGCGAGCGGATGCGGCTGGAATGGGATCTTCCCGAGCGGGAACCCGTGTCGGGAACGCCCGAGGGAATCGCCCGGACGGCGGAGCGCTGGGCGGCGGAGGTCGAGCGGCACGGCCTGGAGCGAGTGGTCTTTGTGACAGGCCGGGACAACGACACTCTTGCCGGCGTCGTTCGCCGCCACCCCGACAAGTTCGCCGGCATGGCCCATCACCCCATAACCTCTCCGAACGCCGCCGCCGAATTAGAGCGAGCCGTGGAGGAACTCGGGCTCGTGGGCTACAAGCTCCTGGCCCCGCTCGTTCCCGTCCCGTTCGAAGACGAAACCCTTGAGCCCGTCTGGCGCTACTGCGCCGAGAAGCGACTGCCCGTCCTCATCCACTTCGGCCTTCTCGGGCACGCGGGTGGCCTCGTCTACCACCCGCGGCTCAACCCCCTTACCCTCCATCCGGTGGCGTCCCGGTATCCGGAGATACCGTTCGTCATCCCGCACTTCGGAACCGGCTACTGGCAGGAACTCCTCCAGCTCTGCTGGAGTTGCCCCAACGTTCACGTGGATACGTCGGGGTCGAACCAGTGGATGAGGTGGATGCCCTACCCGCTGACCCTCGAGGACCTCTTCAGGAAGGCTTACGAGACGATAGGACCGGAGCGCCTGGTTTTCGGCACGGACTCCAGCTGGCTGCCTCGGGGGTTCGCCTACCGCTACCTCCAAGACCAGCTTCGCGTCTGCTACTGGCTGAACCTGAAGCCCGAGGACATCGCCGCGATCTTCGGGGGCAACGCCCGGAGACTCATGGGCCTCGGCGGTCCCTAAGCCCGCGACACGGCCACGCGGCCCCTACTCGAAGAGCTTGCTCACCGAGAGGTCCTCGTGGATGCGGACTATCGCCTCGGCCAGGAGCGGAGCGACCGACAACACCTTCACGTTGAGTCCCTCCGTCTTCTCGGGGGGCATCGTTACGGGGATGGTGTTGGTTACGATGATCTCCTCGAACGGCGCCTCGGCCAGGGTGGAGAAAGCCTCACCGGCGAAGATGGGGTGGGTGGCGCAGGCGTAGACGGCCTTCGCCCCGTTCTCGATGAGAGCGTGGGCGGCCTTGGCGATAGTCCCCCCGGTATCGATGATGTCGTCGAAGAGGATCGCCGTCCGGTCCTTAACCTCGCCGATGACCGTCATGACTTCCGACTCGTTGGGGCGCCTGCGCCTTTTCTCTATGACGCCGAAGGTGGCGCCGAGTCGCTCGGCCATGTTGCGGGCGCGGGCGACCCCGCCGACATCCGGAGAGACGACGATAAGGTCCTCTAAGTGCTTGCCGACGATGTAGTCGGTCAGGAGCGGAAGGGCCGTCAGGTGGTCTACGGGGATGTCGAAGAAGCCCTGAATCTGGCCGGCGTGTAGGTCCATAGTCAAGACCCGGTCGCAGTGGGCCGTCGTGAGGAGATTAGCCACCAGCTTGGCCGTTATGGGCTCCCGGCCGCGCGTCTTGCGGTCCTGGCGGGCGTAGCCGTAGAAGGGGATGACGGCGGTCACGCGGCGGGCGGAGGCACGCCTCAGCGCGTCGATGAGGATGAGAAGCTCCATCAGGGTGTCGTTCGGGGGGGAGCACGTCGATTGGACGACAAACGCGTCGTCCCCCCGCACGCTCTCGTTGACGATGACCTGGATCTCACCGTTCTGGAAGCGGCTCACGCCGCAGTCTCCGATGCGGAGCCCCAGGTGATTGGCGATTTCCTCGGCCAACCCCGGAGTCGCCGTCCCGTGGAATATCTTCAGGGGTCCCCCCGAGAACCTTCCCACGGCTCCCTCACCCTTTCCGGATGGCGTATCGCGTCAGTCTTCATCCTGGCCTCGGCCCGCGCGAGCTGAGCCGGGTCGTTGACACCTTCCACTTCACCGGGGTCGGCCGCCTCCACGGTCTCCACCGGCCGGCCGTTCGCCAGGAGCAACGCCACGATGTCGACAAGGTAGAACTCGCCCTGACGGTTGAGCGCGGTCAGCCTGGACAGCGGCGATAGGATCTCAGGCCACTGGAAGCAGTAGATACAGGTGTTTATCTCGTTGATGGCCCGCAGGGCCGGGCTCGCGTCCTTCTCCTCGACGATGCGCCGGATGTTGCCGTCCTGGTCGCGGACGATGCGACCGTAGCCCGTCGGGTCGGGGACCCGGGCCGTGAGGACCGTGGCGGCCGCCCCGGCACGCCTGTGGTGGGCCAGGAGGCCGGAGAGCGTGTCGGCCCGCACCAGCGGGACGTCGACCGCGAGAAGGACGACGTCGGCCTCTTGATCACCCAGGGCACCGGCCGCGCACAGAAGGGCGTGCCCCGTCCCGAGTTGTGGCTGCTGGAGAGCGTAGGTGACCCCGTCGCCGACATGTTCCCGCACTTCCCCGGCCCGATGACCAACCACAACGATGAGCCGCTCGGGCTCGAGAGCCCGAGCGGCTTCTATCACGTAATCGACCATGGGCCGGCCGAGAACCGGATGCAGAGCCTTGGGCAGGTCCGACTTCATCCTCGTTCCCTGCCCGGCGGCGAGGACGACAACCTTCAAAGGCCTGCCCGCCAAGATGGTCTCCCTTCCACGACCCGGCGTCCTTTGGGGTATTCTGTCCAGCCCGGCCAAACCCTGCCCTACGCGTGAGCCTCTCTCGTCGGAGAGAGGGCCGCTAGGCCTCGGCGACCTCGAGGGTCGCGGAGAGGGCCTGCGCCTCGCTGAACGCCTTGAGGACGGCCGTCTGGATCCGCTCGCGGGCGTCCGGGGTTATGGGGTGGGCGATGTCGCGGAACTCCCCTTCAGGGGTCTTCCGGCTGGGCATGGCCACGAACAGCCCGTTGTGGCCCTCCACCACCCTCACGTCGTGGACGACGAACTCACCGTCGAGCGTGACCGAGGCCACCGCTTTCATCCGGCCGTCCGGGTTGAGCCGCCTGACTCGCACGTCGGTTACCTTCATGGTATTTCGCCACCGCCTTCTCCGGGTTTGTCCTGGGGACGGAGGCTGTTCGCCTCCGTGCGGCCGCGTCCTTGGGAGATGGTGGCGCACGCCGCCCGCAAGTTCACCGCGAAAGCGGCTCCTGTAGACGGCTGTCGCCCGGAACTGACGGAGGGAGCGGAGAGGCCGGCGGCGGGACTTGCGTCAAAGGTCGGCCACGGCCCGGGAAGGGACCACGGACACCAGGCGACGCCTCTCGTCGACCCCCTGCAGCACCGTCAGGGCGACGTAATCCTCGACAAGTTTCTCGGCCGGGAGGGCCGTCGCGGTGAGGATGCCCATCGCCAGAACCTGGGCGCTGAACTCGGTCAGGAGTTCCTTCAGGCCGCGGGCCGTACCGCCGCCTTTCATGAAGTCGTCCACGACCAGAACCTTGGCTCCCTGCGGAAGAGCGCGCCTTGGCAGTGACATGGTCTGGATGTGACCGGTGGACCCCGAGACGTAGTTGACGGTGACCGAGGAGCCTTCGGTGACCCTGAGGTCCCGCCTGGCGACGACAAGAGGGAGACCCAGCGCCCTGGCCGTCATCAGGGCGAGGGGAATGCCCTTGGTCTCGACGGTCACGACGTAGTCGGCCACGCTCGCGGCCGGCGGCGAGCCGGCCCGCCGGCGGCTCGCGGTCGCCCTGGAGAAGAGAAGGGCGAAGACCCCGCCCAGCCGGCTCGCCCACACGGGCGAGAACACGATGTCGGTCATGTAGATGTAGCCGCCGGCGACTAGCCGGCGGGCGTCGGAGAGTTCGCGGCACAGTTCAGTGATGGCCCGGTGGGCGTTCTCGGGGCCGGGAGTGGGCAGAAACCTGGCGCCGCCGGTCGCCCCCGGCACAGTGACGACGTCTCCCAGGCCGTAGAGGTCCGTCACCTCGCGGATGACAGCCAGGTCCTCGCTGAGGCTGGAGCGCGACGCCCCGATGAGGTCGGCCAGCTCCGACAGGGTGAAGAGGCGCCCCGGGTTCTGATTGAGGAGCGCGCTGACGGCCGCCACCCGCTCTCCACGCCTCTGCCTGGAACCCACGTGTCGCTTCCCGCTCGCTTCCTAGGATGACCTTGACGCCAGGTACGACCTGACAAGGTCGAGGTCTCCGGGTTTGTCGACGTCGATGCCTATCTCGGCCCACGGCACGAACATGGCCCGGGCCTCGAAACCGAAGGTGCGGCCGACGTAGTTCTCCAGCTCCTTGACCGTTAGCAGCCCCAGGGCCAGCTTCAGCACGAACCCGAACCCGATGGTGGCCGCCATCTTGAGCGCGTTCTTCCGGGCGTCGATGAGAGCCCGGGCCTTGTCCCGGACTCCCTCGAGTACGGTCCCGTTGACGACGAACAAGTTTCCGCCCGTGAACGTCCCGTCGCGGAGCTTACCGTAGGTGCGTTTGGTACCGGGAAACGCGGCCTCCATGGTTTCGCGCGACATGAGCGGGTAGAAGGCGTCGCCGCCGCGCTCCAGACAAGTCTTCACCAGCCCGTCCACAATCTCGGGGGTGATCAGAGGCACGTCGGCCGATGAGACGAGGGCAAGCCCGGGCTCCTGCCCGGAAGTCCGGGAGAGGTACCTGAATCCCTCCAGGACGTTGTCGAACATATCGCCTGTCGGCGGGATGACGGCCACGTCGAATCCGGCCAAGGCCTCATCGAGTTCGGGCTTCGGCCCGACAACGACGATCCGGCCGACTGTCCGGGCGGCAAGGAGCGGCCGCACCGAACGGCACACCAGGGCCTCTCCATCGAGTTCAATGAGGGCCTCCCAGGCCTCGGACGACACCTCGGAGAGTTTCCCCGTGTTTGGGGCTCCAGCAAGAACGATCGCATCGACGACCGGGGACTCCATCTGGCTCATCCGTTCATCACCTCGCCGGAAGGATTCATCACCGGCGGCGCCGGACCTGCGAGGGGTGGCCCCACCGACCGCCGGGGGTATCAGGCCCGGGGCCCGACACCATCGCCACGAACTCGTATGCACCCGGGGATGTGCCGGAAAGCCACTCCCCGGCCCGGGCGGCCAGGCTGCCGAGATCTTTCTCGTCCTGGGCCAGTCCGAATACGGACGGCCCGCTCCCGCTGGGGATGGCCGCCAGGCAGCCGGCCTTGCGCAGGGCCTCGAGGGCCAGTCGTATCTCGGGTCGGAGGGACACGGCGGCCGGTTCGAGGTCATTATGGAGCGCTCGCGCGACCTCGGGCATGCGGCCCCCGGCCAGAGCTTCCCGGAGGAGACCGACCCTGTCCGTGCCCGACGGCGGCCGCTCCGGGTCCTGTCTCCCGGATGCACCGGCAGTCCCCCGGGCTGAGAGACAATCGTGCCGGCGGTAGACATCCGCCGTGCCGAGAGAGAAGGCCGGCAGGCCGACAACAAGCGGGAGACCGGGCTCGGGTGGAATCGGGACGAGATCCTCTCCCCGGGAGCGCCCGATGGCCCGCTCCCCGTAGAGGAAGAAGGGCACGTCCGACCCGAGGTCGAGAGCGACCCGTCTCAGGGCGAGTGAGTCGAGCGGATGTCCGAAGTGCTCCTGGAGGGCCCACAAGACGGCCGCGGCGTCCGAACTACCCCCGCCCAACCCGGCCGCGATGGGGATGCGCTTCTCTATGATGATTTCCACGCCGGCCGGAGTGACAGAGCGGCTCGCCGCGTGCAGGCTCTCGACCTCATGGGCGTAGCGGATGACCGCCCGCCCGGCGAGATTATCGAGGTCGAGAGGCAAGGGGGCCGGCTCCCGTGGCGCCCGAGGGACGGAGGGTCCCGGGCGGACGCGCACGGCCCATTTCCCCGCCGAGCCGGACCCGATGGTCACGGTGACCTCGTCCGCGAGCGGAATCGGTTCGAAGACGGTGAGAATCTCATGGTAGCCGTCGGCTCGCCGGCCGCCGACGGTGAGGAAGAGGTTCACTTTAGCCGGGGCCGAGAGCCGGTAAGTGACAGATTGCATGGGGGTCTCCCCTCCGGGCTATGACGCGCCGGGCCGGACCGGCCTCGTCGGCGGCGGGACCCAGGTAGCTTAATCATAGACCCGCGCGAAGGGCTAAGACAAACCCGGGGCCGCCGCGGACTTCCGGGGGCCGCGGCGTGAGCGCTGACGGCGCCGGGCCGAGGCTCCGGCGGGCGCGGCATCCCGGACCAGACGCGCCGGAGAGACCAGCCGTCCCCGGGCCGCGTGGAGGAGTTCGGTGAGCGGGCCAAGTTTCTCGTAGAACGCCAGGACCCAGTCACCGGCACGGGCCCGTTCAAGGGCCCTCTCTACGGCGACCCGTTCGTCGAGGACGATGTCCACGGCGGCCTCGGGGAAGCCCGTGTCGAGCACGCCCCGCAGGAACAGCGACGCTACCTCCCCTCTGGCCCGGCCCCGGGTGTCGGTGTCCTCTTTGATGTAGATGTGGTCCGCGATTCGCGCGGCGACCCGGCCCATTTCCAGGAGGTGGTCGTCGAGCCGGTCACCCGGGGCCCCGACCACGGCGATGAGTCTTCCGGAGCAGAGACGGCCCGCCACACCGAGGACTTCCGCGAAAGCGGCGCGGTTATGACCGTAGTCGAGAACCACGGTCCGGCTGCCGACGCGCCACACCTGGAACCTACCGGGGCTCGCGGCATACCCGCGGGCTCCGGCCAGGCCGAATGTCCGGAAGGCCCGGTGAATCGCCTCCAGTGGCACTCCCAGTGACCAGGTCGCGGCCACGGCCGCCGCCGCGTTCTCGCACTGGAACGGAAGCAGCCCCCCGACGGTCATCGGCAGGCAGTCCCAGGGGATGACCGTGGCGTGCAGGCCAGGTCCGGAGGCCGACGGGGTGTGGGTGAGGCCCGGCCCTCCGCCGTCCTCAAGGACCAGGCCTTCCGGAGTCACGTAGACGGCCCGGCCCCCGCCCACCAGGTGCTTCCGGACAACCAGGTTCCCGGGGCTCCGGCTGAAGTAGACCACCTCGCCCCGCGCGCGGTCGGCCATGCGGTGAACGAACGGGTCGTCGGCGTTGAGGACGGCGTGACCGTACCGCGACACGGTCTCGACCACGAGGGCCTTGACATATACGAGGTCCTCGAGGGTCGTCATCCCGTCTTGTCCTTCGTGGTCGGCGCTTATGTTGGTCACCAGGCCGACGTCACACTGGTCGAAGGCCAGACCTTCACGGATGATTCCCCCCCGGGCCGTTTCCAGCACCGCCGCGTGAACCGAGGGGTCCGTGAGGATGGATGCCGCGCTCTGCGGTCCGGCGCAATCCCCGTCGGAGACCTTGTCCCCTCCCACCCAGGTGCCGTCGGTGGAGGCCAGCCCGACGTTGAGCCCGGCCGTTGTCAGGATGTGGGCGACAAGACGTGAGACGGTGGTCTTCCCGTTGGTGCCGGTGACGGCCACGGTCGGAATGCGACCGGGCGTCCGGCTCCAGGACCCGCGGCTGAACCAGCCTCGGCCGAGCTCCCTTGCGCATCCCCTGAACAGCGCGTCGACGATGGGCACCGCCACCGGTCGCGGCTGGCCCTCCGAGGGGTGCAGGTGCATCCGCAGCCCCGGGGCGGCGTTGACTTCCAGGACCACACCGCCGTCAAGGGACAGCGGCCGGCTGATGTCGGGGGTGACGATGTCGACCCCGGCGATGTCGAGCCCCACCAGCCTGGCAGCCCTGACGGCCAGCGCCGCGTTCTCGGCGTGGACCTGGGAGGTGACGTCTCTGGCGGTACCCCCGGTCGATAGGTTCGAGTTCTCCCTGAGGTTCACCTGACGTCCTTCAGCCGGGACGCTATCGGGAGTCAGGCCTTGCCTGGCCAAGGTGGCCAAACACACGTCGTCGATCGAGAGGCGGGTGAGGGGGCGCCGGTGGCCCTCACCTCGTAGGGGGTCGCGGTTCGCCTCCTCTGTCAGCTCGCGGATTGACTTCATCCCGTCCCCGACCACTCGAGCCGGGAGCCTTTCAGCGGCCGCTACCACGGCGCCCTCCACGACGAGAAGGCGGTAGTGCCGTCCCGCTACCTGTTTCTCGACGAGGACCTTGCCGTTGGCCTTGCGGGCCAGGCAATAGGCCTCCTTCACCTGGCTCGGCCCGCTCAGGCTAAGGCTAACCCCCCGGCCCTGATTGCCTGAGGCGGGCTTGACGACCACGGGCGACCCGAGCTCGGCCAGAGCGCGGGCGGCCTCCCGCCGGCTGCCCACGGTCACGCCCGGGGGTACGGGAAGGCCGGCCCGCGCCAGCAGTTCCTTGGTCAGGCCCTTATCTCCGGCAATGTCTACGGCGGTGCATGGAGTCCGTGACGTGACCGTGGCCCAGACCCGCCGCTGGCGAAACCCGTGCCCGAGGATCAGGAGACTGCCTTGCCCCACGCGCCTGACCGGTATACCTCGCGTCGCCGCCTCGGCGGCTATGGCCGCCGTGCTCGGCCCGAGCCCTGTCTCCTCGGCGGCCAGCCTGACAGCCTCGACGTGAGCGGACACGTCGGGGGAGCGGCCGCACGCGCAGGCGCGGACCACCTCAACGGCGCGCCGGCCGGCCTCGGTCCCGGCTCCCGAAGGACCCGTCTCGAAGACAACGTTGTATATGCCTGGCTTCTCTGATTGACGGGTCTTGCCGTAGACCACGTGCCATCCGGCCATCGCCTGAAGTTCCAGGGCCACGTGTTCAATGACGTGCCCTAGGAAGGTCCCGTCCTCCAGGCGCCTCATGAACCCGCCGGGACGAGAACTCGCGCAGTGATGGGCCTTGAGCCCCGGCATGCCGGCCAGTAGCAGCTCCTGGAAACCGGGCAGGTCGGTGGTCTTGCGGCCGTCGTATTTCCCGAGGTCGACCAGCATGGCCACGACCGGGAAATGGCTGAAGATGTTCGGCCCTTCGTAGACCCGGACGCGGGTTATTCTCACGGCAGGGACTCCATCTCGCGTCGAGATAGTCTCAGCGGCCGGCGTGACTTGAGGTCGAACCCGTAGCCCGAGGGCAGCACGTGAAGGACCACGTCCGTGAGGGCAAGCGGTTCGTCCGGGAGAGATTCCGTCGCGTTCGTCTCCGCGATGGTCCGGCCGTCGAGGACGGTCACCGTCTGGGACCCGAGCACCCTGAGGGTGCGGTCGGGGAAAACCACGGCCGCGGTATCCTCGTCGACTCCCAGGCCCAGGACACTCGGGTTCTGGGCGAGGGCGGTGAGAAGACGACCGATGCGTCCTCGCTGAGCGAAATGCTGGTCGACGACGGTCCCCTTTAGAAACCCCATTCCGGGGGCCATTTTGATGGTGCAGTTCTTGGGCGCGTCATCGTCGTCCCCCGCAACGATCATGGTCTCGCTCATGGCCGAGGCCCCCGCGGATGTGCCGGCTATGACCACTCCCAGGCCGAGCTTGCGGTGGAGTAGGGCGTCCAGGGCGGTGCCCCCGATCGTGCTGGTGATCCGTAGCTGGTCCCCTCCGGTGAAGAAGAAGCCGCTGGCCTGCTCCGCCTGCCTGAGTATGTCGGCCCGGCCCGCGTCGCCGCGTTCGGCAACCCGTAGGGTAAGAACCCGACGGACGCCCAGCCGCCCGAAGGCCTCGACGTAGGCCTCCTCGGCGCCCTCGGGCTCGTCGGAGGCCGTCGCCAGGATGGCCACGACGGCGTCCCGGCCCCCCGCGAGAGTGACGAAGGAACGGAGGATGCCTCCGTCCCGGTCTTCCGCGCCGCCGATGACTACCAGAGGCCCCGGCCCGCCGCTCTTGGAGCCATCAGGCTTCGGGACCGGCCTGTCCTCCGTCCCCTCTCGCCCGGAAAAGGAGACCACCCCGGCCATAGTCTGGCCGGGGTGGTGTTCGGGTATTTACGTCCTAGCCGGCCTCCTGCCTCTTCTTCCGCTCCTCGTCGGCGAGGATGCGACGCAGCACCTTTCCGACAATCGTCTTCGGCAGTTCGGACCGGAACTCCACGAACTTCGGAACCTTGTACTTGGCGAGCTTGGCCCGGCAGTACTCGATGATCTCCTCGGCTGTGGCCTCCACGCCGGGCTTCAGGACGACGAATATCTTGACCGTCTCGCCGCGGTACTCGTCGGGTACGCCGATGGCCGCGGCCTCCAGTATCTTGGGGTGCTCATAGAGCACCTCCTCGATTTCCCTCGGGTAGATGTTGAAGCCGCCCGCGATGATCAATTCCTTCTTGCGGTCGACTATGTAGGTGTAGCCGTCCTCGTCCATCTTGGCGATGTCGCCCGTGTAGAGCCATCCGCCGCGGAGGGCGACGGCCGTCTCGTCCGGCTTGTTCCAGTAGCCCTTCATGACCTGCGGGCCCTTGATGACGAGTTCTCCCGTCTCCCCGATGGGCAGCTCTTTTTCGCCCGTCTCAATGTCCATGATCTTGGACACCGTGTCCGGGAAGGGTAGGCCAATGCAACCGTTCTTCCTGAGCCCGTAGATCGGGTTGGAGTGGGTCACGGGGGACGCCTCGCTCAGGCCGTAGCCCTCCACCAGGCGGCCACCGGTGAGTTCCTCGAACGTCTTCTGGACCTCCACGGGCAAGGCCGCCGAGCCGGAGATGCAGGCACTGATGGACTTCAGGTTGTACTTCTTCACGTCGGGGTGGCTGTTGATGGCTATGTACATGGTCGGCGCCCCGGGATACAGAGTGGGCTTCCACCTGTCGATGGCCTTGAGGATGTCGGCCACGATGAACCGTGGAATCAGAATCATGGCGGCCCCTAGGACGGCGCTTAGGTTCATGCAGCAGGTCATGCCGTAGCTGTGGAAGAGGGGAAGGACGGTCAGGACCCGCTCGCCGCCTTCCTTGAGCCCGGGCATCCACCGCGAGACCTGCACGGCGTTCACAGCGAGGTTACGGTGTGTCAGCATGCAGCCCTTTGAGACCCCGGTCGTCCCGCCCGTGTACTGCAGGCAACACAGGTCCTCGTCCAGGTCGAACTCGTAGGACGGCGGGTTGGGGTCGTACTTCTTGAGCAAGTCGGTGAACTGGTAGTCCCCGGGCCCCGGTGGAATCTCGACGTACATGCCCTCCTTCTTGGCCTTGATGGGGTAGAGCTGCTTGAGAGGGAAGGGCAGGAAGTCCTTGATGCCGGTCCAGATGACCGTATCGAGGCCGGAAGGTCCACGCACGTTCGATATGCGGCCATGGAGAAGGTCGAGAGCCACCATCACCTTGGCCCCCGAGTCGGTGATCTGGTGCTGGATTTCGCGTTCGACGTAGAGGGGATTGAAGGCGACCACAACGCCGCCGGCCTTGAGGATCCCGTAGCAGGCGATGACCATCTGGGGGCAGTTCGGGAGCATCACAGCGACCCTGTCGCCTTTCTTGACCCCAAGAGCGGCCAGGGCCGTGGCAAACCTGTAAACCTTGTCAATGAGCTGGCGGAACGTGAGCTTGCCTCCCATGAACACGGTGGCGAGGTTGTCGGGATACTTTTCGGCGGACCGCTCGAGGAACTGGTGAACAGCGAGGTCGGGGTAGTCGAGATGCCGGCCGATGTGGTCGGGATAGTTGGCCTGCCATAGCTTTTCCAGGTCGGGCACTAGAGAGTATCCTCCCTTCTAGGCATAGCTTCCCATAGCTTCCGCTTTCGGACCTAGGAGCAGCTTTGGTCCTGGCACCACCTCCGCATCCTTGTCCTAATTGGCTGAAAAGAGTATGGGATTCCTGCTGGTCTGTACCTCAATTGTCTTGCTTTGACGAACATTTCTGCGGACAGGCCTCTAGTGGGAGATATGCCCGCGGCCAGCAACGCAGAACAAGGGCCCGGCGGCGGCTCTTGGCCGGCACCGGGCCGGGAAGCGGCCTTCAGCGGGAAATGCGCGGCGACACCTACGCCGTCAGAGGGTCACCCCCAGAAGGGAGAAGACGTGCCCGAGATCGCTGAGGATGGTAGCTTGCGACGACCCGGCGGACAGGAGCCCGACGGCCTGATGCCCGTCCTCCGTGACGACGAGGGAGCCGCTGTCACCAGGTTGGGCGATGGCGGTGGTCACTATCTGATCGTTGAAGACGGCCGACCCCACCTCGCCTAGACCCACGCGGACCGACGCGCCTATCAGCCGGACAACACCTCTGGTAATGGCGGACGTCCGGCCGCTCTTCATGACCTTGAGCCCCGGGGTGGGCGTCGCCGTTCCGTTCACGGGTCCTATGTCCACGATGTCGGGGATAGCGTCATCGGGGTTGATCAAGGCGGCTACGGCCGCGTCCACCAGGTTGTCCTTGCCGGTCTTCCGGCTGAACCGGAGTTCGTGCCCGGCGAACGTGTGCCTGAGAATGAAGTTGCCGACGCGCTCGGCCTGGCGGGCTATAGGACAGGTCTCTTCGGCGGTCGTCCGGACGATTGGCACGAAGCGCTCCAGGTGGGCGATTGCATCGTCCCGTCCCCCGCCGTCGTACCTTCCCGGCTGGTAGATGGGATCGCCCTGCTTGGCCCGGCCGTCACGGCCGTCGGTTATGTTGGCGAGGACGTGGTTGTTGGAGAGAAGCATCGGAAGGCGTGTCTCGGCGTCGTAGACGAGGGCTCCGAAAGTCCCGGCGGTGACCTGGTAGTGGCCCACGCTGATACCCGGCCGCGCGGGTCTATGGCGCGCCTTTCGGTCTATCTCCTCCAGGGCCTCCTTGTCCTCGGGTACCGCCGCCGGGAGGATCTTGAGCTCCCCGACCTCTATGACGTCGGTCTTGACCTCGGAAAGGGCCTTGGGAATCTTGTCGGCCCGGGCCAGGCGCGTCGGGTGGCACTTCTTCGTGACAAGAACGACGAGGGCTTGCTCGCCGGTCACCCGGTCTCCGGTCTCCTTGTAGCCGATGCCCACCCCCACCACGTTGGCCTTCTTCATGAGGCGGCTGGCGTGCTTGGCTACTAGCGGCCTGAGCTGTTCCACATGTTTCCCCCCCTTTCCGGTCGTTCCATTATATGCGTGGGCGGAAAGGGTGCAGCTAGAGGCTCACCGACGGTCCCGCCAGGCGGACCGGGGCGGAGGGGGAAGGCTCGAGGGGATGGCGCGAAGACGCTTCGCGGGGCGGGGCTCGGGACGAGGCTACTTCGTGTACTTGTCGGCCACGGCCGAGGCCCCGTAGGACTCCGGCTTTATCTTGGCATCGAAACCGCTGCCGGTCACCATGCCGACAACCTCGCGGATCAAGGACTTGGTCGCTCCCTCCTGGCCGACGTCCAGGTGAATCTCGAGGTCGAGGTGGGCGAGCCCGTCGTGCGCGAGGCGGGAGGCCAGCTTGCTTCCGAGGTCGAGCGACAACGCGGTCTCGTAGTAGATCCGCTGCCGGAGGCTGGCGAGCTTGCGATGCTTACGCTTGTCGTAGTAGTAGCGGGCGCCTTTTCCCACGCGGTGGATGACCACCGCGGAGACGAAGGTAATCTCCTCCCGGGCCCGGGAATCGGTCCCGACAATCAACCGGTAGCTCGCGTCCGGGTCCTGCTGGACGTAGTCGCGTATGTCCTGGAACATTTGGTCGAAGGTGAGCGCGCCACGGGTAGGGCTGACGAAAGCCAAGGTGGTGCACTCCCTCCCCGAGTAGCGCGCTTCCCCGCGCGGCACGCTCACCACGGACCCCCGCGGCGACGCCCGACCGCCCGTCTATACGGTGATTATAGCCTGCCCCGGTCAGGGCTGCCAGACATCACCGCCCACGGCCGGGGCGTGGTCGCGGGCCGGCCCCGGCCGGGTCCAGGCGAGGGCCGAGAGCCTCCTGGAGCCGGACGAACTCCTCCAGGGAGAGCGTCTCACCGCGCCGGGAGGGGTCGATACCCACCCGCTCGAGAAGGGCCGCGACCCAGCCTCGCTCAAGGCCTAACCCCGAGCAGAGAGCGTTGGCGAGAGTCTTCCGGCGGTGGGAGAAGGCGGCCCGGACCACGGCTCTCAGCCGGGCGAGCCCCGCGTCGTCCAGCCCGCCGGCGGGGACAGCCCGACGGCGGAGCGTGACAACGGCCGAATCCACTCCGGGCCTGGGGTAGAAGGAGGCCGGGGACACTCTGAAAGCCACGCGCGGCTCGGCCAGGGCGTTGACGGCTAAGGTCAGGGCCCCGTAGTCCTTCCCGCCCGGCGGAGCCGCAATCCTCCGGGCGACTTCGAGCTGGACCATCACCACGGCCCGGAGCCAGAATACGGGAGGCTCCAGAATAGCCATAAGAAGCGGAGTCGAGACGGAGTACGGGAGGTTCCCGACCACCAGCGAATCGCCGCCGCACAAGGCCCGCATGTCGAGAGTCAGGGCGTCACCCACGACCACCTCGACCTCGGGACGGCCGGCGACGTTCTGGACGAGGAACTCCGCAAGCTTGGGGTCCTTCTCAATGGCCACGACCCGTCCGGCTCCGGTGCCGGCCAGCGCGGCGGTCAACACCCCGAGCCCGGCGCCGATCTCCAGGATAGTGGTCTCGCGCGGCAGAGTGGCACCGCCGGTGAGGACGTCGAGAATTCTCTCCAGGACGTTGCTGTCCACCAGGAAGTGCTGCCCGAGTCGCCGTCTCGGGCTTATCAGACCCGACCGCACCAGGCCCGAGACGTACGCCGGCGACGCCAGAAGCGCCGTGGGGGTAGGTTCCGGAGGGGGGGTCAACTCGAAGGCAGCTCCAGGATGTAAACCTTGACGCGCCTTACCCCCCAACGGACGGCTTCGTCGTAGGTGTCAAAGCAGACGTCTACCCGGGCGCCCTTGATGGCCGAGCCCGTGTCGCCCGCCACGGCGAACCCGTAGCCGTCGACGTAGACCTTGGTCCACAGCGGGATGACCCGGGGATCCACCGCGATGATCCCTCGGGTCGCCTTGAGGCCGAGGGCCGTGTAACCGTCGGCTGAGGTTCCGCAGCTGATTGGGCCGGGGTCGTACGCGGTGGCCGTGACCGACATGGCCTTCAGGAACCTGATAGTCTGACCGTCGCGGACGATCGTTCCCGCCGTCCCGTGGCGGACTATCTTATCCACCGGCTCAGCGAGCACCGTCTCCGACACGACTCGGCTGGACACCTCGACGGCGTTCTCGTAGGTGACGATGAGCAAGCGGTGAAGCAGGCCGTCCTGACCCTCTTGCACCGTGCGGGTCTGGCCGAGGTCCATGCTCATGTCGTCGAGCCGGACGACCTTGCGTGGTATGGGATCCTCCCGGTGCTGGTAGGAGTTGACCACGCGCGTGACGGTCACCCTGAGCCCGGGTGTGACGACAGAACCGCGTGGAGGGTCGAGCCGGTCGGAGGGCCTTACCGGCACCCTCGAAGCCTCCAGGACCTCGCCGACCGTGGACGCGGCCGACAAGACCCTCATTTCGAGTCCGTCGAGGCAGAAGATCACCGGTACCGCCCGCCTGACCTCAACGACTGTGTCGCCGGTGATGCGAGTCCCGGGCTCGGGGATGACCACGTCCCTCGGACCGATCGTCACCCCGGCGACCGTGAGGGCCGCCCTCACCGTCTCGGCCCGCGTCTTGACCACCACCGCCTCGCCGTCGACCAGGATGCTCACTTGCCTCTGGAACCAGGGCCCTCCTCCAAACCAGGCCGAGAGGATGGCGGCTACGACGAGGGCCGCCAAGAGCACGCGTTGGGTGTAGGAGACCGGCGAACGGAAGAGACCCTGGCTCACGGCTACCCCCTAGGCTGGAAGGTTGAGCATCCACGGGACCGTACGCAGCTTGCCACTCTCCCGGAAAGGACATGCCGGCTCTTCTCTGGAATCCGGCTCCTTTCCTGCGCAAGCACCTTTTACAGATGCTGGTAGGACCTGCCTTCCTTGGAGTATCCCCAAGGCCGCGCGGGGCCTATGTGCGCGGGGCGGGAGAGGTAGGGCCGCCCTGTGCCCGGTCGCCCGGTGGCTGGGCCGCACGGCGTCCGGAATTCGCTCAGCGGCCGGGGCTGTGGAGCGACCCAGCGGCGGTCCACACGGTGACCACGTTCTTCCCGCGCTTCTTGGAAAGGTAGAGCGCCCGGTCGGCTGCTTCCACCAAGGCCACCCGGCCGGCGGCGTCGTTCGGGTAGGTCGCCACCCCGATGGAGACGGTGGGACCGCCCTCCGACCCGTCGGGCCCCGCGATGGGTTCCCCGACCCCGGCCGGCGAACCGGCCACCACCTCCCGGATTCGTTCGGCAGCGGCGACCGCCGCCCGGCTGTCGGTCTCGGGCATGATGACCGCGAACTCCTCGCCTCCGTACCGGCAGACCACGTCCACACTTCGCACACAGCCCGTGATCTCGCGCGCCACCCGGGCAAGCACGTTGTCGCCCGCCAGGTGCCCGCTCGAGTCGTTGTAGGCCTTGAAATCGTCGAGGTCCATCATGAGCAGGGAGAGCGGGCGACCGTACCTGGCGGCGCGGCTGAGTTCCTCCTAGAGGCGGCGGTGGAAGTAGGTGTGATTATACAGGCCGGTCAGCCCGTCGGTAACGGCTCTCTGGGACATCTCCCGCGCGTGGATCTTGAGCTCTGTGTGAGCCTGCTGGACTTCCGACAGGAGGCGCTGGACCTCGACCCGGGCCGTCCTCTGGCGGGCTTCGCGGGCTGACAGGTAGGCGGCGGCGAGTCCGATGAGCACGAAGTAGACCGTCCTTATCGCCACCCGCTCGATGACCCCCGGTCCGGCGTCCCACCAGAGAACAGCCCCGTAGAGCAGGCCGCTCGCGGCCGCGAACCCCACGGCTTCCCTGACCCCGAACAGGATGCTCGCGCCCACGATGACCAGGTAGTACAAATGGTAGGTGTCGCTGGCCAGTCCCCCCCTCGCCCAGACAAGCGCCGTAACCAGGAACAAGTCAGCGATGAGGACTCCGAAGCCGAGCGCGGGCAGGGCGCGCTCAGGGAGCCGGAGGCCGACGAGCGCCTGCAGGGCCGCGGTGAACAGGACGAAGGCGCCGAGGATGTACCAGACGGCCGGGTGGGTCGCCCGCCCGCTGAGCAGGGTCAATATGGGAGCAAGAGCGATGATGCCCCAGTGGAGACCGACAATGAAAAGACTCTTCTGCCGTCTGTCCGGCTCCTGAAAAGGGGTAAGCCCGGAGAGGGTTCCCGCGGTCGGCCGGGACGGGGGCCCGGTGTCCCTCAAGGCTCTTTCTCTCCCCTCGAACTCGCAGGCGAGGGATTCACCCGCCCGGGGTCCTTCCCTGCCAACCCGAAAAGCGTCCGGGCGTTACGGGAGGTGCGGCGTGCGGCCTCCTCAGGCGGTACGCCCTTGACGGCGGCGAGGGCGACGACGACATCGGCCACGTGAGCCGGCTCGTTCCGCCGGCCGCGGCGACTCTGCGGCGAGAGGTACGGGCAGTCCGTTTCCACAAGGAGCCTGTCCCAGGGCACGACCCTCGCGACACTCCTGGCCTTCTCGGCTTTCGGGTACGTCAGGGGCCCGGCGAAGGAGATGTAGAACCCCAGGCCCAGGCAGGCCTCGGCCATCCCGGTGTCGCCCGAGAAGCAGTGCATGACCCCCCGGGGCCGGTCTCCGGCGGTCGACGAGTAGAACTCACGGAGGACCGAGAGGGTTTCTTCGTGGGCGTCCCGGTCGTGGACTATCAACGGGAGCCCCAGTTCGAGCGCCAGCCTGACCTGGCGCCGGAACACCTCCCGCTGGGCTGGTCGAGGAGAGAGGTCGCGGTAGAAGTCAAGGCCCGTCTCTCCGATGGCCACCACCTTGTCATCCCGCGCCATCTCCCGAAGCCGCTTCTCGAAGTCCTCCCCCGAGACTCGGGAGGCGTCGTGGGGATGGACGCCGACCGCCGCCCAGAGCCGCGCGTCGCGGCCGGCGAGGGACACAGACGCGAGTGAGGAACTAAGGTCGTACCCGACGCAGGTAGCCCCGGCCAGCCCTGCCCTCCACGCCCGGTCGAGCACCCGGTCAATATCCTGGGCGTAGGCACGGTCTATGAGGTGGCAGTGGGTGTCGAACAGCCTCACGGCGCTCCCCTACCTCACCTGGGCCCCGGGCGGGAAGTCGCCCCCGTCCGTGGTGAGAACGGCGAGCCGGCCCTCGTGCAGGGCCGCGAGGAGCATTCCGTTGGATTCGACGCCTCGGATGGTGGCAGGCTCGAGATTGGCGACAATGACGATGGTGCGGCCGACTAGCGTTCCGGGCTCGTAGTGGGCGCCGATGCCGGCGACTATCTGACGCTCCTCGCCACCCACGTCTATCCGGAGCCGGAGGAGCTTGTCGGTGCGCTCGACCCGGTCGGCCTCGAGCACTCTGGCCGTCCTCAAATCGACTCTTGCGAACTCGTCGATGCTGATGGTCATAGCGATGGTCTCCTTCCCGTTCCTCCGGTCCATTCTGGACGCCGGGGGTCCCTCCCTTGTCCCTATCGTCCCCAGTGGGGTCGTGGTCTCACGTGGGCCTCGGGTCCCCAGGCTCTCCGGTCGTCGCGGGGGCCCACAAACCTGTCCGGTTGATCGGGCCGAGGCCCGCCGTGGCTCAGGCACCCAAGCAGGGGAAACCCTAGAAGGAATAGGAGAAACCGCGTAGAACCGTAGGTTTCCAGTTCGACAAACCGCCATCAGGCAGCTTGGTCTCGGGCACGGTCCCTCGCGTTTGCAGTAGCGGCGATTTAGATATAGTTATGTTTCGCCAGGCGAGAGTTCCCGCCCGCGAAATGACTTCCAGGGATTGACTTAATCTGGCACCCCTGGTATCTTGTCGCTAGGTGCTGTGTCGAAGATTGTAGAAGAAGGGGTAGATGCAGCTTGATGAAGTCCACCGGCATTGTTCGCAAGGTAGATGAGCTCGGGCGTGTCGTCATTCCTATTGAACTCCGCCGAACACTCGATATCGAGCAGAAGGACGCTCTGGAGATTTACGTGGACGCGGACCAGATCATCCTCAAGAAGTACGAACCGGCCTGCATCTTCTGCGGCAACGCCCATAACGTCGATACGTTCATGGGCAAGAAGGTATGCCGCAACTGCATGGAGGCCATGCACAGCAAAGCCGTCTAGAGACCGCCAGCTTCAGGCGCTTTAGGATTTGGTGGAGCGCCCGTGGCCCTGGGCCGCGGGCGCTTCGTCGCCGCGGGGTGCCTTGCCGCCGGCCGCGCCGCGACCGCGTCGCCCGCCCGGATTCGCCACAACCACGGTGAACTCCCCGAGCGGCCTGCCGTCACGCGCCGCCCGGGCTCGGAGCTCTCCGAGGACCTCGGAGGCCTTGCCCCTCAGGAACTCCTCGTGCACCTTGGTCAGTTCGCGCGCCACAGCGACCGGCGGGTCTCCGAGGGTCTCCGCCACGTCTTCAAGGGCGTCCAGGATGCGGTGCGGAGACTCGTAGAAGACGAGCGTGACACCCGAACTCGACAACTCCGAAAGGCGCCTCCGCCTCGGCCCAGGCCTCCTGGGGAGAAAGCCCTCGAAGATGAAGGACGAGGTCGGGAGCCCTGAGCCGCACAACGCCAGAATCAGAGCCGACGGACCGGGAACCGGGGACACGCGGATGCCGCGTTCGACCGCCAGGCTCACGAGCGACCAACCGGGATCGCTGATAGCCGGGGTCCCGGCGTCACTGACAAGAGCCACCTCCTCCCCGTCCTCCAGCCGCCGGAGCAACTCCGCCGCGCGTGAAGGCCCGCTGTGCTGGTGGTAGGAGACGAGCGGCGTATGAAGGCCGAGATGGGAGAGGAGTTTCCTCGTCTGCCGGGTGTCTTCCGCGGCGATGACGTCGGCCTCCCCGAGAAGACGCACGACCCGAGCCGAGACGTCCTCCAGGTTGCCTATGGGCGTCGCCACCAGATGGAGAGTCCCCGGTGACGAGCCCGGCGAACGTCCGGGCCAGGACCGGTTCGCTCTAGTCACCGCCGCCTCCGGCGGGGGGCTGGTCCCCGGAGTCCCCGGGACTGTCGGTCTCGGCGGGTTCCTCCGGCGATGCCGCGGGTTCGTCAGTTGCCCCCGCGGCCGCTTTCGGGTCGGCGTAGTCATCGAACTCGTACCTGAGGCAGCACATGAGCCGGCCGCAGAGGCCCGATATCTTGGCCGGGTTCAAAGAAAGGTCTTGTCTCTTGGCCATGCGGATGGACACCGGATGGAACTCGCTCAGAAACGTGCAGCAGCACAACTGGCGGCCGCAGGAGCCGAGGCCGCCGAGCATCTTGGCCTCGTCCCTGACGCCTATCTGCCTGAGTTCTATCCTGGTCTTGAAGGTCGCGGACAGGTCGCGCACAAGCTGCCGGAAGTCGACGCGCCCCTCGGAGGTGAAGTAGAAGATAAGCTTGCCGCGGTCGAAGGTGTAGTCGGCTCCCACGAGCTGCATGTCGAGGTTGTGCTCGGCGACCTTCTCCCTGCAGACCCTGAGGGCCTCGGTCTCCTTAGCCCGGTTCTCCTCCAGTTTGGCGGCGTCCTCGGCGGTAGCCTTGCGCAGAACCAGCCTCAGGGGCTGGCTCAGGGAACTCTCGGGAACCATCCGGGGACCCGACACGACGTCGGCCGCCTCCACCCCCCGCACCGTCTCGACGATGACCGTGTCGCCCGGCTTGACGTCGGCCTCGCCGGGGTCGAAGTAGTAGACCTTGCCGGCGTGCCTGAACCGGACGCCGACCACGCGCTTCTCGCTCATTGAGCCACCTCCCGGGGATGCCGCGGCAGCCCCGCAAGATCCAGGAGCAGAACCTCCAGGAGCAGGAGTCTAGCCGGATACCGCCCGCAATCCTCCTGCGCCCGCAGAACCCTCGAAGCCATTTCCAGTAGCGTGTCCGGCCCGTAGTCCCGGGCGGCGTCGGACGTGGCCGACGCTTCAGGACCCGTCCTGAACGCCAGGGCCGTCTCCACAGACACGGTGCTGCTCGAACCTCCCTGGTGGCGCGCTGCCGCCTTGACGGCGCTGTCGCGGTAGAGCAGGGCCAGGATACCCAGGGCTCCCACGAGGGCCGGCCAACCTCGCGCCGCCCCGTCCAGCTTGGCTGCCACGGCCAGAATGCCGGGAACCGTCATCGTTCCCACGAAGCGCACGATGTCCAGCAGCGCTTCGCGGACGAGCCCTAGGTTCGGGCTGTCCTTCTTGCGGCCTCGGACGAACTCGCGGGCCAGGGCCAGGTCCCCGCCCGACAGGCGGGAGGCGTAGGCAGCCTGGTCCGGATCAAGCCGGTCCGACTCCATGAGGGCCTCCGCCAGAGCGAGAGTGCTCGGGGGTTCGAACCGGATGTACTGGCACCGGGAACGGACCGTCTCGGGCAGCCGCTCAGGGTGGGCCGCCAGCAGCACGATCACCGTGTCGCGGGGCGGTTCCTCGAGAAGCTTCAGCAAGGTGTCCGCGCTCTCATTCTGCCCACCGCTGCCCTTGACTAGGGCTTCCGCCCGCTCGATGACGAGCATGCGCCGTTTCCCGAGGGCCGGTCGGAGATAGGCGTGGCGCTTGATCTGTTCCCGCACCTGCTTCACCGGGTAGGCGGCCTTATCGTCAGGTGGCCGGAAGAACTCGACGTCGGGGTGCCGCCCGTCGCCGACCGCCCGGCACGCTTCACATCCGCCGCAGGCATCGGACTCCGCGGACGGTCTCTCACAAAGCGCCGCGCGCGCGAGCTCGGTAGCGACGCGCCGCTTTCCCGAGCCTACCGGCCCGGCGAGAAGGTAGGCGTGGGCGAGGCGCCCGCGTTGTAGCGCCGAGAGAAGAGATCTCGCCACGCGAGGCTGTCCCTCGCAGTCCTTCAGGCCCATCTCGGACCGGGCCGGCCTAGGTCCGGACGCACGTCACCACGTCCAGGACGAAGACCGTCGCTCCGCCGACCACGACCTCGATTGGGTAGGGGACGTAGGCGTCCACAGCGCCTCCGGACGAGGTCATCGGCGTGACCAGTTGTTCGCGCGAACGGCATGTGGCGCGGACTAGGTCCATCACTGTGTCCACATGCTCGTCCTCGACCCCCACGAGTATCGTCGTGTTTCCTTCTCTCAGGAACCCTCCCGTACTGGCGAGCTTGGTGGCCCTAAAACCCTTCTCGACAAGCTCCCCCAGGAATCGCGGGGCGTCCTTGTCCTGAACCACGGCCACAATCAGCTTCATCGCCCGGGCACCTCCTCTCCGGTGACGCGGCTGAGCACAGCCGCCTGAACCGCTCTTGACACCTCGTCTACGGGTCCCGAAGCGTCCACTACGACGTACCTGTCCTTGTAGGTGGCGGCAAGGGTTCTGTAGCCCTCGAGAAGCCGCTCGTGGAACTGTCGTGACCGTCTCTCTATACGGTCGGCCGGACCGCTGCGAGGTCTTGTCTGGGTGACGGCCAGGTTGGGAAGGTCAAGGAGCACGGTCAGGTCCGGCCAGAGTGAGCCGGTGGCCCATTCGTTCACCGCCAGGACGTTTTGGAGCGGAAGGCCTAGGCCGTAGGCTTGGTAGGCCAGGCTGGAGTCGACATACCGGTCCGCGACCACTACCCTGCCGTCCCTCAGCGCCGGTCTCACGACCTCCTCCACCAACTGACCCCGGGAGGCGGCGAACAACAGCACCTCGCTCACCGCGTTGAGCCCGGCGTCCTGCTTGTGAAGGAGGATATGCCGTATCGCCTCGCCCGCGGGCGTGCCGCCCGGCTCCCTCGTAAGGACGACGTCGAAACCCCGGGAGCGCAGGTAGCCGGCTAGGAGCCCCGCCTGCGTGGTTTTCCCGGCCTTCTCCCCGCCTTCTATGGATATGAAGACGCCCCTGCGCTTCACCAGGCAACGACCTCTAGTTCTGTCCGGCCGTCTCGGCCGTGATGTACCCCCTGGACGCGCCCGCCGTGCCGGATCAGGTACTCGAGGTAGCGGACGATCTTCCCGCTGATGCGCTGACCCGGGACGACAAGGGGGACACCCGGAGGGTACGGACATACGACATCGGCGGCGATGTCTCCCGCCGCCCCCTCGACCGGCACTCGCCGGCGCGGCGACCTGAACGCCTCCGTGAGAGACATCTCCCTGACGAAGGCCTCTTCCCAGCAGTCTTTCTCCATGGCCAGGCCCAATTCCCGCCTGACCGGCGGTTCCCCGCCACGGCCCCGAGGGCCGGCCCGGTCTGCCGATGGCCCGGCCCGGGGCGGCACCATGGCCGACACGAGCGCCGAGACCAGGCGGTCATAGGCCTCTTCGTCGTCGGCCGGAGTCGCGACCGCGGTGATACTGGCCCACCCTGTCGCCTCGATGTCGACTCCAGCCTCGCCTAGGCGCCCGGCCAGAGAGAACCCCGTCAAGTCGGGAGGGACACCGGGGGAATCCCTGAGCCCGAAGACCAGCCTCGTCGGGTCCTTGGTCAGCGGGGCAGGCGGCTCGAGCGGCGAGAGAGCGCCGCCCGTCTCCCGGTCCACCCGCGCGGAGGACCGAACCGAAAGCTCGACGGTTCGCGCCCAATCGCGGGCACCGTGGAGGGCCAACCGGCGCCGGGCGAGGTCCATCGACGCCAGCAGGGGGAACGGCGGACTCGAGGTCTCCACCAGTCGAAGAGCGGCATCGAGGCGAGCGACATCCACGGCGGGGGCCCGCCCCCCGGCCGCGCGCGACCCCGCGTGGGACCCCGCACGCGACCCCACGTGGGACCCCACGTGGGACCCCGGGTGGGACCCCGGGTGGGACCCGAAGAGGAGCAGCGCTCCGGGGGTGAGCGCTCCGGCGGTCTTGTGCAGGCTTACCACACTCGCCGATGCGCCCGACGAAGCGATTCCGTCCGGAAGTCCGGGACCGAAGCCGAAGTGCGGGCCGTGGGCCGCGTCGACGAGGAGCGGGATGTCCGATTCGCGGCACGAGCGGACCAGAGCCGGCAGGTCCTCCACGAGCCCCTGATACGTGGGGCTCGTGACGAGTACGGCCGGCGCCCGATGTCGCCGGACGGCACGGTTGACCTCACCGGAACCGGCTGCGGCCAGCACTCCGAATGGACCGATGACCCGCGGCAAGACGGGTGCGAGCTCGCAGCCCGCCAGAATACAGGCCGAGACGACCGAACGGTGGAACGGAAGGGTCGCCACGAGGGTGTCTCCCCTGCCGGCATTGGCCAGAACCATGGCCAGGACTCCCGCGGTGGCGCCACCCACGAGGAATCGGGCCTCGTCCCAGCCGAAGGCCTCCGCTGCCAGGGCCTGTGCCTCGGCGGTCGGGGACCCGGGGGTGGGCCAGCGGGGGTCGTCCAAGCTGCCGAGCTCCGTGAAGTCCAGGCTGAAGGCCGCCCGGCCCCCGAGAAGGGCCGCCAGTTCGCCGTAAGAGCCCTGCCCACCCTTGTGCCCCGGTACGTGGAACCTCTGGGCTTTCCTCGCCGCGTGGGACACCAGGGCTTCCCAGAGAGGCGCGCGCCCTTGCGAGAGCCCTCGTCCGGTTTCCAACGTTCCCTCCGACCTCTCGCGTGGATAGTCATGTCTGGGTAGTCATGCCGCGACGTTAGTTCATTCCCGGTAGTCGGCCTCCCTCTTGCGGGCCTCAGCGCGGCGCGGCCCGGAAGGAGGTTGGCGCCGGGCCCCGAACCGCTCCGACTGGCGTCACCTGCCTGACGAGACACGCAATGCCGCGCTGTTGACGACCGATGCTTCCACGCCAGGAGGCCATCTCCAATGTTTCTCGATTTGGCCAAGGCTTTCCGTAGGGGGCCGTTCCGGCGGCACCGGATTGACCGATACCAGGAGACCATGCTCCGGGCCAGGGTGAATGTACAGGGACTCGTCCAGGGCGTCTACTTCCGCGTCCACGCCCGCAACAAAGCCAGGCGGCTGGGGCTCACGGGTTGGGTGCGCAACGTGCCCGACGGGTCCGTGGAGGCGGTCCTTGAAGGCAACGAGCCGTCGGTCAGGGCGATGCTGGAATGGTGCCACCGCGGTTCCCCCAGAGCCAAGGTCACCAACGTGACCGTCGTTTGGGAACCGCACACTGGTGAGTTCGATCGCTTCTCCGTGCTCTAGAGTCCGTTCGTCCGGAAGGACCGTCGAGCGAGGCCCGTCCCGGTACAAGGCCAAAGGCGGCCTGGCAACGTCGCAGGCCGCCTTATTAGCGGTCAACCAGCTGATACGCCCACACGGGGACAACCCCTTGACACATGAGGAAGACCTTCGGCTCAGGCGCCGTGGAGCTTTTCCTTCTTCGCCATCAACTGCTCGTGGGTCTCAGCGTGTTCGGGGTCCTTCACGCACGCTTCCACCGGGCAGACTGAAGCGCACTGGGGTTCATCGTAGAAGCCGACGCACTCGGTGCACTTCTCGGGATCGATCACGTAGTAGTCATCACCCTCGCTGATGGCGTGGTTCGGGCACTCAGGCTCGCACACCCCGCAGCTGGCGCAGTCCTCCGTGATCTTGAGGGCCACAGTCTCACCTCCCCGGGAGCCGTGAAATCCGCCATGCAATTCGAGTCGTGGTGGTCGATTCCTCCCCGGGCGTCCCGTCCAAAACCAAGTAGTCCTGGGCCTGACGAGAAGGAGACATGTCCCGGGGGAGTGCCGGACCGGCTGGACTCATCGAGACGTGGAGGCTCGACGGGTCCAGCCAGGGAAGACTAGGTCGATGCAATCGGGGAGGGCGGATCCGACATGAAGCTGATACCGACGTCGGCCCTCAAGGGCCTCTACGTAAAAGACAGTCTTTCAACCCTTCAGAATGGGTTCAGCTTCAAAATCAAGAACAAGTGGCGGGGAGTCATGCTCACCAAGGTCTTACCCGTGGAGATAGACGGTGAGCCGTGGCCGATTGCCGGCGTGTCCTTCGCCACCGGCGAAGACCAAGCCCGCCAGGCCAAGGACATCAATCCCCGCAAGCCGTGGAAGGTTCCCACCGACCAGTTCGAAGTCAGAATCCAGGGACGGGTTCTCGGCGAGGGAGAGCACAAAATCAGGCTGCCTGTAGATGCGAAAGGGTTGGGGCGCCTTGAGGTGAGCTTCTCCGACAAGATGCGGTTCTGAAGCCTTCAAGGCCCCGCGCCCTTGTGGGGTGGGGGCCTTGAGAGTGAAGCGAGAAAGGTTTCCCGGCGGCTACCTACTCTCCCGGACGGTTACC
>QZJP01000060.1 GCA_003599345.1 Bacillota bacterium | reverse complement strand
CGCCAACTCCATCACCTGCGCGAACCTCCCGACCGGCTGGAAACTGCGGGTCGCCGAGAACGACACGTACAAGGCGACCGAGGTGGGCGGGACAGCCACGGTGGACCTCGCAGGACTGACCTTGCCGGCGAGCAAGGCGGAGGCGCTGGACGCGGCGGATGCCGTCAGGCGATCGTTCACTTCGGCGAGCGACGTGTGGGGCGAGGACGCGTTGTACCTGGACCGGGCGGTCTCGGTGAACATCGACTCTACCACGACGCCGGGAGACATCACGCTGCCCCTGCCGGTATTCGACCGTGCTTCGAGCGCCAAGAAGGCCGATGGAACCGACGTGGCCGAGGACGCGGGGCGCTTTGAGTCCGGCCGCGTCGGGAGCGCCCTGACCATTGAGGAGGCCACCACAAACCTCCTGGTGAACCCGGGCTTCGAGAAAGGGAATCTCGACGGCTGGACGGACGGCTATGGAACCCGGGCCGCGTCCACCGCGAGCAAGCGGAGCGGCAGCTACTCCGTGAGGTTGGCCTCGAGCGACGCCCGGTGCGGCCAGACCGTGACGGGCGCGACACCCGGAACGGTTTACACCGCGTCGGCCTACCTCCGCCTGGTGACCGGGACGAACATCGGCCTCTACATGCGATTTCTCCGTTCGGACAACAGCCAGATCAGTTCGTACAACGTCACCCACGCCACATCGACCTGGACCCGGAAGACGCTTACCCAGACGGCGCCGGCCGGGACGGCCAAGGTCCTCGTAGACGCGAGGGCCCCGGCCGACGCGACCCATGAGTCCTTCGCCGACGACATCCAGCTTGAGGCGAAGGCCTACGTGACGTCCATGTGCCCGGCACCGGCGGACAGCACGACCCAATACACCCGGGCGGCGGAGACGCTGACCTTCCCGGGGGCACTCATCGACCCCGAGGAAGGCACGTTCGAGTGCAACGTCTACCTCGACCGGGCCCCGGGCACGCAGAACCAGTACATCCTGGACGCAGGAGGACCGACCAACCGGTCCCTGAAGGTCTACATCCGGGCGAGCGATTCCAAGCTGGTCACGGAGTACGGCACCGGCAGCGCGGTGGTGACGCTCGTCTCGACCTCGACCTTCGCGGCGACGACCTGGTACGGGGTGGCCGTCCGCTGGTCGGCTGCCGGCGTCAAGCAGTTCCGAAACGGGTCTGGCGAAGGCAGCGGCGCAAGCGTTCCGGACATCGCCTTCGCGGAGCGGGTCTACCTCGGCTCCGCGGCCGACGGGACCTTGCAGCTCGACGGGCGCCTGGACGACGTCCGGGTCTCTTCGACGGCCCACTCCGACGCCGATATCCTGGATGACTACACGGCGGGGACCGCTCTCGCCGTCGAGTCCGACACCCTTCTCAAGCTCCCTTTGGACTCGGACCTGTCGGCCACGGGGGGCAGGATGGTCGGCACCTGGACCTCCCCTGCCATCGACCTTGCCGCTGTCGCGGACAAGGACACGGGGCGGGTCGTGAGGACGCTGACGGCGCCCTCCGGGACGACGGTGGCCATCGTCACCCGGGCTTCGGCGGACAACGTCGTGTGGGGCCCCTGGACGGCTCTCGGGGCCGGCAACTCCATCGTCTCGGCCGCGCAGCGCTACCTCCGGGTCAAGGTCACCCTGACCACCACGGCCTACTCGACCGTGCCGTCCGTCTCGCTCCTCGAAGTGGTCTACTCGGCCACCCCCACGGCGACCGAGATCACCGACCTCCTCTCCACGACCGCCCGCTACTGCTTCGTGACCCAGAACGACTATCTTTTCATCGTCAACGGCGAGGACGGGAACATGCGGTGGGACGGGACGACCTTGACCAACCAGGCCGGGAGCCCGCCCATCTGCCCCTATGCCCTGGTCCACAAGAACATGATGTTCCTCGCGGGCTCGCCGGCCAACCGGAGTCGCCTCTACTTCTCGGAGATCGGGGACCCGGAGTCCTGGGACGCCCTGGACTACATCGACGTCGGCCGCGGCGACGGTGACGCCATCACCGGCCTGGCCATCGTCATGGACGCCCTGGTCATCACGAAGGAGACCTCGCTCTGGATCCTCCAGGGCGACAGCGGCTCCAACTTCGTCCTCAGGCGCATGGAGGAGAACGGCGGGTCGGTCGGCCAACACACGCACACTGTCGTGAAGCAGACCGTGGCCATGCTGGGAACCGACCATATCCGGTTCTTCAACGGTATCCAGGCCGTGAACGCCTCGGAGAAGATCGAGGTGACCGTCGGCGGCCTGAACGAGCGGATCCTCTCCCGGGCCGCGGCGGTCTACTGGGATAACAAGTACTTCCTCGCCGTCCCGGACGGTTCGTCCTCGTACAACGACCTCGTCCTCGTCTTCGACGTCCTGAGGGCGGCCTGGACCAAGTACAGCGGCATGGATGTCGGCGAATGGTGCATCTGGCGCAAGCAAGCCGAGACGGTCCTGGTGTTCGGATCCGCGACGACCGGCCAGATCTACGAGATGACCGAGGACTACAACGACGACGGTGCCGCCATCGACGCCTACGCGGTGACCAAGGCCCTCGACTTCGGCGCCGCGGAGGCCGTCAAGCTCGTCCGGTCGCTCTACGTCGTGGCCGCGGAGGGGAACGGCCAGACGACGAACCTCTCGGTGTCTTTCTTCAAGGACCTTTCTTCTAGTGAGACCTCGGCGGCCACGGTCAGCCTGGGGGCCGACCTCACCGTGGGGCAGGTCATCCCGTCCACGGTGGGGATATCGACGGTGAGGACGCTCCAGGTGAAGGTGAGGAACGGCGTGCTCGACCGGTCCGCCAAGATCTACGCCCTGACCCAGGAGTACGTCCCGAAGGGGGTCCGCGCGACGTGAGGATAGCCCTCCTGCGCCTCCGGGACTTCAAGGACATGACCGTCCCTCAGAGCAACTTTGACGCTCTGGAGAACTTCGTGAACAAGGAGCTGCCGACGGAGGTACCCGAGTGCGCCGCCGGCTCCTACACGGGCACCGACGCGGCCAACCGCGTCAAGGCCGTAGGGTTCATGCCGAGGTACGTCATCGTCTACGACCCGACTGGTGGGAACACCTTCGAGGCCATAGGCTCCGGCGACGTTGCCCTCGAGGCGTGGTACCGCGGTTCGACGGGGGCCCACGTGAGGGATACGACGCAGTGGCAGGGGATAGCGACGACAGGCTTCAAGTGCGGCTCGGCGGCGGCTAGCGCGTCGAACGTCTCCGGCCGCACGTATTACTACTTCGCCGTCAGGTGAGGTGACGATGGATGGGCAACTATTCATTGAGCGCGCTTGAGCGCCACAAGAAGAGGCGACAGCCGGGGACCGGCGAACCCGAGGAGGGCTTCTACGACCAGTACTCCGCCGACCAGACCTATCAACCCGCCTCCGCCCCTGTGTCCCCCGAGCCCGCCGGGGGCACGAAGACCACCCCCGCTCCCCAGCAGGAGCTTCCTTTGCCGGGGGACTTGAAGCCCATACGGGCTCCCCTTCCGCCCGGACCCGGGGCGTTGCCGCCGGGTGGACAGGGCGCGGGAGGCGGAGGAGGCGGCGGGGGTAGCGCGGGCGGCGGCAGCGCGGGATACGGCGAGGGCGCTCTCCAACGCTACATCGAGCGGGCGCAGCCCGCCGGCGGGGAGGCTCAGGCCTCCGGCGCTACCGGGGTGACCGGAGCAGACGTCAACGCGACCCCGGTGACGCCAGGCGCGAGCGGAGGCGAAAACCTCCTCGAGGGTCTCCGCCTGAGCATCGCCGACCTCCTTTCCATGAGCAAGGACGCCGTGGCCGACCCCGAGGCCGGCGCGGCCTACTACACGGGGCTTCAGAGCATCATGGAGATGCTCGCTCAGGAAGAGGCCTCGCTGAGGGCCGAGTATGAGGCGCGCGGGGCCCAGCCGGACCAGGCTACCCTGTGGGCCCTCGGACAGATCAAGGAACGCCTGGCCGAACACCTCGAAGAGGCCAAGGCCGAACTCAACCGCCGGGGCCTGTTCGACTCCGGAGTGTGGGAGAAGGTCCAGGCCAAGATCCGCGCCGGGGACATCTCCGAGACCGGGCGCATCCTCTCCGAACGTCTCACCAGCCTCTCCAATCAGTTCCACTCGGCCCTTCAGTCGCTTCGTGAGCGGAAGTGGCAGATGGCCGGGGAGTTCACGTTGGGGGCCGCCGGGGCCGTCGAAGGCGAGCGGGCTGCTGGTGAGGACTACAAGCGCAGGCTCGCCCAGATGCGCCTCGAACAGAGATACCAGAGCGCCGAGGCCGAGAGGCAGCGCGCCTACGGTACCTCGGAGGCCGGAGCCGAGCGCGCCTGGCGGTCGGGTGAGTCAGAGAAGGAGCGCCAGTTCCAGGCCCAACAGACCGGGGCGACCGGAACCGGCGGAGCCGCCGCGGGATCGGGCGACGTGACCGAGGCCGCCATCTCCGAGGTCTCGCAGTTCGCCTCGGGCGAGGAGGCCTACCAGGACCTTCTCAACAACATGACGGCCCTGCTCGAGTACAGAGTGGATCTCGTCCGGCTCGTCGGTGAGATCAACCGTGTCTTCGGAACGAAGTACAGCTGGCCGCCGCCTTCGAGGTAGGTGAGATTGCATGGGGGACTTCCGCAGGGCGCTCAGCCCGTTCCAGCGGGCCCAGAAACTGCCTACATTTCCGCGAGCCGCGACTCCGCAGGCCGTGTCCCGGGCTGACCGCTACCCGGCCTACCGGACGGCTTCCGAGATCACGAATGCCGAGCGGCGCCTGGCGGCCGCCGGCCAGGAGGTCCCCCAGAAGAAGCCGTCGTTCTGGGAGCGCGTCCTGTGGGTCATCGACCGCCCGCGGGCCATGGGCGCCGGGGCTGTCTCCGGCTGGTGGTCGAGGCCGTCTACCGGCCTGGGAATCAAGGCCGCGGCCAAGGGCGCCTGGGAGGGCCTCACCGGCAAGCGCGTCCTCTGGGGTATGGACCTGTGGCGCCAGGCGGCTGAGATGGAGCCGCGTAACTGGACCGAGGCCGGGGCGAAGGCTCTCGGCCGCTGGCTGACCGCGCCCGGCGACAAGCCGCTTATGTCGACCGACGAGGCGATGAAGGCCTTCGGCCAGTGGGGCGAGGCCCCGCCTACGGTGCGGTATCAGGAGCCTCCCGGACGCAGGGAAGTCCTCGGCGAGCTCCTAGCCGGCTTCGCCGTGGATCCGATGACTTACGTGGGCGTCGGCGGGGCAACGAAGGTCCTCCCGCGCTATGGCCAGAAGGCCCTCGCCCGGAGGATCGGACGCGAGGTCACCAAGGCGACGGGGAAGACCCTGACCCGGGCTTCCACGGCCCGCCTGGCCGCGAACGCCTTGAGGGGTGACATCCCGGTCGGCGGCTTCGGCGCGGCCGTTCGGAAGGCCATGGGCGAGACCATGGAGGCCGTCGAGCGCGAGGTCCCACTGGGCCGGCTCGCCCGAGCCGAGACCAAGACCACGGTCCTACCCTCGCTGCGCGAGCAGCTCAAGACCGCCCGCAAGACGGCCAGAGCGGCGGAGACGGAGGTCAAGTACGCCGGGAAGCCCATCAGGACCGCTACCATGCGCGGGCTCCACGCGGCAGGCAAGGGCATCGAACTGGGCCATGAGGGCGTGCGGGATGTTGCCGGCCGCGCTTTCGGAGTAGGCAGCCTGAAAGAACTCACCGAGAGCCAGGGGCGGGCCCTGATGGGTTCGCTGACAAAGCCAGGCCGCGCCGGCGCCCTCGCCCGCAGGGCCAAGAAGGCCGCCGAGGGCTTCGACGTGACCGCCGCGACCACCCGCGCCGCCGAGGCCGCGACCCAGGCCGCAAGGCTGGGCGAGAGGGTCAAGGACCTCGGAGCCGCCGTCAAGCGCGCCCCCGCCAGGGCGACCGAGTACGTCTCGACCGGGATGAAGGCCCAGTCCATCCTTCGCGTGGGGGCCATCCCCATCGCCAACGTGACGCCCATCAAGACCGCTCTCGGAGCAACGATTCAGCGCGTGCCGGGGATGACAAAGCTCACAGATACCTTGGGAAGAGCCTTCATCTTCAACTACACGCCGCTCTCGATTCGAGGGGCGGCCAGGGAGGCCATCACCGGGGCGAAGAAGACGGTGACGGCCGCGGCCGCCAAGGGCCCCGCGGTGGCGAGGCGGGCGCTCCGGGAGACTCTCGGCGAGTGGCACGGGGTGAGCCGCGAGGCAGCCGAGAGGGCCGCCGGCGTCATCGAGGAGACGGTGAGGACGGCAGACCCGGCCGTCCTGGGCGCGGCGGCCAGAGCCAAGGCGCTCTTCGCGCGCGACGTGGCCCTCTTCCAGAAGAAGGGCATCCCCCTGGGCGCCCTCGACAACTACGTCATGCACCTCTATAAGGACCCGCCGGCCCGGGTCAAGGAGATCCTGTCCAAGTGGCGGGGCCGGAAGATCCATGTGAAAAGCGCGAAGCCGGGCTTCACTTACGCCAGGACGATCCCCACGATCGAGCAGGCCAAAGCGCTCGGTCTCCATCCGGTCGAGGACGTCCGTGTCCTGACTTCCGTCCACCGGGCCATGGCCGAGCAAGCGGCCGTGTTCCAGGACATGGGCAGGGCCCTCCTCGGGATGGGCAAGGAGGTCGTCGTCGAGAAGGCCATCGAGGGCTACATCCAACTCGGGGACGAGATCCCGGCTCTCGCGGGCAAGTACGTGCATCCCGAGGTCGCGAACACCCTGCGGGCGTTCTACCCGGTGCTCACCAACACGGATGAGGCCGTCAACGCCTTCACTCGGAACTGGGACAACATAACGAACACCTGGAAGGCAGTCGTGCTCGCGACGCCGACCTTCTCCATGCGGAACCTAGCCGGCGGCATCTTCCTGAACGCCGCCGACGGGGTGATCAACCCGGGGCGCTACGCTCAGGCCACGGCCCTCATGATCGAGGCCGGGGCGGGTTTCGGCAAGGGAGTCCTCCGGGAGATCGAACTCGCCGGCAGACGCGTGCCCGCGAAGGTCGTCTGGGAGTGGTTCGAGGACGCGGGTCTACCCGGCCAGGGCATGTACCGGAGCATGATCCGGGAGATGTCCCTCACCCAGGAAGCGCAGCGGACGATCTCCGCGCTCGAGCACGGAGGGCTGGGCAAGGTAGCCTACATCGCGAGACATCCGTTCCAGAGCTTGAGAGAGTTCGGCGAGGCGGGCGACACGTGGAACCGTCTGACGAACTTTCTGCATCACCTCGATCAGGGCCTCGGGCCGGCGGAAGCCGCCAGACTCACGCGCCTGGCCCAGTTCGACTACGGCCAGCTGACACCCTTTGAGAGGCAGATCAAGCGGTGGGGCATCCCGTTCTACCCCTGGCGGCGGTTCGTCCTGCCACGGCTCGTCGAGAGGCTCCTTGGGGCCCCCGGGGTCTTCACCGGCGCCGCTCACTTCCGGGACGCTCTGGTCAGAGGGAACGACGTAGACGAGACACACCTCCCGGACTGGCTCCGGGACAACCAGGCCCTGCCGCTCTTCGTCGACGCCGAGGGCAACGTCCACTACCTCACGCTGAACCTCCCTTACACAGAACTCTCGGCGATCCACGACCCCTGGGAGGTCCAGGAGTGGGGGCGCGAACTCCTCGCCAACATGCACCCGCTGGTTAAGGCCATCCCCGAAGCCGCTTTCAACCAGGTGCTCTACACGGGCCACAAGATCAACAGGACCGCCCCGGGCCCGGGCTGGGACGACGTCGCCGACTACGCGAAATACGTCCTTCAGAGCTTCGGGGGGCTGCCCGGCCGCGAACTCGCGTCGGCGATGATCGGCCGAGAGCAGGCTGTCAGGGAGACCCTTGACAGGGCCCGGGGGCGCGAGCAGGAGGTCCCTTCCTTCAGGAAAGCCCTGGCGGGGATGCCCCTCACCATCCAGCATCCTGCCCGCTGGGCGCGTGAGGCTCTCTACGAGAGGCGGGACACTCTCCGGGAGGCCATCGGGGCAGCCGAGCGGCGCGGCGTCGTCGTGCCGACGACCGAGGAGCTGCAGAGGCCGAGCTTCCTCTCAGCGGTGACCAGGCCGAAGCAGTACGTGATGCTGGGGGGCGGCGGAAGCTTCGCCCGGGCGGTCCGCGGACAGGGCCAGGAGAAGGTGCAGGTCGGGCAGGCGCCGTCCGCCGTCCGGGAGGCCGTCTGGATCGCCGGCGTCCCGCGCGACTGGGAGCCTTGGCTCATCCGGGTCATGGACCAGGCCAGCGGCGGCAATCCCGTCGCCTATGACGCAGGCTCGAAGCGGACCGGCCTCTTCGGCCTGACCCCCGCCGAGTTCAGACGGTTCGCCGGCGAGGGCATGGCCGATATCTGGAACCCGCTTCACAACACGGTCGCGGCCATCCGCCGGATCCGCGCCATGTGGGGCCACCCCTCGAGGATGCCCGGCGTCGGCTAGGCTACTTCAGCACCCCGAGGTCGAAGGTGCAGCGGTACTCGTCCTCGCCGAAGAGCACCACGACGTCTACCGGTTGAGTGCGGTCCAGGCCTTCTGCCGCGAACCCGAAGCCCTGGATAAAGGTGTAGGTTCCGGACGCTGGGGGATCCACAAGTCTCTCCGTACTCGACTCGCACTCGAACACGACTCCGTTCTGCTCAAGGGTAACGGTGATGGGCCTCCCGGGCACCGGCGAGTGTCCAGAGACCACCGCGAACAGCCCTGGGCTGTAGTCTGCGATGAGTTGAGCAGTAGACGGAATCTCCTCCCCGTCCGTATACCAGCACTGGGCATCTGCCACAAGGCGCCCCCACGGAGTGAGCAGGTCGAGCCAGAGTTCCTCGCTGGACTCCTTGGCGAGCCGGCGGCAGTACATCGGCAAGAGGTCTTGATAGTCGCTCAGGTCCTTCCCCGCCCGGGCCCACACGAGGGCGTCAGCCACTTGGGCCGGCGTGAGCTCCCAACTCGTGCAGGGCGCCGGCGAGTCCACCGTGGCCGTGTAGGTCTCCTGGTCCCAGCCGACCTCGGCTCCGAGATACTCCGAGATCACCCGGAGCGGCACGAGCGTCCGCCCGTGGAAGTTGATGGCAGGCACGTCGTTCACGAGCTCCTTGCCGTCGATGAGCACTCTCACGACCGGGAAGCCCTCATAGTGGCCCCAGCCCGACGCGGCCAGGCCCACGGTCGAAACCAGGATGAGGGCCAAAGCCAGCCCGTAGACGCCAAGTCTCTTCATCGACAACACCTCCCAGTCACCAGTCTACTACAAGACCACCAGATTTCAACAGTCCCGGGCCGCCGACGCGGAGAAGGGGTCCGGCTCGCACGCATGAGGAGGCGGAACGATTGGGTGAGTCTCTCGGCAATCTCGGACCGGCCTGGATCGTCGTGGGCGTCCTGCTCACCGTCATCGTGGACCTCGCCCGCGTGAGGCTCGGGGCGAGGAACGGAAAGTCCCACAGCAACAACCATTCCTACTCCATGGGGCTTCTCACCGAGGCCGTCCGGGAGTTCCGGGAGACCGGCCGGGAGATGAGGGGGGACATGGGGGCCGTGAAAGAGGCCATCTACGCCCAGAACATCATCCTCGCCGCCCATACCGAGAAGCTCGACCGTATCGTCTCCAACACCCAAAGGAGGGGGCCGTGATGCTCCTACTCCGCCCCGTCCCTCACGATATCAACCCCGACGCCCGGTTCCGGTCCATCGGGCCTTCGTGGAGCCCCTGGCACCACGGCGTGGATTGGCTCTGCCCGAAGGGAACGGCGGTCCAGGGCTCACCCGGGCGGGTCTCCAGGATTTACACGACCACCTACGGCGGCCTGACACTGGAGATCGCCCTCGCCGGCGGCTACTCGGTCAACTACGTCCATCTGGCCGAGACCCGGGCAAGCGTCGGCCAGCAGGTCGCCGACGGCCAGATCGTGGCCCTCTCGGGCAACAGCGGTAAGAACACGACCGGGGCGCATCTCCACTGCACCCTGCGCGACCCCGGGGGAACGCCGATCGACCCTGAGCCGTGGCTCGACCCGGAGGGAGTGGTGCAATTGGGCAACAGGCGAGTCGTGCTCGACCCGGCCGGTGGGGGGCGCGAGACCGGACTCCTCACGCCGTCGGGCATCGCCGCGTCGAGACTTAACCTCATGCTGGCGCAGGACGTCCGGAGGATGCTGGAGGGCGCCGGCGTGGAGGCCGTGATGACCCTGGACGCCGACAGGGACATGAGCGCCGCCCAGCGCGTCGCGGCGGTCAATGCCGCGAGTTCCGACTGCGTGGTGTCCATCGCCTGCGCGGGTTCCCCGGACGCCAAGGACCGGGGCATCGAGACCTTCGCGCTGCCGGGAGGCTCCGCGCAGCGCCTGGCCGAGGGTATCCTCTACGAGGTCGGCCTGGCGACCCGGGCGCCCGCCCGAGGCCTCACGACCAGGCTCCGCCCGGCCATCCTGACCCAGACGAAGCCGCCGGCGGTTATCGTCAGCCCGGGCCACGTGACCAATCCCCTGGACGGGGCGTTCCTCGCCGAGCCGACCTACCGCTACCGCGTGGCCCTGGCCGTCTCGGTGGGGATTCTCGCGTGGCTCGCGGCGGAGAAGGGCTAAGAAGGGGGAGGTGAAGTAGAGATGTTCAAGAATTTCGTCTGGCCCGCCAAACTCAAGTCACGCAAGTTCTGGCTCGCCGTCGTCGGCGCGTTCCTCCTGATCCTCAAGGAGGGACTGGGCCTCGAGATCGACGGCGAGGCCGTTCTGGCCTTCGCGGCCATCGTCCTCGGCTACATCTTCACCGAGGGCTACATCGACGCCAAGAACCTGTAGGTTCCACGAGGAACACCCGTTCGACGACGAGCCCCCCGGCCATCTCGGTCGGGGGGCCTTTTCCGATTCCCCTCCCCCGAGTCCCCGGCCCTGACCCCTCCCGCCAGAAGCCCCGGAACACCCGCTCACGTGGCGCGGGCTGAGCGAAGACACCCCCGGGAGGGAAGGAGTAGGGGCGAATCTCCTGGGGCCTCTCAGCGCGTCCGAGGTCTCGCTCGGAGGCCGTCACTCCCGCAGGAGACCCCTCAATCGCTGCGGGCCGAGGTTTGCCAAAGTGCCGGCGACCATCATCTTGATGCGCCGGACATGCCTCCCGACCGTCCGCGGATGCCGCCCAAGATCCTCGGCGACGGAGAGCTGCTTCGCCCGCTGCCCCTTCTCGTCGTACACCCCCCTCCCGTAGACCTTCTCGTAGACCGCCCGGAGGTCGGGGCTGAGTTTTCTCAGGCGGCGCTCCACCGCCCGGAGCGTGCTGTCGAGGTCGTCACGGCGGACGACGAACGTCTCGACCGGGGAGCCGATACCGCCGGAGGAGGCTGTCGTCAGCGTGATGTAGGAACCGCCCCGGGACGGTTCGACGAGGCGCAGTTCCTCGCGCCAGTCGTGAAGGTTACAGAGGACGAGTTCGGCGAGCTCGAGGAGGCGGTTGTTGTCGAGGATCATCCGACCAGCCTCCCCCCTCTGGGCCCGGCGGGCATCATGAGGGCTTCGGTCTCCCCGGGGGCGGCGGAGGCCGGGTGCTCGACCCGGCCCTCCACCACGGCCCAGCCCGGGGGTAGCGTGATGAGCGGCTTTGAGGCGAGGTCGGCGAGCAGGCGGCGGAATCGCTTCCTGCCGACGGCGCGCATGAGGCTCTCGTCCCGGTCCGGGTCGACTCCGAGTAGGTGCTCTATGACCAGCATCGTCGCCCTCCTGGCGTGGCATATTTCTAGGCATATTCCCGGCCCCATAATGCAGCGTCAACCAGCTACCAGCCGATGGCCTTCGAGGCCGCCACGTGTCTCTCGTGGCCTCCGGGCTCGGCGCGGAGGTCTCTCATGCGCGCGCTCCAGTACTCGCCCGTCTCGCCCTGGAACCACGGGTCGCCGGCGGGGGTCTGCCTCCATCCCCGGAGGAGCTGCTCGTAGTCCAGGCTGTCGATATGCGCCTTGTTCTCGGGTGTCAAATCCACGGTCTGCCGCCTCCCCTCCCTGTCGTCAAAACGGCCTCTCCTCCTCTCCCCGCCGGCGGAGCCGAAGCCTCACGAACGGTGTCCAGCGGTACCGCCGCCGGTAGATGCGCTCGGCCACCAGGTAGCGGCCATGGTGGCTATTCCATCGGTCGAAGCTAAGCCAGATCATGTCGGGTCCTCCTCTCCTGTCTTGTCATGCCGGTTGGGAGACGGTCGTCCCGGCCGCAACATCACGGCATCGATCAGTCCCTCGCCCACGGCGTAGTCGTCGGCCGTCACGTTGGCCGCCTGGATTATGCCGCCCTGACTTCTTAGGTCGGCCAGGGTCACGTTGGCCGCCTGGATTATGCCGCCCTGACTTCTTAGGTCGGCCAGGGCTGGCTCGAACCAGCGTCGAAACTTCTCCGGGTCCATCGCGACCCTGATGGTCGCCGTCACCCGCCAAGTGCTGTCACTCATCCCGCAACCCTCCCGTTCCCCGCGCCGTTCCTCGCCAGTCTCCGGATCCGGACCTCCGCGTCGAACTGCCCGAGGTCCGACCTGAGCGACCGGGCGATATTCTCGAGGTGCTCGGCGATGCGGTGGCCCTGGTTGGTGTCCACGACCTCGAAATAGATGCTGGACCTGGGTGGCTCGGGCGTGGGCGTCGGGTCAGCCGGGGCCTCGACCCTTGCCGCGTCCTCCGCCTCCTCCACCGGGGCCCGGTCCTCCGGCCCCCGGTGTCTCAACTCGGCTCGCGTCTCCAGGAGCACGGTCAGGATGCCGAGGGCCGCGTCCAACGCCTCCCGGTCACCGGCCTGAGCGGCCGCGAGGGCCTCCTTGCGCTTGGCGGTGATGCGCGTCCCCAGGCGCAGCGCCTTCTTCGATGCCTCGCGCGTGGGGTAGCGCGAACCCTGCCCGCCGCTGGGAGCGAGCAGCGCCTCCTCCTCGGGGGTGAGGGTGAGGGGCTTGCGGCTCACCCTGGCGGCCACATCGCGGGCTTCCTCCCCTGCGGCCCTGAGTGTGGCCTCCGCCCTGGCCACCACGCCCTTGACCTCGGCCGTCAATGGACTCTCTACCCCCTCGTCCTCCGGCCCGATCAGACCCGTCGGGATGTAGTCCAGGACCGCCGCGCACTGGCCGAGCAGGCGGGTGCACTTGACGCAGACGACCCCGCACTTCACACGGTCGCCCAGGCAGGCCGGGCAACTCACCTTCTCGGGCAGGTGCTTGAGGATCTCCTGCCGCCGCTTGGCCTCATCCATCAGGTTTGCCCCTCTCTTCAAGGCCTCTTTCCACCCTTCGTAAGGGTGCCTGGCGGGTCCGCGCTTCAGGTCACCCACTCCGGTCTCTGTGTCGAAGACGAACCGCGCCCGCATGTCGTCCAGGCGCTTGGGTCCGTCCATCGTCACGCCCCGGCTCCTTTCTGTGTCTCCAGGCCACTCGCTGTCGGCGGGCTCTCGTAGTCAACGTAGAAGAACCTCTGCTTCCCGAGACATGGCCGGTACGGCAGGGGCTCGGCATCCGCCAGGGCGAGCGCGAACGGGCCTCTGAACCAGGGGCTCAGCGACCCGTCTATGCAACCGGTCACTCGCACACGACCGACGATGCCGCCGGTCTCCAGCCGGTCCGGGATGACGATGCCGAACCGCTCGCTCACGGCCCGGCAGATGCGGTCGATGTCCGGGTCCACCTTCTTGCTCGCGTGGATCAACAGCGGTCCCCGGTAATCGGTCCTCCAGGGCCGGTTCTCCAGGGGCTTGTGCCCGTGGACCACGAGCCAAGCCCACGGTTGCCACAGGCTCAAGGCGCGCTCCCTCATCCACTCATCGCCTCCTCCGCGATCTCCGCGACCTCGACCTCGACCCGCTCCTGTCCGTGCGGGCAGCGGCGAAGCGAGGCCTCCAGTCGGGCGACCTGACTGTCATCCCGGAACGCTATCTCGTTGACGCCATCCAGGATGCTCTTCGAATAGTTGTCCAGATCGCCGCGCTTGCCGGTCGCGAGGTAGACGTCCAGCTTGACCGACACCGGCCCCTCCAGGGGCTTGGGGAAATGCGGCCGGGCCGCCCAGCCGACAGCCTCCTCATAGGCCAGGGTCTCGCGCGGCGTGTAGACGTAGGCCCGGCGGCCACCGTAGCCCAGGCGCGGACGCTTCTTCGGGACCGGTCGGCCGGGGACGGTGAATGTGGTCATGGCGCTCTCCTCACCAGCCTCAACAGAGCCAGGACGCACTCGCGGACGACGACGTAGTAGACGGTGACGGCTATGGCGAGGCCGGCGACCAGCCCGGCCAGGAGGAATAGGGGTAGGACGGGCAGGGTCGCCAGGTTTCTCATGGGACCACCCGGAGCTTCCGCGCCTTGGCCCAGCCGTCGAGGCACTGCTGGGCGGCCTCCTGGGTGCCGCAGACCGGTAGGTGCTCGGACTTCACGCGGCAGAGCGAGCCGCTGGGCTTCCGGTAGAACACACCCCAGGCGCGGCCATCTGAGATGCCGTCGTGCACGAAGAGGACCCGGCCGTGGCGGTCGATGTAGCGGGTCATAGGCCTACCACCCCTCCCACTCTTTCCAACTGCCGTCTGGGTTGAGTACTGAGCGGACGGGAATGAGACAGCGAGTGACGGAATCGTCGTCGCGCTCGATGGACTGGCCCTCCTTGAGCAGAAGCAATTCGCGCAAGGTGAAGTCGGCATAGTCCCTGGTGAAATCGTAGGCACTCTCCGGGTCGAAAAACCACGGCCCGTCCATGCCATCGCATCGCGCCCACCAGACCATGACGCGGTGCGGGGTCAGGAAAAAACGGGCGACGGCATAGCCAAAGCAGCAGGCATAGAGAGCTATCACCAGCGGTGTCCACCAGATTGTGCCGAACAGCAACGCAGTCACCGGCGCCAGAAGTAGCGGTGCCCACGTGGCCCACCACGGCGGGCTATCCCTGCGTATGTCGGCATCGAGTTCCCGCAGTTCCTTTAGGGCCTCGCAGTCAGCCTTGGTCATCCTCCCACCCCCAGGAATATCGCCGGGTCGTAGAGTTCACCGTAGACCCGTATCTCCCAATGCAGGTGCGCGCCCGTCGAGTTGCCGTTGTCGCCGACCTTGCCGATGACCTGGCCGAGCGAGACCTCGTGGCCCGGCCCCACCAGGACCTCCGAGAGATGCGCGAACAGCATCTCGACCCCGTTGGTGGATTCGAGCACGAGATGGAGCCCTAGGATATCGTCATACCGGACGGCCGAGACCGTGCCCCACCGGGGAGCGACTATCTGGGTGCCGATGGGTGCCACGATATCGAGCCCCTTGTGGACCCTGGGCCCGCCGTAGAGTCTCGACAGCCGCCCGACCACCGGCCAGAGCGGCTGCGCCAGGTGGATCGGACCCTCGCCCGTCTCCACGCAGACCTCCGAGAGGGCGATTCCGTTCTCGGGGATGGCTAGGGGCAGCCAGACTCTCTGACCGGCCGCGAACACAGCGTCGGAGGCAAGGCCGTTGGCCTGCATGATATCGGCCAGGGGGAGGCCTGTGTACTCGGCCAGCTCCCGGAGCGTCCCGCCGCCGGCGTCGACCCACAGGCGGGAGGGCCAGAGCGGGATGAGGATCTCGTCGCCGGGCCACATGCGGAGACCCGGGTTGGCCGACCGGATGGTCTCCTCGTCGACCCGAAACTGGCAGGCCAGGGCCCAGAGCGTATCGCCCCGCTGGACCGGGTAGGAGACCACCGGTAGCGGCGGGCCCTCCGGTAGGAGGATCTCCGCCGCCTCGACCAGCCGGGACTTGTCCACGAAGTCGGCGGCGTGAACCGCGCCCTGGCCCGAGAGCACCAGGGCCAGGAACGCCAGGATACAGGCTAGGATGATTGCCAGTCGTCTGCGGTGATCATGGGTCATGGCATCTCCACTCCCATCCCTCGCAGTCTGGCCCGGGCGCGATCGACTTCACCGAGGGCTCTCTCGGTGCTCCGCCGACCGGCCCGGGTCCGGTAACACTGGATGAGTTCGGCCTGGGCCCGGATGAGCTCGGCCAGGGCTTCCACTCCGGCCTCGATCTCGGCCCGGGCCCGGTCACTGGCTCTCGCGCGGAACTCGCGGGCACTGCTCATCCAGCCGCCTCCAGCGCCTCGGCCTCGTCGGGGTATGCCTGCTGGCCTTTCTGGCAGCCGGAGAACTCGTCGCAGTCCGGGCACTTGTGAGGGGCCTCGCCCTTCAGCACGTAGTCGCAGCATTGTCCGGTCATGCGGAGGTCGTCGTTGCACGACCGGCACTCGCGGGCGTCGACGATCTTCCGGAGGTAGTGGCAGGCAGCGGGTTCGGGCTCCTCGTCGGGGTCGTCGGCGGGAGGCTCGGCGGGGCCCGCGTCAGCCGCCTCGTGTCTCGGGTGGCAGCCGCAGCGGGTCTCGGAGCACTCCTCACAGACGCCGCCGCAGTCGAGGCCCTCCCCCATCTCCTCGTCCGAGGCCTCGGCGGCCGCCTCGCCCTGGGCGTCCTCCACGGGATCCACGGCCTGGCCATCGTCGTCCACGCGGTAGGCGCCACCCTCGGAGGGGTCAGGGGTGTGGGCTGTCTCCTCCGCCGGAGGGGTCCAGCCGATCACCTGGTTCTTGATGTCCTCATAGGCGGTATCCCTTGGGAGATATCGCCCATCGGCATTGTCCCAGGTCCAATTGGTCTCGGCCGTCAGCAGGTGTTTGACGGTCTGTCCGATGAGGGTCGGCAGGTCGGCCCGGGAGAGTTCATCGGCCTGTTCCGGGGCAAGGGCGAACCGCGAGGTGTAGGCGCATATGAGGCGGAGTTCGGCGTCGGAGACGGAGCCCCCCGACGTGCGGGCGGAAAGGTAACTCTCAGCCCTTTCCAGGCGCTCCTTCTCGCGGCTATCCCATACCGCCCTCGCCCTTTCCTGTCGTTCGCGCCTGGTCTTCCACTCCAGGTCTTGGCTCTCCTGACTACTCGCCGCCTTGTTGGCCTTCCTCCGTTCGCGGTAGCAGTCCGAATCACGGTCGAGACAGAAGGCCCGGCTTTCCCCCGCGGCACTGCCGACCCTGGCCTTCTTCCGATGCTCGCAGCTTGCCGGGCAGTCATCGAAGGCCTCCGTCAGGCGGTTGTCCTCTGTCCAATCAATCGGCTTGCCGGCGAGGACCTTCTCTACGGCCGCGGCCTTCTTGGCTTCCTTCGCGGCCGCGTTCTTGGTCTTCCAGCAGGCCGGGTCCGTGCACCGTAGACCACCCCAGCGCCCCTCGACCTTGTTCTCGCAATCCTTACACTCGGTGGCTCCGTCGAACTCCAGGCCGTGCCGGAGGTCCTTGGTGACCCCCTCGACGGCTTCGCCCACGAGGGATTTGACTCGCTCGACCGTGATGTCGTCGCCGTTGGCAATGTGGCTGTCGATGAGATCCTGGGTCTTCTCCACAGCATTCGGCAGGTGCTTGACCTTCAGTATCTCCTGCGCCGCCGAAGCCGAGAGTATTCCGCGCGTAATGAGTTCTTGGCCCGCTTCGGGCAGCGCGAGGAGCCGAAGCCTGTTGGCGATGTAGGGCTGGCTCTTACCGAGGCGCCGGCCGAGATCTTCTTGCGTGACCTCCGGGTAGCTCTGCAGATAATCCCGGTAGGCCCGGGCCTCGTCGATGGGGTTGAGGTCCTCCCGCTGGAGGTTCTCGATGAGCCGAAACTCGTGGACCTTCTGGTGGTCTATGCCCATGACGCGGCAGGGCACAGCTTCAAGGCCGGCCGCCTTCGCGGCCCGGAGGCGTCTGAAGCCGGCCACCAGTTGAAGCCCGTTCAGGATCGGTGACCCCTGGACGATCAGTGGTTCGATGATGCCGTGAACCTGGACCGAGGCTAGGAGTTCGGCGTCCTTCTCCGGGTCGGTCGCGGTCCGGACGTTCTCCGGGATGGTGATGGCGGCCACGGGAATGTGTTGGAACTCAAACTCGCGCTCATATTGTGAAGGTTCCCTCGAAGCTGTCACTGACTGTCACTCTCCCTTCGTTCCCGGTCCTTGCGGGCCAGTAACGCCCCCTGCTCCTCCGGGGTCATGCGGAGAAACGTCTTCACCCGACGGTCGAACTCGTCAGCGGTCATGGTGATGGACCGGCCCTTGTTGGTGGACAGTGTGATGGTGTAGTCGTCCTCGCGGCGTTTAGGCATCAGGTCTCCTCCTTCTTCCCAAACAACTCGGCGTACTCGTCTCCAAAGGGGCAGGCGGGGTCGTGTTGCCGCCCACCACGGGGACCGGGAGCACTCCTGACACGTCCGCAGGCTGTGCAGTAGTCCCAACTGGGGATGTCTGGGCTGGGGGTCCACCGCGCTCTCCCCAGCCCCTTGACCCACGTCTCCACCTTGTCCGCCCAGTCCAGCAGGTCAAGCGTCTTCCGGCGGTTGGGGATGAGGTGGTCGGCCAGCCAAGTTTCGGCGGCGCGGACGGCATCCGGGTAGCTGGAGAACCGTCCCGTGAACAGCACCTCGCGCTCGCCCACTCGCCGGATTTCCACGAACCACTCCACTCTGTCGGTCCACACGCACAAGAGGTACTTCTGCCCCTGCCACAGGGCCGCGCCGTGCCAGCCCGCGTTGCTCCGTCCCCACTCCACCTTCGGCCCGGCCATCTTGTCCCGCAGGGCCTGCCTGTCAGCCTTGGTCATCAAGCTCTCGCCTCCAATTTCTCGGCCACCCAGTCCTCGAAGGTGAGTCTAGCCATCGACGTTCACCGCCTTGTCTGGCCCGCCCACCGGATACCGTCGCGCCCCGCAGTGGCACCAGCCGTCCCCGTGGTAGGGGTGGCCCAGTTCTTCGCACATGTCGCGGGCCTGCAGCTCGTCCTGTTGAGGCTCGTCCGGCCCCTCCAGCAACGAGCCGTCCTCGTAGATGTAGTCTCTAGGCATCCCGCCCCACCGCCCTGTCGTAGTCGGCGAGGGCGGCCCTAGTGTCGAGAACGGCCTGCCACAACGGGATGGTATGTTCGGGCGGCTCGCCCTTGCAAACCGCGTGTTTGATTGCCTGGTCCCACTTATCGAATGCCCGGGCAAACGCATCCCCCGCCTTCAGCCGCGCCACGATACCGGAGCCGTCTGGGTTGGCGAGGAGGGCGCGGGCGCGGTCGATGGCGTCAACGGGGTCCCCGACCTCCACGGCGGCGTACCTGCCCCAACAGTCCAGCACCGCCTCCAACGCCTCCCGGTAGGCGGCGAGCCGGAGTTCCTGGGCTTCCGCCTTGTCCCTGGCCAGGAAGAGCTTGTGCTCCAGGCGGACTAGGACGCACTCCTCTTCAGGACACTGCCCACGCGGCCAATTGCTGGAGGAACATTCCTCCGTGACAGGGTCGCGGTGCTCACACTCGTCGCACCCGTCCACCCTGAAACAGTCGCACTCCAGGCACTCCTCCTTGACCCACTTCATCCCGGTCACGTCGGGAGTCGCCCCTGGGTCTGCGGCGCGAGAAGGGCCCGCGGGGCGGAACAACCTACCCAGCAGAGACCTGAGCAGGCACATCTCGTAGTTCGCGAAAGCCTGGGTCAATTTGTCGGTCACTGTCCATCCCTCCTCATCGGGCACTCGGGGTGCCAACTATCGTCTCCGGTGGCCATGTCGATGAGGATCCACCGGCCGTCAGCGGCGAGGGCGAAATCGACCGACCAGTAGCCGGGGAGGACGGCCGCGACCCGCTCCGCATAGCCGGTCAGGAGCTCGACCTCCTCCGGCGTCTCGGTGTTCATCTCGGCGAGCTGGTCACGCCAGTCCGCCGGAAGACGCGCCTCGTTTGAGCGGGTCGCCAGGGCCTCCGCCGGCCAGTAGGGATGTCGGCACTCGACCCGCCCGTCCCGGACGAAATACCGGCGTTCGGGGGCGATGGGAAGATGACCCCAGAAGGCCGTAAACCGCGCGGCCAGGGGGATATACTCGCGGAACACGATGGCCCGCCAGGGCAGCCCCATGATGTCGGCAGTGTCCATCGCCTCAGCCAGGGCGTAGATGTGCACCGGGTAGTACTGAACGGCGTCGCAGTAGCAGGTCTCGCGGTAGGAGTGCTTGGCGGCGGAGAGGTCGGTCCGGATGAAGAGTGGTTGGCCAGACCTTGCGATAGAGTAGGCGGCATTACCCAGGCGCGAGAGGACCCGGCAGACGCGCCGGTGAGCCCTCTCCCATCGACACAACGCCGCGATTGGTTCGTCGCCCGGTTGTCGCGTATACCTGTGGATGCTCAGCGCGTCTATGGTCACGGGCCGGAGGCGCACGATCTCCGTCCGGGGCACCGGAATCCCGAGGTTCTTGACCCGTGGCCACCAGTAGATCATCGAGTTCCGGCGGTCGTCTCTCGCCCTCATCCGTTCCACCTGCCCCTCGGGTTACTCTCCGGGGCGTTCGGGCCGGGGGGCCTCTGCTCCGGGCCTTTGGTGATGAGCGTCAGTCGGGGCGTGTGCGCCTGCGGTTGGGACCGGGCAAAGCCCCAGAGCGCCCGGACGTTGGCCCGGGTCGGCAAGGGTAGGTCGCCCGGCCAGAAGATGGCCCTGGCTCCGCAACGCCCGCAACGCGCCTCCACAATCCGGGCCCTGTACTCCTCGCTAAGGCCATCCGACAATACCGCTTGACAGTGGGGACAATAAGCTATCTCGTCTCTGCTCATGGTCCCGGCCACGGCGGCAGCCTCCCCTCCCCTATCGCGATGCAAAGATGTCTGATGATGTGGGCCATACCGAGACCGATGAACAGCGCGAACCCCAGGGTCGCTAGGCCCGGCCGCCGGGTGCCATCCTCCAGTCTCATCATGGCAGCCTCGCGATGACCCAGCCGGCCAGGAGTCCGGCTATGGCGCCGAGCACGATCAGGCCGTTGACGAAACGGGTGATATCCGTCCGCGGCAGTTCCTTGCCGTCGATGATGACTCGGATCTCAGTCAAAGTGCCTCGACCTCCGTTCCTCGCGGCCTCCGAACAACTCGGGCTTCCTGGGGGTTTGAATGTTGTCGGTCCGGAAGCGCACAAACTCGGGCTCCCACTCGATGCAGACCTCACCGGTGGGGCCGTTCCGCTGCTTGGCCACGATGACCGTGACCTTGTTGAGGCCCACGTGCTTGGGGTCGTGCCAGAGAAGGAGGACGTTGTCGGCGTCCTGCTCGATGTCCCCCGATTCCCGGACGTCCGACAGCTGCGGCTTCTTGTCGGCCCGGCCTTCGGGCTCCCGGTTCAACTGGCAGAGGAGCAGCACCGGGCAGCCGAGATTGCCGGCCATGTCGCGGATGCGCTTCACCTGCTGGCCGACATGCTGGGCCCTCGTCTCGCCTCTCTGCTCGGGGTCCCGGATAAGTCCGAGGTAATCGATGACGACGAGGCCCACGCCCTTGACCCGGCGCGCCTTGGAGACGATGGAGTGCGTCGACTGGCCCCTACGGTCGTCGACCCAGAGCGGCGTCGCGCCGAACTCGGCGATGGCCAGGGTGCCGGCCTCCCATCTCTCGTCCGTGAGCCGGCGGGCCCGGACGTCGCGCATGTTGATCTCCGCGCCCATGCTGATCAGGCGCTCGGCGATCTGCCGCGCCGACATCTCCAGGCTGAAGAGCACAACCGGGACCTGGCGGGCGGCCACGGTCCGGGCGATCGCGAGAGCCAGGCTCGTCTTCCCGAGAGAGGTCCGGGCGGCCAGGACGGTGAGGTCTCCGGGTTGAAGACCGACGAGCTTCCCGTCAAGGGCCGCGAACCCGGTCGGAAGGCCCACAAGTTCGCGGCGGTCCCTCGCGTCGTAGAGCTCGCGCCAGTGCGCGGCGGCCACGGGCCCGATCGGCCTCGGCCCCGGGTCGAAGGCGCTCAGTGAAGAGGCTCCGAGGATCCGCCTCTCGGCCTCGTCGGCAAGGGCCTCGAGCTCGACCGTGGAGTCGTGGGCCATGCTCGAGATGAGCGCGGCCTCCCGGATGAGCCGGCGGCGGACGCTCGCCTCCTTGACCTGGCGGGCATAGTGCATCGCGTGGGCGGCCGTCGGGACCGACCGGGCCACGGTGACGACGTGGGACAGGCCGCCGGCGCGCTCGAGATGCCCCTTCTCGGTCAAGGCCTTCGGGAGCGTCACGGCGTCGATGGGCGTCCTGTCGTCGTGCATGGCGAGCATGGTCGCCCAGATGACCTGGTGCTTGTCCTCCGAGAAGTCGTCAGGCGCCAGCATGGCCGCGAGTTCCGTGACCTTGTCGGGGTCGATGAGGCACGAGCCGATGACGGCCTGCTCGGCCTGGATGTCCTGGGGAGGCGTCCGGCCCTGACTCATGTGGCGATCTCACCCCCGGCCTCGCGGAGGTGGCTCAGGAACGCCTCGGCCTCGCGGGTCTGCTCCTCGGCTGTGGGACCGCGGGCGGTGGGTCCTGCCCGGGCTCCCTGCTTCTGGGCTTCCTTCTCCGCCTTCTCCAGCCAGTTTCTGAGCCGCGACCGCCAGTTGCCCTGGGGCTTGCCGGCCCACCAGTCCAAACACTTGTCCGCCTCGTGGGCGAGGTCAACGTGCGGGAACCTCACGAGCCACTTCCGGACGCAGCCGACGTCGACCTCGTAGCTGAACGGGTAGCCGTCGATGCCCCGGAGCACCCGGAGGATCTCGCGCTCCTGTTCGGTCAGACCAAGCGGTGGCGACGGTTCCTCGGGCTCCTCCGGGAATCGGGTTCGGGTTCGGGTTCGGGAATCGGGTTCGGGAATCGGTGCGGCTTCGATGCCGCTTTCGTGGCCCTCCGATGCGGCTTCGATGCGGCTTCGATGCGGCTTCGATGCGGCTTCGATGACTCTCCCGAGAGCCTTCGCAAGCTCGGGGCAGATGGTCTGGGCGATATCCAGGAACGCCTCTAGGAGCGATGTATCGGGAAGCTCGCGGATGACCGAAACGGCCCCGACCGTCTGCTTGCCGGCCCCCGGCGGGTCGTCCTCGAACGCCTGCGGGACGAAGACGACTTCGGCTGCGGCATCGTAGCGCACGTACTCCCGGACGGCCACGAGTTCATCGAGGGCGCTCGTGAGCCGCGGGAGGTCCCATCCGAGGTCGGCCGTCATGTAGGCCACGGGGCAGTAGTAGAGCGCCACCATGTTCCGGTGGGAACAGGTCGAAAGGTAGAGCGCGAGGGTCCGGGCATCCTCCGACCAGTCGCGGGAGATGCGCCAGAAGCGCGGGCTCACGTGGTAGTACCGTCCGAGAGGCGTCACAAAGCCACCGTCCCCTCGGGGTTCTCAAGCAACTGCCCCCGCCAGCAGAGCGGGCAGTTGCCGACGCAGACCGCGATCCCCGGCGGGCACCCGGCCTTCTTTCGGAGGAGGGCCCCGGCGGCCAGGAGGCCCCGGTCGTAATGCTGCAGCTGGGAGAAGAGACGGACCGGGTCCGTCGCCCGGACCACGGCCTCGACGGCGCTGTTGAGCGGAGTGACGTAGGGTATCGCGGTCATCTGGTCTAGCTCGCCTCCTCGAACTTGATGGCCAGCTGCTTGAGCCCGAACGCCCTGGCCGCGGAACCCTCGAAGTCCCTCAAGGTCTCGGCCTGTTCCGCGAGCCTGTCGCGCTCACTGCGCCAGGGGTAAGGCGCGTTGTTTAGGCCCAGCACGGCCTCGAAGTGGGTCCGGGATACCGCTGGAAGGTCAACCAGGCCGGCACCCTCTATCGTTGTCGTGGGGAATATGGCCGCCACGCACGCCAATGCCTGTTCTGTCGTCACCTCGTCGCCCACTGTCCTACCGCCTCCCTCTGTTCCCGCAGGCACCTCCGGCAGACAAACCCCTTGGGGGTGTCCCGCCCTCCGTCGCGCCGCAGGCCGAACCACTCATGCGTCCGCCCGCAGGCGATGCAGACAGCCCGGTGGGGCTCGTCAATCCCGGGAACTCTCCTGGGTCTGGTCATGGGCGTCATCCTCTCTCACTCAAGGTCCGGCCGGCGGGGGCCGGTCCTGCCCCGGCTTCCGCGTTTATGGCCCGGATGCATCTCCCACAAGGTGGGCGCGTTACGTCAGTCTCCCGGGCGTGTCATCTAGTCGCCACGCCGCCCCGCCAGCCCTTAGTGTCGGTTGTCAGCTCAATCCCGGCCCTGGCACAAGCCGGCCTCCCTAAGCCTCTTTGCCGTGGGCATCGTCGGCAGAGGCTCGTCCAGCCGGAAGATGCCGTGCTGACGGTTAGCCTCCTCCACGTCGACAAGGCGCCCTTCTAGGTTGTCAAGAACCTTGCGTATAGCCGCGATGCCGTCATGGAGTTCGTCGATGTTGTCCGCTACCGTCCCTTTCACTCGGTCACCCCCCTCCGCCGGCCAAGTCGGTTGTCAGCGTCGGTCTAGTAATCGTCTATTCTGTCTCTCGTCTAAGTTCGGGCGGCTAAGACCCCTCGGGTAGCCGCCCTATTCAGTTGTGTGCCTGGCCCCGGAGGGGCCAAGGGTTAGGTCCCTGTCTGGCCGGGGCTGAGCCTGACGATCTTGCTCTGCCAGTAGGTCGAGTCAGCCACGGTGTAGCCGCGCCGGTGCATCTCCGTGCCGGTGATGAGCCAGTCGCCGACGACGACCTTCTCGCGTCCGTCGAAGACCTTCTTGAGTTCCCGGTCGATGGCCTCATACTCGTGCCTGGCCGCCTGGAGCTCCTCGCGCCTGGCAAGGAGCTCCTCGATGCGGGGGTCGTCGGTGATCTCCAGCGCCTGACGCTTGATCTCGGGCAGGCAGATGTGGACGAAGCCGCACCCCTCGCAGACAGCGGGGTCCTGGATGGGGTCGGGCAAGGTGCCGGCGGCTACGTGCTCGTTCACGCGCTCGAGCTTCCGGCAGATCTCCTCCGCGTAGTCGTAGTCGAGATCCACCCAGATGACCTTGGGCGCGTAGGTCTGCTTGGATACGAGGTAGAACAGGCCGCACTCGCGCCCGGAGTTGAGGAGATACATGGTGAGTTGGGCCGGGTAGCGGCGCATCCAGGGCCGTGAGGAGGAGAGCATGTCCTCCACGGAGTTCACGGCCTGCCAGGAGTGGTGGGCGAACCCCTTGACCTCGACCGGGTAGGCGTTACCGTTCACGCGCAGGACGCAGTCGAGGTGGCCCGTCAGTTGCAGGGCCGGCCACTCGAAGGCCCGCTGCTGCTCGGTGACCTCGAAACCGGCCCCCCGAAGCTGGGCCAGGGCCATCTCCTCGATGAGGCGCCCGCCCTCGAAGATGAGCTCGAGCTCGGGCCCGTGGAGGACCTTCTCCTGCCAGCGGGTCCGGCCGAGGACGAGATACCTCTCACACGGGTGGCCCGCGTCGCTTGCCCTGTTTGTGTGTTGCGGGTGTCCCTTGATGCGGCCTCGTTTGGCCTCGTAGACCGCCCCCACGATGTCCGGGCGGTCCGGGCTAGAGCTCGAGCTGGTCGCCGATGTCATCGGCGCTCGCCCCCTCCTCGCCCTGGGTGCCCCTGGCCGCCCAGGCCTCGTAAGCCGTCTTGGCCTTACCGTAGGTCACGGGGATCTGGCGTTCGCTGAGTTCATCGATCCGGCGCTTGCCGGCGACCTCCTTGCCGTCCTTCGCGATGAAGCTCGTGAGGCCGAGGAGGATGTCCTTAGCCGTCTCGCCGTCGCCGCCGGCCATCTCGAGGATCATCCGGCGGAGTTCGGTGCGCAGATCCTTGACTTCCTCGCTCATCTCGCTCTTCTGGTAGCTCACCTTGGCCGTCTCGCCGCGCCTGAAGCCCCCGAACTCCTCGACCTCTTCCCAGGTGAGGTTCCGGATACCGATGAGCCGCGCGATCCCATTGCCGACGCAGTTGGTGTAGGCGGCCTTCCGGACGTCCTGGCGGTCAATCTGATCCAGCGGGACATCCCGGCCCTTGTGTCGGCTGAAAAACGGGTCCCTCGAGGACCGGGTACCCACGGCGTCGATCGTGGCCGCGCCCATGCTGAACTCGCCGGTGTAGATATGGCTGTAGTGCCCGTCGGGTTCGACGTCCAGGGTCGGCTCGTTGATGCGCCAGGAGATGCCGAACAGCCGGGCCACCTTCTCGGCCCCCGAAACCCAGAGGTACGGTTTGCCGTCCTGGTCCACCCAGTCGTGCTTGTTGGTCACGGCCAGGGCGATTTTCTTGATCCGCTTAATGGCCTCGACCCGTTTCTCCGCCGCCTGGGCTATGGCGACAAGGTTGTCGCTCCCGATGCCCTGCTCGTCCGGCAGGACTACGGCCGTACGCTCATCGATCACTTTTATCTCTCCTCCGTTTCCGTCAAACCCAGTAAGACGCGCAGGAAGTCCCGCGTCCGCTCCGGGGTGGATAGGTCCTGGGTCATCCGCCCGAGCCACTCGCGAATCTCGACCACGGGAAGCGTCCAGCGGTCATGCCCGAACCGGGCCACATAGCGCCACTTGAATACCTGGTGCAGGTCGAGGGCGGAGAGGTAGGCCTCGTGCCGAGAGGAAGGCGATGCCTGGTCGACGTCGCCGTAGATTTCGGCCAAGAGGCTGCGGAGATAGTGGGACAGGATGGAGAGCGCCAGGTCGGCGGGCCTACTGCCCCCGTAGCCCCACTCGATGTCCTTGCCGTGGAGCAGGACGTGGGCGACGCTCTGGGCCTGCTCGGGCTCGGGGCCCACAGCCCAGACCTGGGGACCGTCCTCGTCCGCGTCGTCGGGCTGGCGCCAGCCGATGTAGACCCGGCCCGACCCGCGCAGTTCCTCGGGCGTGACCGGGATGTTGACCGTCGTGCCGTGATACTGTGCCTGGATCATGCCCTTCGCCCTTCCCTTCCTCGCCCCAGCGTGTTAGACTAGGGCTGTCACTGACTGGCCCTGGCCGCTTCGGTCAGGGCTCTCTCTTATGCGCAACTCGGCGGCCGGTTGAGCGGCCTCCCCTCGAGCGGGTCCTGCCCGTCCTGTTGCAGGTCTCCCGCGATGCGTAGCCGGACCCGGACGCGGGTGCCGCCCGGCGACCTGCGGACAAGCGCGTGCCTGGTGATGCAGTCGTCGACCCCCATCCGGCCCAGGGCCTCCGCGAGTTCGCGCTGGGCGAACCTCCGGGTCTCCCGGGTGTGGGCCCCGGCCACGGTCATGGCCAGGCTGTCGATGCACTCCTCCGCCTCACGCGGCATGTCGTTTCACCTCCCGTCCCTGGATGTAACCCTTGGCCGCCAGGTCGGCCCTGTGCTCGGCGTGGATCTCCCGCAGGCTCCTCCCGTAGTCCCGGCAGAGGACCGCCAGGAACGTCCGGCACGCGGTCTTGACCTGGACCACCTGCCGGGCCGCGTGGTCGATCTGCGCGTTTCCGGCCTCGCCGAGGTCGGCGGCGTTCCTGCAGTTGGTGAGCGGTTCGCAGGCCCACACGGCGTCGATGGCCTCCTGCAGTTCCTCGATCAGCTTCCTGGCCACCGAGGAGCGGTGGGTATCGACCCGGGGCCCGTCGAGCCAGGGCGAACCGATGCCCCCGGAGGCCTCGAGTTGGACGGCCGCCGTGAACCTCGGGTCATCCAGGAACTCGACCAGGCTCCGCGCCACATCCGGCGCGAGGCGCCTCTCCCCGTTCTCGACCATGCCGACCATGTTGGCCCCATAGCCGACCCGGCGGCCGAGCTGTCCCTGGGTGAGGCCGCGGGCCTTCCGCGCCTCACGGAGCGCTGTGGCGATTCCCATCTCGTTTCACCCCCTCCCGTGTGTGCCGGTGGCTGGCAGGCCACCACGTACAGGCATAACCTCAACCTTGGGCCGGGAGGTCCGGGCTGCGACGGCTGTCTGGGGGTGTGCCGCGTCGGGATGCTGCCAGTAGCGGATCTCATCTCGCGGAATTCGGACCAACCGGCCCAAACGGATGTGCGGGATCATGCGCTGACGGACGAGCTTGTAGACCTGGTTACGGTTGACTCTGAGGACGTCGGCGGCCTCCTCGACCGTGAGTTGCAGCGGCAGGTCGTCCCAGCTCGTCGTCATCGGCCGGCCACCGCCTGGGGCTTGGACGCTCCGTCCACGCCGTAGAACAGGGCGTCAACGCTTGCGCCGAGCGCATGTGACAGCGACCCCATCAGGGCGAAGCTCGGATTGCGTGTACCCTCCTCGATCTTGTAGAGAAGCGAGGACGAGACGCCGACGAGGGAAGCCAGACCCTCTATGCTGAGGCCCTTGGCGGTGCGCGCTGCGGTGAGCGCCGTCCGTCTTGTGCGCAACTTAGGACACTCCATTTCCTGGACTGATGGTCCATCTACAGAATACTGGACCGACGGTCCACGTGTCAAGGGGAAATTTCACTTGTAGTCCAAATATCTCGCCACCCCTGGACTCAGTGTGCTAAGCTCTCGGAAGAGGTGGACCTCTCGTGCAGATGAGCAAGCGCATAGGTTTCGCCTGCGCAATGGCTGGCTTCTCTCGCAAGGGTCTGGCCACCGCGCTGGGCGTGTCGTATTGGTCGGTCTGTAAGTACCTGGATGGCAGTCGTATTCCGCCGCCCGACGTAGTGGCCCAAATAGCAGAGGTCACGGGGGTTTCTACGGATTACCTCCTGGGCAGGACCGACAATCCGATACCACCGTCGGCGGTCCAGGAGAATGACCAGGACATCGCATTTTGGCTACGCTCGACCGGGGATTTGAGCGCCGCGGACAGAAAGCAGCTCCTGGATTTCGCGGACTGGCTCAGGAGCCGACCACCGAAGGGGGTTACCCGCAAGAAGCGCGACTGAGACCGGCCGCCCATTCTACGCGGAATAATCGCAGCTCGGGTGGTGGTAATCGTGTCCCGGAGGGCCAGCCCAGAGGCATTGGCCCGGCAGCTCCTAGCAGCGACAGGCTACCTTGACACCTACCGCTCCCGTCCTCGCCTGGACCTCCCCAGCCTGCTGGAGCACTATGACCTAGAGTGGTATCGCCGGCCGTTCGACGACCTGTCCGGAGCCCTGCTCCGCGTGGGCGGAGTCTATCGCGTCGTCACTAACGCCCGGCACAGACTGGCCCGCCAGAGGTTCACGGCGGCGCATGAGTTCAAGCATTACCTGACCGACCGGCACCTGTCGCCGGGCTTTGCCTGCCGCCGGTACGTCGACAACCGCCTGGAGCGCGAGGCGAACGTGTTCGCGCGAGACCTACTGATGCCCGCGGAGGTCCTGGGGTGGCTCTGGGGCCAGGGCTACCACGCCCCCGAGCAGATAGGCCGCGCGCTAGGGGTGAGCGCCCAGGCCGTAGATATCCGCATGGCCGAGCTGGAGATCGGGCCGGAAAAGGCTCTCTGGGGGTAGAGCGCGGACTGGCTGAGCAACAACCTTGGCCGAGGGAGGGGCTGTCACTGAACAGAACACGCTTTGCGATTGGGGCGACCGCAATGCTCGTTGCCGCAGGAGTCGTCGTCTGGTATCTCATCGTCACAGTGCCGATTAGGACCGACCTGGCCACCCTTAACAAGGCCGTCGCTGACCTGCTGAGGGAATCGGGGTATCGTGAGCACTTCGCGGACCTGACCCCACCGCCGCCTACCGAAAGACCATCTTTCGCCGCAGCGATCTGGGCAGCCATTGACCCGGCCGAGTATGCTGCCGCCAAACAACTGCGACTGGTCAAGAGAGACAGAGAGAAGTGCAGGGAGCAACTCGCACGATTGAGCCTTACCGCTCTGTGTGCCGCCGGAGGGGTTCTGCTCCTTGGCGTGGTCGGCGTTGCAGCCATCCCCGCGGAACGGAAGAAGACGCCGGAGATGGACGACTGATGGCCGGGGGCTACAGCGGGCAGGGACCGCAGGCGCGTCATCGAACATCCGACCGGGGGGTGAGGTAGGCCGTGGCCACAGGTCGCATCGAATGGCGGAACGGGCGCCCCAGCTACATCGTCGAGTACGGCTACGACGGCCGCGGCGAGCGCCAGCGGAAGCGCTACAGCCCCAGGCGCCTCGGCCTCCCCCAGCCCCGGAACAAGGGCGAGGCGCGCCGGCAGCTCCGTAGCATCCTCGCCGAGATCGACGGCGGGACGTTCGTCGAGCCCACCGACATGACGCTCGGGGAGTATCTCGAGTACTGGCTCACGAGCTGCGCCGCGCTCCGGGTCCGGCCCCACACCCTCCTCCACTACCGGCGGGCGCTCGACCTCTACGTCACCCGGTTCCTCGGGGACCTCAGGCTCCGGTCCCTGACGCCCGTCCACATCCAGTCGCACTACCGCTACCTCCTGGAGGACGGGGCCCGGAGCCGCGAGGGAGGCCTCGGCGCGACGAGCGTCAGGATGGTCCACCGGATCCTCCGCTCCGCCCTCGCCTGGGCCGCGGACACGCGCCTCATCGCCTACAACCCGGCCGCAAAGGCCGAGCTCCCGACCGGCGACTACGAGCCGGCGGTCATCCTCGACCAGGCCGGGGCGGGAAGGCTCCTTGCCATGCTCGAGGGCACCCGTCTCGGGGAGGTCGTCCGGGCGGCGCTCCTCACGGGCTGCCGGCGGGGCGAGGTCCTGGGCTGGCAGTGGCAAGACATCGACTGGGAGGCCGGGCGGATCCGCGTCCGGAGGAACCTCACCGTCTCGCCGGGCGGGATCGTCGAGGCGCCGACCAAGACGCGGGCGGGGAAGCGCTGGCTCCGGATGGGCCCGAGCCTCGAGGCCCTCCTCCGGAGCATCCGCCGGCGCCAGGCCGAGGAGAAGCTCCGTCTGGGCCCGGCCTACGGGGACGGCCGCTGGGTGTTCGCCGAGCCGGACGGGAGCCGTCCCTCGCCTAACGCGGTGTCGGAGAGGTACCGGCGCTTCGTGGCCGGCGCCGGGCTGAAGGGCCTCCGGTTCCATGACCTCCGCCACGCGGTCACGTCGGCGCTCCAGGATGCCGGCGAGCCGCGGCCGGAGATCGCCCGCTGGATGGGCTGGGCCTCCGAGGAGATGGTCCCGACCTACTCCCACCCTCTCCGGGACGGCCGGACCGCCGTCGAGGTGTTGGAGAGAGCCTTTGGGCACCAAACGGGCACCAAAACGGCCGCGAAAGGTTCCGACCGCGACGCCTAGCCCCAGCTAGAGGGCCTGCGGGGTCCCCGGTGTGGAATAACAAGGGTATTATAGCATGGCATGTCGTCTACCTGCACGAATGCGGCTCTAGCTGGGGCGGGAGTATCGCCGCGTCTCGTCCCGTCCCGTTTCGTACCGCCCCGACCCGCGGATTTGGGCACCATTTTGGGCACCAAGAGGCCGGGCCTCCGGAGAGACCCGGCCCCTTGCCCCTCCCCCCCCCCCTATCCCCGCTCCAGGCGGGTCAGAAGGCGGGCCATGTCAGGCATCCTCCTCTTCGTCCCGGGCAGCCTCAATCCGGTCTGCCTCGGCCCGCTCGGCCTTCTTGGCCTCCATCTGCTGGATGTGCTCGACCAGGTCGTCAATCTCCTCGAACTCGCGCCGGGCCCACTGCATGGCCAGGGCGTCGAACTTGTCGGACGTGACCTCGATGCCGCCGATGATGACCGAACCGGTGACCGGGGTCTCGACCTCGTAGCCGCCCTCGCGGAGGGCCCCCAGCAGAACCGCGGTGGCCTGGGCAAAGTCCCGGTCGTAAGCACTGTCACCCGGGCGAGGACCGGAAGGGGTGTTTCCCCGCTTAGCCACCCGACCCACAAACAGCACGTCCGCGTCCGCATCCAGGCCGGGCTTGCCGAGCACGAACCGCTCCGGAACGGAGGCCTTGGCTTCCTCCAGCGTGCCGAAGGAGTGACTGGCGTGTGCCGTCATCCCGTCGCGCTCGTGGTAGGCGACGACGAACGGTTTGGCGTCGGGGTCCTGGCCGAGGACCTCGGAGATGACGACGATCTCAGGGGACCGCCGCGAAGCGATGTACTCCTGAACCTGGTGCCACGTCCACACCGGGCCCGACGCGAGTTCCTGCTGCGGCCTGGGCAATTGCCCCCGGCCCCGGTAGACGCTGAGCTTCCGCACGTCGAGGCCGGCCGCCTCCGCGAACTCGGTGAGGCCGTAGAGCCGGTCGACGTACCAGTTGTGGTCTCCCCAGACGCGCTCGGCGATCTGCGAGACCGTGGCCTCGACCTCCGGCTCCTCCTCGATGCCGTCCTCGGGAGCCGCGACCGACACGGCCCGCAAGGGGCCCGTGGTGTTCTCGGCCAGCCGGACCTCGACCTTGGCCCCGGGGAACTCGGCCTCCAGGGCCTCCTCCAGGAGTTCGCGGTAGCGGTGGGCGCTCGCCCGGGTGTCGATGCTCTCTGTGTCGCCCTCGCCGAACAAGTCGAGTTCGGCCTGGGTGTAGGTGATGGTCCAGCCCCGGTAGGGCGGGATGATGTGGTCGCCGTCGAAATCCTCCTCGGTGGCCCAGCCCCAGGCGATAGCCGCACTCCGGGCCTCGGCACCCATGGTCCGGGCAAGCTCGCCATGGGCCACCGTCGTGATGGCGCGGGCCTCGGCGATTTGTTCCTCCAATTCCCTGACCACCGCTTCGCCCTCGTTCATGGCGCACTCCCCGAGCGCGTCGTCCTCGCCCTCGGAGGTCCAGGCTACCCCGGCGTTACTCTCGACGATGTAGTCCCTGCCGCCCGGAACGTAATAGACGGACAGGTACTCCCCGTCATGCGAGGGTTGCCTGCCCTCCCGCTTGGCATCGCCTATCGCGATGCTGCCGGTCATGATGCGCTTCATCGTTCCCTCTCCTCTCCCCCGGCCCCGTGTCGGGCCTGCGGGGTGTTGTTGACTCCATCAACTGCATTATCTCATGGAGTGTTGATACTGTCAACAGAAAAAAGAGAGAGATTCTGGGCTGCGGAGAGGCCCTCCGCACGGCCCGGGCGGCGCCGAAAAACCGTGACGGCCTTTCCCCAGCTAGCCCGCCGAAAGCCTGTCCGAAAGTTGTCCGGTTTCTGTCCGAACGTTGTCCGGTTTCTGTCCGAGTTGGGCTTGCGTTCGTGTCGCGGGGGTGGTAGACTCCGCCAGAGTGGGGTACCACGTACAGGACCTTCGTTCAACGGCTGAAGACGGCAAGACCTGAAGGCCTCCGGGAGATCTCGGGGGCCTTTATTCGTCGCGGAATACCAGAGCAGGGGGTGTACGGCAGTGCCGATGAAGGGCTGGGATCCGGAGGTCAGACTGAAGGCCGTGGCGGTCTCCGAGGCACTGGGCATCCGTGAGGCCTCTGAGGCGACCGGGGTTCCGTCTGGGACGATCAAGCGGTGGAGGTTTGAGGACCGGGAGGCCCGCAAGGACACGGCCGAGGCTCCTGAGACGGAGAGGAAGAGCAACGTCGTCTCGCTTGCGAACCGAACGGGGAAGCGAACCAAGAAGGGTCAGAGGCCCGTTTCCGAACCGGGTCGAACCGGGAAAAAGGACAAGGCGGCGCCGGCGACTCGACCGCGTGTCCTGGATGAGCCTGAGATCCGGCAGGCCCTGTCTGAGGCGGGGGCTGAGATCAAGGCCCGGACGGTCGAGTTCGCGGACCAGCTCTTCGGTCTGGCCGCCAAAGCTGTCCGGGAAGTTGATGTGGCGATCTCGACGGAGCAGGAGCGCCCGAAGGGCCGGGAGGGTGTCTCTCGCGACCGTGACGGGGCGGCCTGGGTTCGGTCCTTGGTCGGCGTCATGGCCCAGGCCGTGGAGAAGGCCCAACTCCTTTCCGGCAAGGCGACGGGGCGGGTCGAACTCGCGGAGGTCCTGCGGAAGATCGGGTCGGATGCTGAGACGTCGAGAGCGGCTCACGACATCCTGAAGCGAGTGGGCTACGGGCAGGAGGGGGCTGGCTAGGGTGGCCGAGGTTGACGCCAACCTGGCCTCGAGGCTGGCCACGCCCGCAGGTTTTGCCCAGGTGATGAGCGGTGGCCGCTACGTGCCCGCCCCTCATCACATCCTCATGTCGGAGTGGGCGGCCGACTGCTTCTACGGCCGGCGCAAGCAGGTCGTGATGAACATCCCGCCCCAGCACGGGAAATCGGAACTCATCTCCGTCCACGTGCCGGCCTGGGCTGCTTGCCTTGACCCTGACTCGCCGAACATTCTGACAGGATACGGGGCGGATCTCGTCCACGGGTTCTCAAGACGAGCCCGCGACCTGGCAGCCGCTGCCGGTGAGCAGTTCTTCGGTCTCAAGCTCGACAAGAGCTCGGCTGCCGTCGACGAATGGCGGTTCGAAGGACACCCGACCGGAGGGTGGATCGCGGCCGGCATCAGCGGCCCAATTGCTGGTCGTGGCGCTGGCCGGCTCTTCATCCTGGATGATGCGATCAAGAATCCCCAGGAGGCCTTCAGCCAGGTCTATCACAAGAACTTCTGGGACTGGTGGCAGTACGTCGTGCTCGAGCGCGTGTGGCCGCAGGCGTCCAAGCTCGTCATCATGACCCGGTGGGCTCTCGACGACCCGGCCGGCCGGCTCCTTGAGGAAGGGGGTTGGGATCTCCTCCGACTCCCGGCTCTCGCGGAAGAGAACGACCCTCTGGGACGCAAGCCAGGAGAGGGTCTGTGGCCATGGCGGTTCAAGACGGAGGACTACATCCGGTTGAGAGATGGCGATGGAGACAGTCCCGGAATGCTCCCGGAAGCGTGGGCCGCCCAATACCAGCAAGCGCCGCTACCACCCGGGGGCGGTCTCTTCAAGCGGGAGTGGTTCCGCTACTTCACGTTCGAACCGGCTCCCGAGGTGGGCGTGCAGAGTTGGCAGGAGCAGTTTGGGACCTACATCCTGACCACGTCCGAGGGGGAAAAACGCTGGCCGTCGGACAAGGTCTGGCGGTTCAGTGTGTGCGACCCGGCGTGGACGACCAAGACGACTTCGGACTGGTTCGTGCTCCTGACGTGCGGAGTCACGTCTGATGCGGATCTTCTCCTCCTCGACGTGGTCCGGGTGCGCGTGCGAGGTCCGGAGGGCGAGGACCTCGTGGCTCAGGACTACGCTAAGTGGCGGCCGGCCTACGAGGGCATGGAGGAAGTCTCGGTCGGCCAGGACATTCTTGCGAGACTGGTCCGCAGGGGCCTGCCGATGCGGCCGCTCAAGCCGGGACATAGAGACCCTCGGACCCGGGCCCTGACCGCCGCCTCGCGCTACCAGTCCGGTTCGATCTACCATCGGGCCGGGGCGCTTTGGCTCAACGAGTGGGAGCGCGAGCTCCTGGCGTTCGGGCCGGGCTGCGAGTACGACGACCAGGTCGCCACTATCAGCTACGCCGCCCTCGAACTCTACCAGCCCGAGGGCCCCCCGCCGCCCAAGAAGCCCGAGGTGGCACGCATGATCGACGAGATCCTGGCCAAGCAGCAGCAGGCCCAGGAAGGGGAGAACTGGCTGTGAACGAGTTCCAAATGAGCTACCATGCCGAGGACATGACGCGGGCGTGCGTGATCTGCGTCCACGTCCGCGCGGGCGGGTACGTCAGCGTGAGCCCGGTGGACGACCTCTGCATGGAGTGCGCCCGGAAGGTCTACAGGGTCGTCCGGGTGGCCGACTACCACGAGCAGAGGCGGGTGGAGCGAGGCGGGAAGGCCTCATGACCCGGACCGAACTTTTCGCCCTGGCGGAGGCCTGTGGGTGGGACCCCCGATGCGTCAGGCAGGCCCTCAGGGAGTATTTCAAGACCCCTGCCGGCAAGGAGGCCCTGGCCCGGGCCCCACGCGTGACCGTGGAGACGGTCAAGACCGAGGCCGATGAGATTGAGAGCACGGAGGCCTTTCAGGAGTTCCTGAAGGGCCCCCACAAGGGCAAGGTCACGGTGAAGCACGTCAAGCCCCCGAAGGAGCAGCGCCGGGACGTCATAGCGGATCTCCTCGAGGAAGTCGAAGCGGAGAAGGCGAGGCGGGGACTGTGAGCGGGTTCGACTTATTGTTCGCCCTGGTCGTGTTCGTCGCCGCCCTGGGGTTCGTAGCCTGGCGGGAGCGCGAGCGCGAACAGGTGTTCCGCGTGGAACGCGAGGCCTGGACCCGGGAGCGAGCCGACCTCCTCTCCCGCCTCATGGCGCAGGACTGGAGTCTCTACACGCAAGGGCTCATAGCCCAGCGGCCCCCCAACACGACCACGGCCCAGGCTCTGACCGACGAAGAGGAGGCAATCCTGGAACAGAGGCGCCTGGAGGCGATGAGACGTGGCTAAGGACAGCGCGCTCTGGACCGCCAAAGGCGAGGGCCGCAAGCTCATCGAGGACCTCGACGAACTCTACGAGCGGGCCAAGAAGGCGCGGCAACCGCACGAGCCGCAGTGGCTCATCAACCTGGCGTTCTATCTCAACAAGCAGTGGGTCCTGTGGAACCCGGCCTCATCGAGGCTGATAAGGCCGGTCGTGCCCTCCTGGCGTGTCATGCTCACCGTCAACCGCGTGAGGTCCATCGTGCGGACCGAATACGCCAAGCTCACCAAGCAGCGGCCGACAATAGGCGTGCAGCCGGCTCGTAGCGACCCGGATGCGGAGGCTCAGGCCAAGGGCAACGAGAAGATCCTCGAATACCTCTGGCGCCCGAGCGGAAGCGACCGGGCGACGAAGAGCACCCTCCTCTGGGCCCTCATCACCGGGACCGGCTTCCTGAAGAACTACTGGGACAAGTTCTACGGGCCCGTCATGACCGAGAGCGGGGAGCATCTCGGGGAGGTCTCGGTGGACGGTTGCAGCCCGTTCGAGACCTACTGGGACCCCCTGGGGGAAGACGTAGAGGACATGCAGTGGTGCTTCCACGTGAAGGTCCGGTCTGGGGCCTACGTGCTCGAGAAGTTCGACGTGGAGATGGACGAGCAGACGATCAACGGCGAGGACACCCTCGAGGGCCGGCTCGGCGCTCTCGAGGAGAAGGGCTACGGCAACCTGAGCGGGATTCTGGTGAAGGAATTCTGGGAAAGGTCGTCAAGGAAGCATCCCAACGGCCGCTACGTGGTCTACGCCGAGGACAAGGTGCTCTACGCGGGGGACAACCCCTACCCGAAGGTCCAGATACCCTTCATTCGGGTCCGCCACCTCCCGATTCCCGGCAAGTTCTACGGCGACAGCGTCGTGACCGACCTCGTGGACATCCAGCGGGAGTACAACAAGACCTACTCCCAGGCCGTCGAGTCCAAGAACCTCAACCTCCGGCCAGGCCTTCTCGCCGTCCGGAACCAGGTGAGGACACCCTTTACGAGCCAGCCGGGGGTGCTTGTAGAATATGACCTGATCCCGGGAGCACCGAAGCCCGAGCCCATCGTGGGCAAGGAGACACCCGCGACATTCTGGCGGCTCCTGGACCGCATCGAGAAGGACTTCATGGAGGTCTCAGGCCAGCACGAGGTGACCCACGCCCAGACCGGCGCCAGCGGCGCGAAGTCCGGCATAGCCATCGCCTACCTCCAGGAGCAGGACGACACGCGGCTCGGCCCGACCTCCCAGGACTACGAGGATGCCATGGAACGGCTTGAGACCAACAAGCTCCGGCTCGGCCGCCAGTTTTACCTCGAGCCGCGCGTAGGCAGGATCATCGGCGAGGACAACACCGTCGAGGTCTTCCAGTTCAGCCGGGAGGACATCCCGGAGGACGTCGACGTGAGGGTGCAGGCCGGTTCGAGCCTGCCGCAGAGCCGGGTGGCCAGGCAGGAGTTCATCATCAACCTCTGGCACGAGAAGCTGATCCGGGACCCCCGGGTGGCTCTCAAGATGCTCGAGTTCGGCGACGTGGAGGGCCTGTACGAAGACCTGGAGGCGGACATGGCGCAGGCTGAGCGTGAGAACGAGACCATGCAGCAGCTAAGGGTGGTCGTCGTCGAGGACTGGCACAACCATCCCGTCCACTTCGGGGAGCACACGCGGTTCATGAAGTCCCAGGAGTACGAGCGGCTGCCTCCTGACGCCCAGACCCTGTTCCGGGCCCACATCGCCCAGCACAGGCAGTTCGAGGCGGCCGACCTCATGGCGGCCGAGAACGCCCAAGGGCAGCCGCGACAGGGAGCCGGGTTCGGCGCGGCCGTAAGGTCGGCCAGGCCGGTTCCCGCGATCGGAGGTGCTCTGGGTGAGCTCGAGGCCTCGCTCGGGCTCGGGGGCCCGGTTCCGGGCGCTCAAGCGCCGCCTGGCCGGGCGACCGGGGGTCCGGGACCCTAGTGCCCTAGCCGCGCAAGGACGTAAGAAGGGATAGCCGGCCGGGGACACCCCGGTCGTTCGCTTGTACAAGACCCCACGGCGGGAAGCCGGAGGTGCGAGAATTGCCACCACTAGACGCTTTTGACGTAGAAGGCACGGGCGGGACCGGAGCGGGGAGCGCGGCTCCCCCTGACGCCACGGCGGCGGCAACAGCCGGAACAGGAGAAGGACAGGCCCCAGCGGGGCAGGCCGACGGCGGCCAGCCAGCGGGTGGAGCGGGAGCGGCAGGAGCCCCCGCGGCGCCCGCGCCGGCGAAGACCTTCACGCAGGCGGACCTTGACCGGACCGTGCAGGACCGGCTCCGCCGGGCGGAAGCGCAGTACCAGGCACGGCTGAGTCAGGAGACGGCTCGGCTCCAGCGCGAGTATGAGGCGCGCATGTCACAAGGCGGGGAGAGGGAGTCCCCCGACCCCTACGAGGCGCGCTTCAAGACCATCGAGGAGCAGGTCGAGGACATGGCTCTGGAGAGAGACCTCCAGGGCCTCTTCGCGAAGCACCCCGACGCCAAGGCGCTGGAGCAGGAGATCATCCGGACGGCTGTGGACCTGGGGACCACCAACCTCGAACTCGCCTGGCGCCACATGAAGTTCGAGGAACTCTCCAAGGTCGACCCCAAGGCCATCGAAAAGACGGCCTACGAGCGCGGCAAGCGCGAGGGGGTCGAGGAATATGTCAAAACCAAGCGTGAGCAGGCCGGGGCGACACCGGCTCCCGAAGGCAAAGGCGGCGCCCCACCCCCCAAGGATGCCGAGAAGAAGCACTTCGGCTCGGACCGCGAGCGGTGGGAACACGCCGAGAAGGCTGCCATCGAGAACATCCGGGCTCGCCGGACCGCCACGCAGTAGGGAAGGTGATCCCGAGTGGCCGGCAACATGACCACCTATGATCCGGTACTGAAGGACCAGCTCGCTCCCGCCGTCGAGGACCAGGTCTTCAACAAGACCATCCTCCTCAAGCGGCTCCAGCGGACCGGGAAGTACACCGACCTCAGGGGCCGGAAGTTCATCGTGCCCCTCCACACAGGTCGGAACGAAGGCGTCGGGGCCCGGGCCGAGACCGGCACGAAGCCCACCGCCCGCAACCAGCAGTTCGCTGACGCGGAATACACCCCCAAGTACAACTGGGGTTCCATCAGCCTGACCCAGGTCGTCATCACCGCCACCAAGGGCGACGACGCCGCGTTCGTGAGGGCCATCTCCTCCGAGACCCGCGGCATGGCCAAGGACCTGGCGGCCGACATCAACCGTCAGGCCTACGGCGACGGGACGGGGCTCCTCGAGACCTGCGGGACGACCACCGCTTCGACGACCGTGCAGCTCGCCTCCACGGCGCAGATGAAGCACCTCCGCGTCGGGATGTACGTCGATGTCCTGGTCAAGGCCAGCGGCGCGACCAGCACCGGCTGCGTCAACTCCCTCATCAGCGCCATCGACAAGACCAACAAGACCATCACCATCGCGGCCTCCGTGACGACCGACAACACCTTCGGCGTCTACCGGACCGGGAACTACGGCCTGGAGACCATGGGCCTCGCGGGCATGATCAGCGACAGCGGCACCATCGGGACCATCAACTCGGCTTCCGCCGACAACGAGTACTGGCGGGCCTACGTCAACAGCAACGGCGGGACGAACCGGTCTCTGACCGAGATCCTGATGCAGACGTGCTTCGACGCGCCGGCCGAGAACCACGGCGGGGACGTCAGCCTCATGATCACCTCCTTCGGTGTCCGCCGGGCCTACATGGACCTCCTGACCTCGATGAAGCGGTTCACGGGAGAGATGGTCACAAAGCTCGAGGGCGGCTTCTCCGCCCTGCTCTACAACGACAAGCCGCTTGTGACCGATCGTGACGCCCCGAACCACATCATCTGGTACATCGACGAGGACCACCTCGAATTCGCCGAGATGGCCAAGCCGAGCTGGAAGGACGACGACGGCTCGGTCCTCAAGGACGACGGGAACCTCGGCTACTACGGCGTCTACTACTGGTTCTCGAACATGGTCACGAACCACCGCGGGCGCCATGCCGCGCTGAAGGACATCACCGAGAAGTAACCCCGAGCGGGCCAAGGGGCCGCCCCTTTCTCTTCCCGGGCGGCCCTACTTTCTCCTGAGAGGAGGAGGCTGAGTTGCCCGATTACGTACAGGACGCCTGCCCCGTGTTCAAGGAAGGTGCCCGAATCCAAACCGACAACATCGACGACTTGGCCGTGACGGAAGCCAAGGTTGCCGCCTTGGCCATTACGCCAGCGAAGCTTTCCACGATAGCCAATACCCGGATCATCACCATTCCCATCGGTACGCTCTCGGCGACCGGCTCCTTCGCGGGTTTCCACGCCCCGGCGGCCTGCGCCATCGCCGCCGCCTACCTCATCAACACCACGGCAATCGCCGCGAACGACATCGATTACTGGACCATTGCCCTCGTCGACAAGGGGGCGAACGGGTCCGGGTCGGACACCATCGCATCCAAGACCACGCAGGCCACCGGTGGCGCGGGCATCAGCGCCTATGCCGAGTGGACCCTTGGCGATCTCAACGCTAGCCACAAGGTGCTGGGTGCGGGGGACGTGGTCGGCCTGACCTGCACGAAGGCCGCGGCGGCCGCCAATCTCGTCGGCGCAGTGCTCCAGGTCGAACTCACGATGAGTTAGGTCAGTAGGACGGAACGTGGCGGGGGTCCACCCGGGCCCCCGCCGTCGGGATATTCGGCACCGAATAACGGAGGTCCAATCATGGGAGTCCCCATCCTGCAGTCCCGTCCCCGGAAGTCCGTGCCGATCCTCGGCTCGGGTCCGGGGGATCCGTTCGGCATCATCGACCGCGTCAAGGAGGTCGACCCCGACCTCTTCGTCGCCTGGAACCCCAATCTGTGGCGTTTCGAGGTGCATGACCGGCGGGCCCCGGGCGAGGAAACCATGGTCATGCGCGTCCAGGAGCCCGACGGGCGCTTCCGGATGCTCGACAACCGCGTCCTCGAGACGCTCAGGGCCAACCGTCGCGAGCGGTTCCCCGAGATCCTGCGGGAGGTCGAGCGGGTTGAAGAGGAGCGCGAGAAACGCTGGGAGTCGGACCTCGAGAGCCTGGCGCACGGGGTGGCCGACGAGCTCAAGTTCGCCGGCAAGGTGGTCGTCCAGGGGGTGAACACGCTTGAACCGGGGAGCGTTGAGAGCAAGGGTCAGAAGCGAGATAGTTGAGCCGACCGAGGGCTTCTGGACGGATGTCGAACTCAACTACTGGCTGAACGAGGCGAACGAGATCGCCACGACCAAGGCGGGGATCCGGAAGCTCAACCCCGACTTCTCGACCGTCTCCGGGACAGCCGGCTATGCCCTGCCCTCGGACTTCCTGAACGCGAGGCGCGTCCGCTGCGGCGGTTACGACCTCCTGCCCGGCACCCTTGAGGACTGGACCGGCGAGAGCGGCACCCCCACCCGGTACTACGTCATGTCCGGCGAGAGCAAGGTCTATCTCGACCCCGTCCCGAACGCGGTCCTGACCGTGAAGCTCTGGTACGACATCCGGGCGACGGAGATGACCGCGGACGACAAGAGCCCCTCCTTCCCCGCCCGCTGGCACCATCTCTGCTACCTCTACTGCACGGGCCAGGCCAAGCGGAAGGCCGACGACCCCGGCTACGTCACCTACCTCCGGGACTGGGAGAGCGGCGTCCAGGAGATGTGCGCCGAACTCGCGAGCCAGGGCCAGGCCGAGAGACCGCGGCACATCATCGACGACTGGGACGAATACCCGGGCATCCGGACGGTGACCCTCGATGAGTAGGGCGCCCGAGCGCTACCCCGACCCGAAGTTCCAGAAGCCCAAGGTCGTGCGGCTGGCCGATTTCTCCGGCGGGCTCAACAACAAGGTCTCGCCGATGCTCCTTGCCGACAACGAGCTCGCCGACGTCCAGAACTTCCACTACGACGAGCGGGGCACCCTGACGAAGCGGGCGGGCTACCAGAAGCGGTACGCGGCCGCTTTCGCCACGGGGCCGGTGAGGGGCCTTTACAACTACCGCAAGGAGGACGGCTCCTCCATCCTCGTCTTCGCGGCCGACGACAAGCTCTTCTACGAGTCGACGACTCCGGTCGAGAGCTACGACTCGCAGGCCGAATGGGAAGCCGTGGCCACCCTCTCCCGTCTCTCCACCGGCAAGAAGTACGGCCTCGACGACTTCTCCACCGGTGCCTTCGGGACACTCTCGAATAACTGGTCCGAAGCCAACCCGACAGCCGCCATCGAGTCGGGCGAACTTTCGCTTGAGGCTAGCGGGGGCGGCACCTTGGTCACGGTCATGTCCCTCGCTAGCTACTCCGGCGACGCGGTGGTCTGCGCTCGGGCGCGGACTATCTCCGCTGGCGCGACATTCATGCTCTACTGGCATCGCTCTAACGGGCCGAACTACTACCGCTTTCAGGTCCAGGGGACCGGGACCGGCATAACGGCCATCATCTACAAGGTCGTCGCCGGCGCTCCCACCACGCTCAAGTCGGCTTCTATCACCTGGACCGCCGGTGTCGATTACAACGTCAAGGTTGCTCACGTCGCCGGGGCCATCAAGGTCTGGCAGGACGGCGCACTCATCCTGGAGGCCACGGATGGCGCGCTATCGTCGGGTGAAATCCTCCTCTGTTTCTACCACGCCACCCCCGACACCGCCCACGGGCACTGCGATAACGTATCCATCTCCGGCGCCAACTCCATCACCTGCGCGAACCTCCCGACCGGCTGGAAACTGCGGGTCGCCGAGAACGACACGTACAAGGCGACCGAGGTGGGCGGGACAGCCAC
>QZJP01000020.1 GCA_003599345.1 Bacillota bacterium | reverse complement strand
TACGCTGCCGGTACTGGATGTTGTTATAGGCGGTGTTCGTGCCCCAACCAAGACCGTGCCAAACCACATGAACGTTGTCGGAAGAATCAATGGCGATAGCAGGGGAATATTGATGAGCATTCTTATCCGTCACTGCTTCCTGTGTCTGCCAGGAAGTCGTCCGCTTACGGTACTGGATGTTCTCGTAGGCGGTGTTCGTGCCCCAACTCGAGCCGTACCAAACCACATGAACGTTGTCGGACGAATCGATGGCGATGGTGGGTCCGGCCTGGTTCGCCGACGCGCTGGTGACGGCTTCCTCGGTCCAGGTCGCCCCGCCGTCGTCGGAATAGGCGGCGTAAATCTGGTTGTAGCCGCCCGCCGACTTGACATAGACGGCCCACAACCTGCCCGTGGAGGTCCTGGCGAGGGTGCGGCCCGTGGCGGCATTGGTCGTGGAGGAAGCGACGGTGTAGATTGCCATCTAGACGGCCTCCCCTGCGGCCCTACTGGACAAACCGCCGCGCCTCCCGCACCGGCCCGGACACGGCGTGGTCGCCGAGCTCGTCGCCCACCGGCCCGCCGACGTAGTGCGCCGAACCGTCCCGGTGCGCCACGATGTAGTACTGGTGCTCCCGCCCGTCCGGCCCGGTCATCGTCACGCCCGCCAGGGTGTCCTCGCGAACGACGGTGTTGTCGGCGCGGACGTGGGTGCGGCGGCACCAGATGGGGCGCTGGCCGGGGTTCACGGCGACGCGGTAGGGCGGGAGGCCCAGGGCGGATTGAAGGGAGACCTCCGACAGGCCGGCCGTGGGCTGGTCCCAGAACGACCGTTCGCGCCCGTCGCGGTCGAACTGCGCGGCCCAGGAGCCGTCGGTGTACGCGAGGACCCAGAAGTAGGGGCGCGCGTCGGGGACCAGGATGTCGGGCCGGTCGTCATCCTTCTTGCGGCGACCGAGCATCAGCTTTCATCCCAACGGAAGGCGAACGTCTCGCTGTTGGCGTTGCTCGCCGTGGTCGCCGTGGGCGCGATGTCGGCCTGCAGGACCACGAAGTCGCCAAAGTTGCCGGTCGTCGCGCCGATGCTGCCAGTGACGGAGAGCGGGGCACCGGACGTGTAGGTGAACGCGTCCGTGGTCGCCACGGTGGAATCGGTGTTGACGGGCTCGGTGTACGACGCGGAAGCCTGCGTCCCGGCGTAGACGGAGACACCCGTGCCGAGGCCGTTCGCGCCGTCGGTGTAGAACTTGATGTTGTTGATTGCGGTCACGGGGGCGACGGTCGCGTTGAGCCGGAGCTTGACCTCGTAGGAGTAACTCGTCCCCGAGCCGGGGATGAGGATGGCGTCGGACGTGTCATCGACCGTCGTCTGCGCGTTGCGGAAACGGAACGCGGTGACAGTGGTGTAGGTGGGGCCGATGCTCGTCGCCTGCTGGACCACTACGGTTGCAGCCATGTGCTAGACCTCCTTACTCGTTCTTCGAATCCCCGACCCAGCCGTAGATGTAGACGTAGCCCACGTTGCCCGCCCCACCGGACGCGGCGAGGGTGGCGACGGTGTCAGCGCCCGCGGAAATCCTCAAGGGCGGCCAGAAGTCCTCGTTGTGGGAGTTGGTGATGAGCCGCTGGCCCTTCACGGTGGTGCCGTCCTTCCACGTGAGGACCTTGGCGGCGGCGGGGGCGGAGTCGAAGGAGCCGACAATCTTGGTGATGAACGCGTTGAGGCCCGCCGTGCCGGTGAGGGTCGCGGTGGCCGTGGCGTTATCCCCCGTGCCGGACGCGAGGAGCGTCACGGTGGGGCACATGGGTTGCCCGCTGGGATAGACGGGATAGACTGGCTGAGCCATTACTTACGCCTTCCCTTCTTCGCCGGACTCTTGGCCTTGGGCGCCTCCGCCTCGGCCTTGAGGCCTGGGAATGCCTCCTCCTCCGCCTGCACGCGCGCGGGCTTCTTCACCGGCTCCGGCGCGTTGAACGGTATCTCCTCAAGGCGGAGGTTGGGGCGGCGCATCCCGTACTGCTTCCGGTCGATCTCGCCATAACGGAGCCGGACGCGCTTGTGCTCGGCGTCCACGTCGGCGGGAGTCTCCCACATGGCGTCCGGGTAGCCCATCCAGTGGTAGAAGGCGACGCGGGGGACCTTCAAGCGGTATCCGGCGGGGATGGAGTAGACCGTGCCGTCGTACTTGTCCTCGAAGTCACGCGGGCCGTCGTTCACGGCGTAGACTTCGGGGTTGAGGCCGTGCAGGGCGTCGCGCTTAAGCAAGACCTTCGCCCTCCTTCTCGTCGGCGGCCTGGGCGGCGGCCTGGAGTCGTTGCAGTTCGGCGATGGCACCCTCAAGGCGGGCACCCTCGTCGTTCACGCGGCCAATCTCCGCACGCAAAGCCCGGAACCGTTGGACGCAGGCCGCGTGCTTTTCCTGGAGTTCCTTCAGGCGTTTCTCGATGTCCATGACTCCTCCAAAGAGAGAAGGGGCTGCCCCAATGCCCTGTGTGGAGGAGAGGCAGCCCCTTCCGTGTTTAGCTATCAGCCCAGAGCGGTATGCGGTAGACGGTGCCGCCGATGTCGATGCGGAGATACATCTGGTCGGCGACGAAGGCCGGGGTCCCGTTGTCCGCCCAGGCCGTGCCGGCAGCGGCATAGGCCGCAGCGGACTTCGAGCCGTCGCCCACAATCTTGAGCGCGGGCACGTCGGCGGGGCCGGTGATGACGAGTTGGTCCTCGGACTCGTCCCACAGGAAACTGCATCCTGCCGTGGCTCCGAAGAATTGCACGTCGTACCCCGTATCGCTGACGCCCACAGTCACCGTTCCGTCGATGTCGACGGTGCAGGTTAGATAGACCGTGTCCACCGATTCATCCCAGAAGAATTTCTTGCCAGTAGTCGCGCCGAAGAACGTCACGTCATAGCCGGTGTCATCCACGCCGACCGTCACGTTGCCGTCGATGTCAACGGTGCAAGTGAGGTAGGCCGTATCAGCCGACTCATCCCAGAAGAACTTCTTGCCAGATGTCGCGCCGAAGAACGTCACGTCATAGCCCGTGTCGTCAACGCCCACAGTGATGTTGCCGTCGATGTCAACGGTGCAAGTGAGATACGTGGTATCGGCGGACGCGTCGAAGAAGAACTTCTTGCCGGACGTATCGCCGTAGAAGTTCACATCGTGTCCGTAGTCGTTGCGCCCGACAGTCAGTTCGGCGTAGAGGGTCTGCGGCATCGACTGGTAGACCTCGGTCACCGCAGCCGGGCAGTAGTTACGCTGATTGCCAAGAGGCATCTATCCATCTCCCTTCCGTGCGAGATACCCCGAAAGAGGGGCGGGGCCGGACCTCGGGAGGGGGTGAGGCCCGGCCCCTGGGGTGGGGAAACGCTAGTTGTCGATGGTGAGATAGGCGGCCACGGTGTTGGCGGTGTCGTCGTCCGCAGCCACGGCGTAACCCAGGATGCGGTGTGTCGGGGCCGTGCCGCTGGCGACGGAATCGCACACGCCGTCAGTGGTGGGGTCCACGATGAGGGTGGCGTACTTCGCTATGTCGTCGTCGCCGTTGGTCTTGAGCGCCGAGTGGTAGCCGCCGGACTGAATCCAGACGTAGTAGCCGGCGGTGCCGGTCCCGATGCCCACGCCGGCCGCCGCGTTCTGCCCGGTGTCGGAGATGTCGCTCGTCACCGTGGTATGATACGCGTCGGTGTAGGTGAGCACCGTGCCGTTGGCGACTGTGGTGTCGGAAGCGACCGCCACGTAGCGGTAGACCTTCACGCCGCCATTCGTCGCGTCGTACTCGTAACGCTTGGCGCCGAGAGGCTCTTTGCGTGTAGAGTCGTTCGCGCTGAGGGCGGTCGCGAAGAGATGTCCGAACTCGCCGTACTTAGCCATGTTCTCTAAGAGCCTCCCTTACGTTGAGATGGAAACGATGCGGCCCTGGTAGCGGCAGTTGGAGCAGGTGAGGTTGCCCTTCCAGATGAGCTGGGCCGTCATCATGTCCTGGAGCACGGGGTCTTTCCAGCCCGTGAAGTGGAAATTGGCGTACTTCGCGAGCGGGCGCCACTTGAGGTAGTCGAAGTTGAGGAAGTACATCTCGCCCGACGGGCACTGCGCGTCCACGGTGATTGGGATGCCGCTGATGACGATCTTCTGATAGCCGAACTTCGCGGTCTCCTTGTCGGAGTAGTCGCGCTGGTAGGGCGTCAGTATCGTGTAGATGTCATCCCAGACATCCTGGGTCGTGATGATGAGCTGGGGCCGGATGTTGCCGTCGGTCAGGTCCCCGACCATCGCCTGGATGGCTTCGAGACTGATGTAGTCGGAAAGCGCGGTGTACTTCGCCTTCCACCAGGTCTCCGCCGAGCGCGAGATGCCGCCGTACGTCGCCACGTTGGTCAATTTTGTTACTACTCGACCTAGCCGAGCGGGGCGGTCATTTCTGCCGCCCTCCCCATGTCGCCATGAGGTTCGGACTCTATCTTCACCTTTTCAGGTGTCTGGCGTATTAGTCTCTGAGGGTTCTCTATGTGCGCGTGACATGTGCGGCACAGCGTGATACCATTGGAGAGGGCGAACCTCAGTGCGGGATGGTCGGCAAACCTCTTGATGTGATGGGCCACGATAGCCCGCCCTTTGTACCCGCACGTCCGGCACGTCCACTTGTCCCGGCGATAGACGGCTGCCCTCCACTCTCGATACGCGTCCAGTCTGCGAACCCTGGAGTGTTCGTCCGTCACCCCGCCATTCCAGAGCGGGTTACGGGAGCCAGTGAAATAGTGCTTCGCTCGGCAGGAGTGAGAGCAGAACTTCGCCGTGTCCTTTCGATAAGGGGACACCCTGAACTCCATCCCACACGTCTTGCAGATAACCGTGTACTTGGGCTTGGCTGTGGGATGCGTGTCTCCAGCGCGTCCGATATTGACCTTCCACCACGCCTCGTAGCAGGCACGGTTACAGAAGTGTCGTTTGTTTCGTCGCACCTTGTTGGGTTCACGGTGTCTTATCTTCTTACCACATGTCTCGCAGTTCACTTAGAGCCTTCCCTGCTGGTCGTCCGCACCCGGAGGATTGTCACTCGCCTTGCGGCAAGTACCTCGGGATACTCGGAGTTCCCAGCATATAGCCAGATTTAAGCGACGGCACATAGGATACCGTCGTCGCACACGGCCTTGAGACCCGTGATGTCCTTCGAGTCGTTACCGGTCCCGGCGGTGAAGAGCTGGGTCGTGAGCTCGTACGTCATGGTCTTCTCGGCGTTCCGCAGGGCGGCACGGACGAGGTCCACCAGGGCGTCGGGGCCTTTGCACTTATCGATGTCGTCACCCAGAAGAGTGACGGAGACGTAGGTGTCCTTGACGCCGAACTGCGCCTTGGTGGCGAATTCGTGCACGGCCGCCGAGAAGGTGTCCGAACCGGAGTAGGACCCGCGGTTCGGGTTGATGGCGTACTCCAGCGGCTCCTCGATGAGCAGGCCGCCCGCGAAGGTCTTCTGCTTGGACCGGAACTTCTGCAGCGCTGGCGTCGCGTTGAAAACGTTGTCCGCGAGGATGCTCGACGCGACGTATTCGGCGCCGATGGTGTTGATGGTGTTGAGTACCTTCGAGTAGGTAGGAACTGCCAAACTGTCTCTCTCCTTCCGCGTGGCGCGGGAGCCAGCGGGGGCAAACAAAAACACCGCCCGAAGGCGGTGCCTCTATCGTTGTCTTGGTTACCGGCCCTGCGCCGTTATTCTAGGTCCTCCACTTTCAGTTCCATCTCACGCCAGAACTCGTCCTCGGTCGGCCTCCGCTTCACAGCGGACCCGCCGCCCGTCTTCTTCGGACCCGCCTTCCGGCGCGACTCCTCAAGCCGCGTGAGCGTGCCCTTCTCGGCCGCCTTCTCGCGATACCGCAGGATTTCCGCACGGTGTGCGAGGAAGTAGGCGTCGACGAGGGGCAGGCCAGGGTAAGCCTCCCGGATGGCGTCTAGGTCCTCGTCCGCGCCGAGTTCGCGCCCCAGCCACCTCGGGACGTTCTCCCGCAAGGTGGCGAGTTCGCGTTCGGCGAGGAGGGCGTCGACGCGCGGGTCGCGGTACTCGGGCTCGTAACCCGCTTTCGCGGCCCCGGCGCGCTGGATGAGCCAGTCGCGCACCTCGGGGTCGGCGTCGGCGAGCTGCTTCACGATGCGGCCGATCTCCGCGAGTTGGCCGGCTTCGCCCAGCTTCTTCTTCGTCTCGCTGAGTTCTCGCGTGATTTCCTCGAAACGCAGGCCTTTCTGGACAAGGGGCCTTACTGTATCCTTGTCCCACTTGACCTGGCGCGTCTCGCCGCGAACGACGGCTTCGAGGTAGTCCGCCGCTGCGTCTTCGGCCTGGGTCTCGTCGTCGAGTTGCCCGGCCTCGCCCTCTTTGGAGTCTCCGGCCTCGGCTTCGGCGTTGCCCTCGTCTTCAGGGTCGAGGGTCTCCTCCGCCTCGGGGTCGAGTTGCTCCGTCTCGTCGGGCATGTGGTCACACTCCTTCTAAGTGAAACGGCCCCCGTTGCCCGCATGGGGCGGGAGCCGGTGATGCCTTTGTGTGTGTGTGGCTTACTTCTTCCCTCTCTTCAGCTTCTTGAAGATGCCCATGATGTAAGCGTAATCCTCCGCGCGCCCCTGCTGGGCCGCCAACACCTTCGCCTTGTGCCATAGCTCTTCGTCGCGCTTGGTCTTCACGACGTTGGTGGGCATGGGGTCAGGCCTCCTATTCGTCCCCCTCCCGCTCCAGCGAGAGTGTGTACATCCGCCCTACCTGGAGCGGGGTATCGAACTTCTCTCGGTCCCTGAGGACAAACGTCATGTCTACGACCGGTTCCGTCGCCGTGGCCGGTTCGGGGGCTCCCAGGTGCAGCGAAATCCGCCGCCGGTCTCCTTCGTGGCTTTCGATGATGCGCACAAGCCGTATTTGAAACTTCATGTGGCTTCCCCCTCTCTTAAGTCCTCACCATTCATTCCATGCCACTTAAGCCCTGTGAATTGTGGCTGGCGAGTAGGCGTAGCGTGGACGCCTCGTTTAAGTGGTCGGGGGCCGTGGAGTCGAACCCCGGTCTCGCCACCCCTGTGGCCGCTCTACCGTTGAGCTAACCCCCGGTGTCCCGGGTGCCAGTGGCAACTCGCCAGCCACTCTTTGTTTTCTCGCGCGCGCGAGTCCGCTCCTTTTCGGCGTCGCGCTACCCGCCCGCCGCCCCTTGCCCCTGGCCGCCCCCGAGCGCCCCTATCGCGCCCTGGTAGTCGGCGAGCATCGGCGCGACCTGCTGCGCCCACTGGCGGAGTTGCTGCAGCTCGTCCATCTCCGCGACGATCTCCTGCCAGTTGGCCCGCCCGAAATCTTTGAGCAGGTCCTCCATCCTCAGCGCCTTGCGGTCGAAGAGGAGCAGGGACTCCTGGCGCTTCTGCGTGCGCGCACCGGCAAGGGTGCTCCCGGCCTCAAAGATGTAGTCGAAGCGCGCCTCGCGCTGTAGCACCTGCGCCTCCATGAGCGGCTGGCCGTCCTCGCCCAGAATGGGCTGGCCGGCTTCGTCAAGGAGCGGCTGCGGCTCGGCGGCGACGGCCTCGAAGAAGTCACTCTGCGCGTTGACATCGAGGAAACCCCATTGCGGCCGGCGGCCCGTGAGCGGGTCCGGCGCGACGAGGGGTGAGTCGCCGGCGATACGGACCTGCCGCGTCACGGTGAAATGCCGCTTGATTATCTCATCGTTGAGGCGCGCCAATCGCTGGTTCGCGCGGTCCATGTTCGCGAGTATCTGCCGGATGCGCGCGAGGGCCATGTCCTGCAGGCGCCCGATGGCGACGCCCGAGGACGCTTCCGGGTCGCGGCCCTGCATGACCTCGCGGATACCCGACATGATGTGGAAGTCCTCGCGGGTCTCCTGGAACCACTTGAACACGTCGGCGGGAATGGGGTCGGGAGAATACCACTTCACCTGGTTTATGTCGTGGACGAGGAGCTTCGCGGCCTCCAGATTGCTTATCATGTCCTTCGTGATGCCGGACTCGGAGGTGTACATGAAGGTCGTCAGCGGTCGGTACTTCATCGCCTCATACACCCGCGACGCGTAGATGTTCATATCGCGCTGTGCGTCGAGGAGGTCTTCCACGATGCCCGCCGGGTAGCGGCACTCCTCCTCGGGGTCGACGTAGCCGGGATAGAAGACGAATGGGAAGTCGCCTTCCCATGGTTCGTCCTTGAGTACGCGGCTTCCGGCGATGACGATGAGGCGCTTCGCGTCACCCTCCGCTTCTTCGTCGAGCGCCCAGATGTGATACACCCATGCGCCTTCGCCCGCCTCCGCCGCGCCCGACGCCACGCCGTCGACCTCTTTGTCCGTGTCGGCCGGCACCACGTCGGACTCTCCGCGCCGCTGCCGCTCCTCCGGGGAGATGTCCTCCGCCGCCTTGCCGTACTCGCGACGCAAACGCCACATGGGCCACCAAGCCTCGGTGGCGATGAAGCTGAAATCCGAGAGGTCGAACCAGTCGCGGCCATCGGGGTCCGGGAGGACGTGCTTCCAGTCCAGCACGTCCACGTCGGGGTCACCTAACGGGTAGTTCTTATCCGGGTCGAACGTCACATAGACCGCGCCGATGCCGCCGACGAGGACACTCCGGACGGCGATGGGGTAGAGGACGGGCATGTCCTCCACGTCCCAGCAGTAGTCCTGGAGCACCGTCATCTTCTCGGCGCGCTCAAGGTCGTTCTCCTCGCGCGGGAGGGCGACGATGCCCGGCTTCGCGTCGCAAATCAGCGCCACGCCGTCCTCGACCGTGGAGCGGATGTAGTTCCGCTGGCGCACCGGTCGGCCCTTCTCGTGCTCGTCGGCCCGGTAGCTGGGCGTTGTGTGCTCGCCGCGCCAGAACCGCCAGCAGCGGTCGATGACTTCCTGCCGCTTGGCTTTGGCCTTCTTCGCGCGGTCGAGTTCGGCTTTCCAGCGATTGACGAACTCCAACTCGTCGGCGCGCTCGCGGCCATGGATGGTGGCGACGGCGGCCCTCTTGACTTTCTTGCCCACGTCGCGGACGGCCCGCGTCAGAACGTTCAAGGTGAAGCCTCCTCGGTTTTCGGTAACTCTAGCACGGCCCCGGTCCCAGCGCCCTTGGCCATGCCCACCCACCAGAAGATCGTCGCCCAGGCCCAGTGGTCCGGCCCCCGGCGCTCCCAGCGCCGGACGCGCTGGCCGGTGGACTCGTCCTCCTGCTCCACGGCGACCATCGCCTGCCAGTGCGCGATGTACTCCCGTGTGCGCGGCTCGCCGGCCGGGAGCCACCACTTCACGCGGTCGGCCGCCATGTCGTCCACACAGCGGTCCACAGTCATCGTGCGGAAGATGGTGAGGACGCGCTTGTCCTTCGCGTTCGGCTGGCACCAGTCAAGAGTCCGCGGCCGACGCGCGTCGTCGGCGGTATCGACGGGCACCACGCGGCCGGGGAAACGGCGCATCAGGCGGTAGACGGCTTCGCGCTCGGGGTCGAGGTCGATGTAGACGCGCGCGGGGTCGAGCGCGGCGATGTGGGCCTCCAGGGCCCGCCAGTCCTCGCACGCGTCGGCGCGCAGGATGCCGTGGCGGTTGCCCGTCACGGCATAATGGCCCGAATACCCCTGGTCCACGCCCATGACCAGTCGGTCGAGCGCGGGCGGCGCGCCTTCCGCGATGTTGCGCGCGATGATGACGTCGAACGGTTCACCCGCGCCACGGTGGTAGGGGACGCCCAGGACGAAGTTGTGGAAGTACTCGGGGTCCTTGGCCGACTCCTTGATGATAGTCCCGGCGTCAATCCATGGTGCGGCGAGTTGGGAGAGCCAGTAGCCCGACACCTCGCGGCCCGGGTACTTCGCCACCCATCGGCCGGTAGTGCGGTCGAGTTCGCGGCCGCAATGGACGCACATGAAGCGTTTCCGCTCCATGTCCACTGACGCTGGCCACTCGAGGTATTGCCAGCCGCCCCAGTTCCCGCGGCCACACTCGCACTTGATGAACCAGTGCTTCTGGTCGCTGGCTTGCCACAGGCCGTCGATGTTCTGCGTGGGGTCCGTCACAACGCCGGGGACGGTGGGGTTCGAGAACCGCCACTTGTAGCGATGGGCCGACGCCCCGAGCCGGCTGTCGAAGAACCCGACGATGCGGAGGTTGCCGCGGTCATACTCGTCATGCGAAACGCCATCGGCCACATCGGAGATCGGCGAACGCTCTGACTCTGTCGGCCGGAACCAGAGCCAGCCCTTCCCGATACGTTTGGCGTGTATCTCGTCCTCGTGCACCAGCGGCGCCAGGGCTGGATTGAGCCGCAACAAGGCATTACAGACTGCCTTGACCTTGTTCTGGAGCAGCTGGTCGGTCGGATAGCTGTAAATCCAGTTCAGGCCCTGGCGGACGCGATGAAGCGTCTTGATGTGGAAAATCAACGTGAACCCCAACTGCGCGGCCTTGCGAACGACGATCTCCCGCGCCAGGTCCCGCAAAGGCTGCACCAAAAACGGATGCCGCTCGAACGTGATCTCCGCGCCGCGCTCGTTGACCAGCCGCTCGTTGACGCACCAGACGTACGGGTCGCGCTCCGCGAGTGCGTCAGTTGCGCGCAGATACTCGATGTAGCCGCAGCGCGCGGGCACGTCGCTCAACCTCCGCCGCGACCTCCTCCGCACTCATCTGCTCGTACTGATGCGTGTGCTTGACCTCGCCGGTCACGTGGACCTCCGACCGCTCCACCCGCCGGCGCGCCTTCGCCAAATAGTGCGCCAGCGCCACCAACCATTTCGTATGCGTCGCCTCGAGCATCTCCGGCGTCGCCCGGCGCGCCAGTTCCGCGAGGACGTTGGACTCTATCGCGTCTATGCGCCCCTCACGGAGCGCGTCGAAAACCTCTTCGTAGCCCGGATCGTCGCGGCACCAACGCCGGTGCGTCCAATACGCGATACCGGCCAGGCTGCACATCGACTCAATCGTGAGGTCACCGCGCGAGGCCGCGAGTTCCAACATGCGCTGCTTAGCGGCGGTTTTCGGTGGCGCACCCACCGGCGGCACCTCCTAGAAAATGGCTCACATTACCCTTCGCGCCCAAGTCGTGGCGGGGCGAACTCGCCGGCCGAGCGGCGAGGGATGGGGACGGGGGCTCGGTCGAGAAGGCCGCAACGATAGACGTGCGCGCCGAGTAGGACGCCAGCGAACGCAGTGAGGATGCTGAGGATTACGAGGACCAAAGTCATCGAGGCAAGCTCCTGTCTACATTTTGTTGTTGACAAGCTGTTAACCATGCGATAAAATAGGGCATGGAGGGATAGAGATGCTTCGTATCCAGCGCGCGTCTAACCTTGCCGACCGCTTCGGCCGGTGCGCCATGCTCTACTCGCCGGCCAGAGACACCGTCTACATCGACCTGCCGCTCCTCCGCCGCATGCCGGCATGACGCCGTCAGCTCGTCGCGCTACTCGCGCACGAACTTGTCCATGTGTGGGAGTGGCATGTCCTCTGCCGCAGGGACCCGGAGGCATGGAACGCCATGCCGGACCCCGAGGCCCGGGCCGACCGGGCACAGGAGTTCGTGCTCCGACTATTGGGGCTTGGCAACCTCCGGGTCGTCTATCAGCAGTAAGCACTAAGCCCGCCAGGCCCGCGAAGGGGCCGGGGTGAGAGGAGGAGTCGGCAATGGCCAGGTGGCCCGCAGGCACCACACAGGCCCGGCGCCCGTGTCCCCTCTGCGGTGGCGTAGTCCTATGTCTGACCGAGTACGCCCAACCCAATCAAGGGCGGGCCGGTACCCCCATTGGTTTTGTCGGCTACTGCAAGTGCGGCTGGCGCGGGGCCGAGGCCAAGCCGACTCGTCGGGCCGCCTTGGCATCCTGGTTCCGCACAGCGGCCCGCCATCGTGCGGAGTCCCGGACATGTACCGGGTTCAAGCCAGTTGCGCCGGGCCGATTTGTGGAGGTCCGGCAAGGTCACGGGTAGCCCGCAGGCCCGCGAAGGGGCCGGGGCGAAAGGAGCGAGCGCATGACAATCGTATGGTTCGACCCGCGCCAGGCACGCCGGGCTCGCCGCCGCGAACGTCCGACCCCGCGCCGGGTCGCGGAGCGCTGGGCGCGCGAGGACGCCGAACTCTTGGCCGCCGTCGGGCCGCTCGTGGAGTTGCTGGCCGGTCTGCAGCACCACAAGCGCGCCATCACTGCAGTACGGCAGGAGGTCGTCCCCCGTGTCTGACATGGCAGAACCCCTAAAGCACCGCGACTTCGCGGGTCTGCTTCACTGGTTCCGCGAGCAAGCCCGTCAGTACGGCGAGATGGCCCGTCAGTGCGATACGCGGGGCTATGGCTCAAGTAGGACTGCCACCGCCTATCGCGCGGCCGCCCAGACATGGGAGGATGCCGCCTCCCTACTCGCCTACGTCACGGGCCTCGACATCGAGGAGACCTTCGCCGACCTCGACCGCATCCTCGCCGCCAACCGCCGACGCATCATCGAGATCGCGCTGGCCGCCGCCTTTGAAGCGCAGGAGGTCGCCCCCCGTGGCTGACCGTTACGAGCAGTGCCCCCGATGTGGGGCGTGGCGCAAGGCCGGGATTGAGCTATCCACTCACATCGCCGTTTGCGACAGGGTACGTTGCCCGCTGTGCGGCCACGGTGTCAATCCCAAATTTGAGCATGTCTGTCCTGGCACTCTCTGGCTCCCTGTTCGTCGCGTGAACGGGGTATGGGAGGTGCGCACCGATGCCTGACCGCCCTTGCATTGACCACAGCATCCTATCGCCTTCGGGCCGCGTCTCCGCCCGTGCCCGCCGCGCCGCTCTAGAGCGTGTTCGTCGCGAACTTTTTGGTGATGGTTTACCTTGGCCCACGCCAAGCCAACCCAGCGAAGCAGAAACTCTGCGCTACCGCATTCGCGACCTCGAAGAACTCGCCGAACGCGGCATGTCGCCTCGCAAGCACCGCGCCGAGGCTGCACGGCTACGCCAAGAACTTGAACAACTTGAATAGGGGGCTGTATCCGATGCCTGACCGCGCCGCCCTCGTCGCCGAACTCGTCGCCGCCGGCATGCCCCGCGCCGCTGCGGCGGATTACGTCGATCAGCGGCACGGCTGGGCGGATATCCGCCTGCGCCCGTACTACCGCCGCATTGCCGCCGCCCGCGCGGAGGCGGAGGGGCGGACGATACATGAGGTTGTCAGTAGTGCGATTGAGGAGTACTGCGCCCGCGGGCCCGCGAAGGGGCCGGGGTAGAGAGGAGCGAGACAGATGGCCAAAGCGATAGTCGCCCTAATCCCGGACCACAAGCCCAATCGGTACGCCGACAACATTGCCGAGGAGCGGCGGCTCATCGCCGTCTACGAGGAGCGCATCCGGACACTCGGCGACATCCCCAGCGCGGTCGAGAGCGACAAGCGCGGCCTGGCCAAGCATCGAGCCGAACTTGAGCGCCTAGAGCGTAAGGCCGCCGAACCCGAGACGCCGGACCGAATCGAGATTAGGGTCATCTACGCTTACGAGGTCAAGGACGCCCTTAAGGCACGCGGCTACTGGTACGAACCCGATGCGGCCGGCACCGTTTACAAGCCGATAGCGGGCTGGATTAAGACTTGCGACCGCGAGGCCGCCAAAGCCGACATTGTTTGGCTGCGCGAACAAGGCGTCGAGGTCGCGCAGGGTTAGCATCCAAACCTAGAGAGGAGCAGGAGAGATGACAACAACCTATCGCGAGGCCCTACAGCACCTTTACCGCCAAGGCTACGACATCCTGGAGGACAACGGCCAGACCCAGCCGCTGCAGGATGCTCTGGCCGTCATGTCCGGCTCAGAGGACGAGGGACCCGAGGTGGTCAGCGAGTACGAGGCCGACGGGGTCCAGGTCATCACCGAGCTGGATGAGGAGGGCTACCGCAAGACTCCCCCGCTTGCCCGAGTGTACAAGGACGAGGCCTATCTGCGCAAGTAGCAAGTGCGCCCTACCACCCCCGCCCCACCCGGCGGGGGTTTTCTTTTCACGCCGGGCCGCCCCGCACGGACGGACCCGGCCTCTTTTCACCCAGACACCCCAGGTGCGGCCGGGGCGCCGGTCGGATTCTCTGGCCCCGACGGTGGGGCCATTGCGCCGTAGCGCGTCGATGGGGCATAGACTCTCCCCACTATACTGTCTCATGCTCAGCAAGCCCTACGGTGGATGTTGGAGGAAATTACAAACATACACCGAACTCGACTTGCTGGAGGGGAGTAGCGTGGACAGAGAGACCTATCAAAAAGAACAAGCACTTCTCGAAACGCTTAAGATAATCACCCAAGCCCAGAACGCGGCTCGAAAAGCAATGTTTTCTGGCTTCCTTTGGGCAGCCGCAGGAACTCTCATCAGTTATCTGTCCTACCAGAGCGCCAACGCAGGTGATGTTTATTACATCTTGTGGGGTGCCGTCGTCTATGGCCTCATTCGTTTTGCGCGAGGCTTCTTTCTCTGGCTTAAGGTCGGCTAGGAACCCTTAACGCCCATCTCTGCCATAGCACCTCACCGGCCCCGCCGGCGGCAACCGCTCCATCATCTCGCGCGTCCGCTCCCGGAAAGTGAGTGTCTTCTCCCGCACGTCCTCCCAGAACACCGCGCGTATGTGGCTCACGTACACCGCCCGCCCGCGCGTGCACAGCCGCGCCGGGTCGAACGCCAGCGCGTCCTGCGCGAACTCGTGTTCGATGTCTTCGGGCTCCGGTGCCGCCGCCAGGTCCCGCGGGCAGATGCACACGCCGCTCGGCTCGCCGCGCAGGGCGAGGTCCGGCCACATCCGCGCGACGTGCGCCGCCGTCATCGGCACCATGCGCGCGCCGCAGATCTCGCACAGCGGCGTGCCGTCCGCGTCGCGCCGGCCGAACCGTTCGCCGCCGTCAGCCCTCACTATGTCGGTCATCGGGCATCTCCTTTCTCCGAGTTACCAGTATAGAAACACACGAAGAGGACCCACCGAGAAGTGCAGACGGCCCTGCCCGCGCCAATAGTATAGCCGCCAGGCAAATGGCCGCAGAACGACTTCGAACCCGGCGCGCCCGAGCAAACCGTCCGCAGTAAATCCAAAACAGAGTTCACTGAGTGGTATAGTCCGCATCCCCTCACCCCCTATCCTGCTGGTTTCATCTCTTCGCGCACCCTGACCGGCTCGCTCCGCTGGAACTTGAACCGCACCCGGCGCGCGTCCATCACGCGCACCTGCGTCCGGCGCTCCCCGTCCCGCACGGCGTAGAGGTCCCCGCGCCGCCGCTCCAGGGCGAACCAACCAGGGAACGCCAGTTGCCCCATGCCCACTTCGATTTCCGCAGACACTCCGCGCCGGGCCGCGAACTCCGGCCGGTCGAGCACCACGATCGCCGCGAGCTTCCGCCGCGCGCGCTGTATCGCGTTATCGACCGACCGCCACGACACGTCGAGCCGCCGCGCCGCGCTGTGGTACGACTCGTCGCCCATCGCGCAGGCCTCGAAGCACTCGCGCTCCAGCGGCGTCAGTCCCGCGCGCGTAAGCCAGTCGGGCACGTCGTCGTTCTCAAGCTCTGAAATGCCCGGGTCCTCGCTACCGAGCATCTTCTGGAACGCGGATTCCGGCTCCTCTTCCGTGCCGACCGTGGGCATAGGCATGGGGAGCGGGAACCGCAGTTGCCGCCGCGCGTTCGACACCTCCGTCTGCACCCCGCGCAGGGCGGCGAGCTTGAGGAACGGTATCAGCTCCCCGCGCTCCGGTGCGTACGACCGCAGGGCGCGCGCGATGTGCAGCCACGCCCACTGTTCCACGTCGGCGCGCTCCTGGCCGGGGATGTAGTAGCGATGCGAGATGGAGCGGACCCAGGGGCGGAGGAGGGGTTCAGTGGAGGACCAGTCGGCTACGCTCACGCGCCCTCCGCCTCGTCCTCGTCCGGCGGCAGGAACTTGTCCAGCACGTCTTCGAGGTCGAACACGACCCACCGCTCCTGGTGCCCAGCGAACTGTATCAGCAGCCCGCCGATGCGCCCGGCTTGCGACCACGACGCGACCTTGAGAAGCTGTTCCCGCGTCACACGGTAGCTCGCCGCTTTGGTGTACTTGAGGTCCAGCACCAGGACGCCGACGCGCAGGTCCCCGTCAATCGCCCCCGCGCCCGACATGGGCACGCGCCACGCGTCCGGCGCGCCGTGCTCGCGGAGCCAGCGTTTCGTCCGATGCTCGGCGGCGATACCGCGACGGCGGTTGCGTGCAGCGAGACTCACGAGCCCGCCCCCACCAGGAAGTTCAGCGGGTCCTGCGGTCGCCCGCGGAGCCAGACCTCGAAGTGTAGGTGCGCCCCGGTGCTGCGCCCGTTGTTGCCGACGTAGCCGATGACGTCACCCGCACGAACCCGGATGCCCACGCCCGATGCGACCTCGCCCAACGCCACGTTGAACCCGCTCACGTGGCCGTAGATGGTCCAGAGCATGGGGTTACCGGCCTCGTCGAACTCATGGGCCACCTTGATGTAGGTGCCGAGGCCCGGGCTCGTGGGACTGTCGTTATTGCCCACTTCGACGACCCATCCGTCGCGCGGGCAGATGATCCCGTGGCCGAACGGCGCCGCGATGTCTATGCCGTGGTGCCGCCCGAGGCCGTCGCTGCCGAATTCGCGGCTGACGCACCCGACGGCCGGCCAGGGGAACCGCGCGTACCAGTGGTCACCTTCCGGCGTGCGGACGTACGCCTCCTCGCGGCAAACGCCGTTGGCGGGCACTTCGAGAGGAATCCACACTCGTTGCCCGGGCGTGAAGACCGCGTCCTCGCGGAGCCGGTTCGCCCGGGCGATGTCGGCCGCCGGCATCCTGAGGTAGTCGGCGAGGTCGGTGAGTAGCTCGCCGCCCTTCGCCCAGAACACTCGGCACTCCCACCGCGGGATTTCGAGCACCTCGCCGGGCATCATCTGGGCGTCCGGATTGCCGGCCTGGATACACTCGACGGACACGCCCCATTGCCGGCTGAGACCCCAGAGTGTGTCGCCTTTCTCGACGACGTACCGGACGACCGGCATCGGCGGCGGCAGCGAAGGACTTGTCTCCGCCTGCGCGCCCGGTGTGGGCGCCGTCGACCTCAGGTCCGCGCCCCATGCCCGGCCGCCCGTCAGGACCAGCATGACGAGTATCAGGATGACCGGCCGGAATTTGACCGCCCGCTTCAACGCCTTCGTGTCATCGGCCATGCTCACCACTCCTCTCACGCCGCGCCCTTCTTGCCCTTCTTCCTGGCCGCGGCCTCGTATTCTTCCGCTTGCGCCTCATAGAACGACGCGTCCGGGTCCCCTCGCGCGCGGGCCTCCTCCGCCGCCCGCCTGAGTATCGCCGCCTGTTCCGCGTGCCCGACGACCTCCACCGGCGTCCGCTCCTCGCGCATCCTCACAGGCGTGCCGTACTTGCCCTCGAACACCTGCACCACCACATCCTCCGACCTCACCGCGAAATCGAGGTTCGCAAGCCAGCCGCGAGAGTTGTCACCGCAAAGGAACGATGTCCGTCGGATGCGGTCGAAGTAGGCACGCCACCAGTCGGGTGACGCGCGGTGCGGGTCTTCGGCGATCCGTCGGCGGATGTGCTGGCGGCGTTTGTCGGTGAGTTTCTCGGCGCGAGGGAGAACCTGGCCGCAGACCTCGTTCCAGATTTCTATCACGTCAGATGGTTCAAGAGTTAACGACTTGCCCTCTTTTTGCAGAATCGAAGAGGGGGAGGGGACGGTTGTACTCTTTTTCTTTTCTTTTCTCTTCTTCTCTTCTCTATTCTTATCTAGGTCGTTACAAGTCGTTACATCCCGTTTCATCCGATGCCGCCGCACCCGCTCCCGCACTGCTTCGGGGGTTTCACTGGGGCAACGCGGATTGCGCTTGGCGAAGTTCAGAAACACGATACCGCCTTTGTCGTCCATCTCGATGATCCCGAGTTTCTTGGATTGGAGTTTTGCGAGGACGCGCCGCAGGAGTTCGACATCCTCACCCGCTACCTCAAGCGCCAATTCCTCTTCGTCCATCGGCGGGATGCGCCCGCCTCCCGCACCCGCGAGGCAGAGGAGGTCGAACCACACGCCGAACTCACTATGCCGTCCGTCCAGCGTATCGAGTTTTTTGTCCATGCGCGTCTCCACCCACATCCTGAACCATAGCCAGTTCAATCCGGTTCCCCCTACGTCGTCTAGGCTACGTCCTCGAACATCCCCACGCGCCATCCCGCCTCCGGCCCAAACCGCCGCGCGCGGGCTCGCTCCAGCCGCCGCACCCGGTCCCCGAGCGCCGCGAGCTTGCCGGTGAGGATGGCGATGGGTTCCTCCATCTCGGCCGCCGAGGCTGCCACCCACACGCCGCACGGAGGGCGATGGGAGGCGCAGACACAATGATCGGCAAGGTCGGCGATTCGCTCTTGCATGGCGTTTCGGGGCGTTTCAAAAATCGCGGCGAGTGTTTCAAGTTTTATGGCACGGTCTCGGCCCACGTGATGAGCACGAAGGTAGGCGAGGAGGCGGTCGTCGGTCGTCAGCCGAGCCGCCTCCCCGTGACCCACTCCACCGCCGCCACCGCGGCCGCCCCGACACCGATGAACGTCAGGGCGGCCAGGATGACGGTGCCGAACCAGATCAGGGCGGTCACGCCGCCTCCTCCACTTCCGCGCCCGCCGGCACCTCGCACGGGCACGTCTCGCCCACGCGGTCAGGGCACCGTTCGCACCGTTCCTCTCCGGTGAGCTGGCCCGGGCACGTCTCCACATCGTCCGGGTCGTCGGCGCACTCCCAGCGGGCGTCACACGTCCAGCAAGCGGGGTTCGAGCGCGAGAACCAGCCGAACCCCGGGCACTCCCCGCGCGCCTCCGCCCGAGCACGCAGGGCGGCGAGACGGGCCGAGAGCTGGTCGTCGCGCGCGCGGTCCTCGTAGATGTTGTGAAAGTTGTCGGTCATGGGGACACCTCCCCAGCCTTGCGGACCTGTTCCCGCTCGGCATATATCTCCTCGTCGGTCTTGAGGTAGGGACACAGTTCCCAGAGCTGATCTATCGCGTCAAGACAGTCGAACAGGACCGACTCAGGGGCGAGAGGGAACTCCAGGGTCCAAGTGTGGTTGTAATCGCAGCCCACCTTGACGTAATGGCCCGAGTACCCTTCGCGCTTCTCGTAGAACGTGGCACCGCCGTTGAAGTCGATGTCGGCGAAAACACAGGGATGACGGTCCGGATAGTGAAACAGCCTGCCGGGATAACGCGCCGATGTCTGGGACTCCAGGCTGAACAGGTGCCACTTGTCGGCGGGAACCTGGCACTCGTGGACGTACAGATAGAAGTTCCAGGTCCATCGTTCATCATTGGAGCGCCCCCACTTGACGATTTCAAACCGGACATCCCGGTAACGGCCGCGCCATATCTCGGACTTCCGCAGGTCGTCCACGGTCGGTCTAGCCATTTCCATGTCGCTCACGCCACCTCACCCCTTCTCGCTTCCATCTCCATCACCACGCGCCCGATATCCAGGGCGTCCTGCGCGCGCAGGGTCGTCATGTCGGGGATGTCGCGCCCCAGGACCTCGCGGGCGACGGCCAGCACCTCGCGTGTTCCGAACTTGAGCCGCGCCATGGTGTCGGAGAGTTCGTTGGCGGACACGGCGCGGAGGTCGGCGGGGGTGGTGGGTGCCGCGGCCCGCACCACGGAGGCCCGGGCACCGCCCACGCGGGCGACGGGCACACCGCCGGTGCTGCCGCCGTTACCGTTGCGCTTCTCGGGCTTGCCGGAACCGCCGGGGAGCGCCCATTCGGGAAGCGCGGGGCGGGGGGCGAACTTGCCCTTGTGGTAAATGCCGTCGGAAAGCCGCTGATCGGAAAGAGTCATCCACGACTCGGGCAGATTGTAGAGGTAGCGGCCCACGCCGAACTTCACGGCGGCCCGCTTCAAGGCGTCCGAGAAGCCGCCCTTGGTTCCCTCGAACTCCGTCTCGTCCGCGCCGTCTTCCCGCGTCACCCACTCACCGCCGATGCGTATGGATAGGCGGCACTTGATGCTCTTTTCGCCCCAGCGTTCGTAGGAGTCGCACCAACCGTCGATACCGAACACGTCATCGAGCCGCTCCATGATGGCGCGGGCAGTGAGATAGGCCAAGAGAGACATCTTCGTGCCGTCCTTGGACTCGCGCCCCACGCGCCATTCAACATCGTTGTCCGGGAACGGCTCACGGAGAGCCGCCATGATTTCCTTAACGTCTCGCTCCATCGTCACAACCCCCTTACCCCGCGACACGCGCCGCGGGAATGCTCAGGATACGGTGCGGCCGGCACAGGTGGAAGTAGCCGCACTTTTGCGGGCTGCAATGCCACCCCTCGGTGTTGCGCGGGAAGATGTCGGCCCGGATCATCCGGTAGATCGCCGCGACGTGCTCCAGCCACTCGCGCCAATCCTCCTCCGTCCGCCGCGCCTGCGCCACGTAGACCTCGGCGGGCCGCGTCTTGTAGTCCACTGCGACCTCCAGCGCGACCGGCGGGTCCGCCTGGATACCCTGCGCCGCGAGATGGAGCTTCGTCGCGCCGTAGTAGGACGTGAGCTGGTTGCTCTGTTCCACTTCCGCCGCGCCGGGTTTCTTCGAGCTTGTCTTGAAGTCGCGCACCACGCCGTCAACCCCGTAGAAGTCGAGCCGCTGGACGAGCCGCCCAAGGGATTGGCCGTCCGCGTCCAGGATATCGACGGGCACGTCGGCCTCCACCCACACGGGCTTGAGACTCGTCGCCCTTTGGCGCCGGTGCGCCCTCACGAGCCGGACGCCCCGGTCGCGCTCGGCGACTGGACTCTCGCCCTCCCAGTCCACGTCTTCCTCCCCGGCGCGGCGGTCGAACTCATCGATGTACTTGTCCGCGAGGGTATCCGCGTCGAGGTCCTTCCCGGTCTCCAGTTTCTTCGTGCCCCACATCTCCAGCGCGGCATGGTAACTACCGCCCACGATGAGCGCCCCGGCGGGCCGGAGCTTCCGACCTTGAACATAGCGGTACATCCACTGGCGGGGGCACCTGTCGAACATGCGTATCGAAGTCGGACTCAGATGGTCAATCTCCGCCACACCCCACACCTCCTCGGGACCTCCCGGTCCCCTTTCTCACGCCGCCTTCGCGCCCCGCGTCCCGCGCAGCCGCCGCGCGTCCTCGCGCACCTGCCGCAGGATGACCCAGGTGGAACCGGCCATCACGTCGGCCAGGTCCCTCTCCCACCTGGCCACCGGGCGCGGCATCGGCGGCATCGCGAGCATTTCCACCGCACCGGCGCATCCCGCCGCATCACACGAACGGCAGTCCGGCCGCTCCTCCCGCGTCTGGGGGCACACCCATGTCCGGCGAGCCATCATCGTCACACCTCCCCTCCGAGAAGCCGATCTCCATCCACTCCGGGAACCGGCAGCGGCGCGGCCATTCGCACACGCTCGAGGTCCAGTCGTCGTTGAAGGCGTCGTACCACCAGCAGGCTGCGCCGTCGCCGCCGTAGTCGTGGTAGTAGGAACAGCGGGGGCGGTCAGTCATCGTCGTCCGCCTCCTCGAGTGATGGCACCTTCTGGGCCTCGTCCTCCGCCCAGGCGAGCCAGCAGGCGGCCACCTGGGTTATGCGGTCGGCCTCGGGTTTCTCGGCCCTGTAGTCCACTCCGCAGTAGTCGGGCAGATCATCCCGAGCGGGGTGTCCCGGTCGGTAGAGCCGACCTCCGCAGTGTCTCTGTGCCCAATGTTCGTCGGCCCATCCGTTGGGGCACCCGCAGTCCTCGTCTATGACCCTCCACGCCAACAACTGCGCTAACCTCTCCGCCATCCTCGTACGTCGCCTTACCTCGGCGGCCAGACGGGGGATGTCGGTGCGGGCGTGGGCGATGAAGACCGCAACTGGCTCTTCGGCCAGTATCGCCACCGCTCCGACATCACTCCACACTGCGCTGTCTTCGCCGAGCTTTTCCGGCCTCCACGGCGGTGGCCATGTCGCCTCGGCCCGGGCCTCTATGGCGGCCAGCTCCTCCTCGGTCAGCGGGGTGTCGTCAGGCATCGCGCTTCACCGCCTCGTAGTTCCTGAAGGCAATGTTGAGTTTCTCGTCGGCCTCGTTCAGTTCGTCGAGCGACGCCTCACCGCGCTGATACCAACCCAAGACCACTTCACGCGCTAGTGCCGCACCAACAACCGCTTCCACCGCCTTCAATCTCTCCACGATTCGAAGGATGTGGCTGACAGCCGTCTCCAGTGCCTCCCGAACGGCCTCGCGGGCCTCGCGGGCCTCGCGTTCGGCACGGAGAGCCGGGTCGTCCTGAGCCCACAGTAGAATGAGGTCATCAAAGTCCGTAATTCCACCATCCCTTCCGGTTGTCGGCTTGTGCTCACTCATCCCGTCCAACCTCCTCCGCCACGCTCTCCATGCGCACCATCTCCCGCTCCTTGCGGCGGAAGAAGACCTTCAATGCCTCCAGGAGCGGCAGGTCCGTCTCCACCGTGCGCCGTTCCCTGCCCGGCAGGTCGAGCACCAAGCGGATCGGCGGCGGCCGGCGGGTCGCGCCGTAATGGACGCGCCGGTCGTCAGCCTGCATCGCGGGCCGCCTCCTTGTCGGGGAAGATGAACGACACCAGAACCTCTGTCACGCGCCTGCGCTCCTCAAGAAGCCGCGCGACCTCTTCCCTGAGCCAGTCCCGCTCCACCGTCACGGCCTCCAGGAGACACTCCCGTTCCTCCGGGCACTCCCCGCAGGACCTATCCATTCCGCGCGCACTCCCACACATCGCCACAACCTCCTCGCCTTTACAATCCCCGGCCCGAGGCTGGTCAAGAGTCTGGCTGGCGGCCAGGGTTGGCCTTCCCCCTCGCGGCCACCGACGGGACTCGAACCCGCACCTCCCGGTTCCCGGCTAGCTAGGCCGGGCACTCCCGGGTGTTCTGCCATTTCACTACGGCGGTTGCCGCCAGCCAACTTCATAAAGGTCCCGCTCTCGCGGTTAAAAGGTCTGGCTGGCGGGGGCCGGGTTTCCCCTCCGGCTCCCACTCTGTTGAGGCGGCCTTTCCTTGCCACCCTAAGCACCCGGTTACCCTACGTCCTTACGCGCGCTTGGGTAGAGACTTCATGGTGCTTGCGGTGCCGCCCAAGCGACCCGGCGCTACCACGCCGCCCCGCCAGCCATTGGTTTTGTCAGCGGTAGAGCGCTATCAACTCTTCCTTGGTCTTGCCCTCGTTCTCCGGTCTGTCCCAGCCCTGCGTCGGCCACTCGGCCGGGAGGCCGTTCATGATGGCCTCTTCCTTGGTGGGCAGCACCAGGTGCATCCCCTGGCTGGAGTAGCCCCGGCCCCCATGCCTGCCGCTCATGTCCAGCGCATTCGCCGCCCCGCAGTGGGGGCAGACGCCCCAGTACACGTTGTAGGCATCGTCGAGCACCCGCAGGTCCTCGAAGACCGCCTTGCCGCACGCAGCACAGCTGCCCGCCACCCGGTCCGGGCCAGGCTCCCTCTCCATCGTCAGCGTCAGCCAGGGCTCATCCGGCTTGTTCCGACTCTGACCCAAGGTCCTCTATCTCCCTTCCGGTGAAGTGCCTGGCCGGCGAGGCCGAATGCCCAGCCCGGAGGGCCGCCACCACGCCGCCCCGCCAGCCATATCGTCGATGGCGGCCGGTCCTTCCCCGGCCATGGGTGTTTCCGCGCGTCAGCCGCGCCATCGACGAAACCTGTTCAGTTGTCAATCAAATCTCACGCGGGCTGCGGCCCCATCCTCGGTCCCGGCCTTGAGGCCAGCCGGCGGGCCCGCTCCCTGTCACGCTCCAGCCGCTCTATCTGCCTCCGCCGCGACTTCTGGCAGGCGCCGCATTGCTTGTCGAAGAGGCTCCCGGTGCGCCCGCAGTGTTCACAAGGACCGAAAGTGAGCTTGTAAATCCGGCTCACGCGCACTCACCACCCTCATCGTCCCGGGCGGCGGCCGCGCGGGCGGCGGCGATCCGGGCGGGAATCTTGGAGCGGGGGCCGAGTTGGCCGTTCACGTAACGCCAATAAGAGGAAGCAGAAATACCGTAGAGAGAGGCGGCTTTGCGGCAGGACGGTTCGCCGTACAACCGGCGGCCCGAGAGCCATTGGATGCAGCGGCGTAGCAGGCTGTGCGCCCGCCTCGCATCCCTAGACATGGTGAACCTCCCTAGTATTTAATCTTGGAGTCGGTTCCAGGATAACACAGTCTGCCGCGCAATGCAATAGGTTTCTAGTGAGTCGCATAAGAGTCGGCACATTTTGGAACGCGTTTCGCACACGTTGCAGGATGTTCTGCAGCGTGGTAAAATTCTTTCGTCCGATAGGGGAAGGAGGTGGGGACCGATGACGGACCTCAAAAGGACTATCGCGCAGAACGTGATGCGGCTACTCAGCGCGAAGGATTGGACGCTCACGCGATTGGCGGAGGAGTGCGAGTCTCATGGTAACCGCGTGAGTCTGAGCGCGCTCTCCGCCATGAGCCGAGGAAAGAACTTCCCGAAAGAGGAGCATCTACGGGTCGTGGCGCGGGCTTTTGGAGTAGACGTGGCCGTCCTTTTCGACACCGGCGAGACGGAATCGAGTCTTGCGCGTATGTACCGGGAGCTTCCACAGGAAGATCGCAAGACTATCTTTGACGTGGCGCAGGTGCTGTACATCCGCCGCGTTACTGCCGCAAACCCTCTGGCGGGCGATGAATTCCTTATCATCCCGAGGATAGCGGCGGGATAAGGAAGGAGCCACTGGGCGCAGCCGTGGTGATGACGGCGGGGGAGGAAGGCAAGCTATATAATACCCCTTTATAGCCAAAGGACACCCGGTAGCCCGGTGGCAAGCAGGCACAAGAGGAACCCACAGTAACTAGGCGCAACGTGCAGTATGCGGATTGACATAGGACCTCTCCCATGGTTACCATGACAAAGGGAGGCCCGGAAAGGAAAGGAAGCCGATATGGCAGCGACCACGTCCTTCTCCATTTCCAGCGACCGCCACAGCGAAGGAATCGGAAGCCACACGACGAACATATGCCGCCCTTTGCCCCGCCCACGTCGCAGCCGTGCCGAGACGCCGATCATGTTGGATGTCATCGCCCGGGAACGCTATCGGCGCATCGCGCAGCAACTATTGGTGCTGACCTCCTGACGCGGATACCAACCGGGTCTCCCCCGGGTAACCACCGAGGAGGTCTAGATATGATTGCCGCCGACCTTGAAGAGCACGTCACGGCCTATCTCCGCCAGGCCCGCCGCCTTCGCGACATCTCGGACCATACTGTCGTGGCGTACGTCACCGACCTTGCGCAGTTCTTCTCGTGGGTGCGCTCCGAACGCCCCGCCGCAGCCCTCACGCACCATGTCATAGAGGATTACCTTGGCATCCTCCGCGCCGGCGGCCTCAAGCACTCCTCCTTGACGCGGAAACTCGCCTCCCTGCGCGGCTTCTTCTCCTATCTCTGCCAGGAGGACATCCTCATCGGCAACCCCGCCTCCCTGGTGAAACTCCGGTCGAGCGCGCGCCGGCTTCCCGCCTATCTCACGCGCCGCGAGACCGACCGCCTCCTCGCGCTCCCCGACACCTCCCCGCGCGGTCTCCGCGACCGGGCCCTGCTCGAATTCCTCTACGCGACCGGTGCGCGTTCGGTGGAGGTGGCCCGGCTCGGCCTGGAGGACCTCGACCTCGACAACCGGACGGCGCGCCTCTTCGGGAAGGCCGGGCGGGAGAGGGTCGTGCCGTTCGGCAGCCGGGCCCAGGCCGCCCTCGTCGAATACCTCGCGTCGGCGCGCCCCCTCCTCGCGGCCGGCCGGAACGTCCGCGGACTGTTCCTCACCCTGCACGGGAAGCCCATGAACGCGCGGGCGGTGCAGTACGTCGTGGACGGCTACCTCGGGCGCCTGCAACTCGGGCGCGTGGTGACGCCGCACTGCCTGCGGCACACGTTCGCGACGCACATGCTGGACGCGGGGGCGGACATACGCGTGGTGCAGCAGCTATTAGGGCACGCGGACATTGTGACGACGCAGGTCTACACCCACGTCTCACAAGTCAGGATGAGGGAAGTGTACTACCAGGCGCATCCGAGGGCTTGAAGGAAAACCTTCTCTTCTGTCGAATGCGCGCGCGAGGTGATTGCTCCATGTCCAAGGCGCAGGCGTACATACTCGTGCTTACGGTGGCGGCCATCGTCGCGGCGGGCATCATGTGCTGGCCCGAAATCCAGCGTCTTAGCGCGATGGCGGAGAGGTACAAGGAAGAGGCCGCAGCGTTTGTCCCTAGCGAGGATCGCGGCCTTTTTGGGAGGATAAACACGGCTGAGAACCAGTACTTTGACACCATCGAGAGACTCACGGCCGTTCGAAAGTCTCTCTCAATTTATGTCGTCGGCGCCCTCGTGCTTGGCGGCATAGCCTATGCCGTGGCCAGTGGATCGAAAAAGGGATAGGCCTCTTCTCTCACTCCCTCCACACCTCACCCCCGCACCCACTTCACGCAGCGCATATCGCGCACGGCTCCTCCTCCGGGTCTGGCCACAGGGCGCATTGGCGTTCATCGGCGGTACGGAGTTGGGTGAGGGTGAACGATTTGTTCCACGTGTAGGTCATGTTCGCGCACGGGTTGGCTTCGTGCCAGGCGATAGACTGGGCTTCCCACTGCTCGGCGAGGGCGTAGAGTTCCGGGTGGTGCTTCAGCAGGCCATGCCAGTCAGAGACCTTCTGAAAGAAGCAGCACAGGCAGGACACGTTGGACCGCCACTTGTAGACCGGGTTTAGGAGATCATAGCGGCGGCAGAGGTCGTGAACGGTCCTTTTGTCGAACCCGGCATCCACAAGAGGGCGAACCACGCCGGGTTTGCCTTCCATCCGGTGCGCTTCGTCGGCCCGGATGCCCACAGCCACAGGCGCGCCCTTAAAGTAAGCGTCCTGTGGAACCTGTTTTAGGAGGCGCGTGCAGTACCGCATCGCTGGAGATGGCAGCATGAAACCATAGTTTGCTAGGTGTTGATAGAAGGTCCCGTTCGACACCACCGTCAACTTCTTCCCGAGCGTCTTGGCTACCCGGGTGACCATCCAGTACGTCTCAGGTAGTTCCGCTCCCGTGTCCGCGAAGACCAACTCGAAGTCCTGGCTCTGCTCGTGGAGATAGATGGCCATCGCTGTCGAGTCGGCCCCGCCGGAGAAGGCCACGTAGTCAACCTTGGTCATCCCGCACCCACTTCTCTGCGTTCCGCACGGCGTCCACGGCGACCGTCCGCACGCCGCCCTCCTCCTCCATCGCGGCAATCTCGCGCATCGCGCCGGGCGAGCGCCACCAACCGTCCAGCACGACCATCCCCATCTCCCAGCCGAGCAGGCGCGATCCGCGCGCGAGGACCCGCACGAGGTGGGAATAGTCCTCCCGCCACTCGTCGAGGGGTTTCCGGCGCACGAAGAGTTGGAACAGCGCGGAGTTGAGGTGGGGGCAGAACACGACGGCCCCGGCGCGCCACAGGCGCACGGCGGCGCGGGCGGCACGGAGGATGTTGCGGACAGTCCCGAGGAGGGTGGGAGCGGTGTAAGGGCCGGAGATGTAGACGAGAGAGCGGCGGGAGGAAGGGGGGTTAACGGTGGCGGTGAAAGTCACCGAGGTCATGTCCGATGCGTCGTCGAGAGGGGGGAGGAGGCCGGGGATGATCATGATATACCTCCGGATGTCCACCAGGAGAGAGGCTTGCGTTCAATACCCACTATTTCCGCTGTTTTAGAGAACAGGTCAGCAATCCCGCCGATATTCATCATCTCCCACACCGCCAGGCAGCGGCACCAATCACAGCCACCAGGGGGCATCATCGGTTCCGGTTCCCATGTTGCTTCACCGAGACTGTTCCGTGCTTCCAGCCACTCGTCTTCTTGGGTGATGAGGAGCCAATTACCGTCAGAGAATTCAAAGACCGTCACGTCAGTATCTTCGGCATATCGCGGTCTCCATTCCTCGCGCGTCGGCGAGGAATGGACACGGACCACGGTACGCCCTTCGGCAATGCGGCAAACGGCCGTGAAGTCCACCCTACGCCTCCCCCTCCCACGCGTCCCCGTGAGCCGTCTCCGCGTCGCGCTTCCCGTCCGCGAAGTGCCAGTCGCCCACGATGAACCGCACGTCGCGCCGTTTCTCACCCTCGCGCGTCGTCCACTCGTTGACCTCGGCGCGGCATCCCGAGAGGCCCACGCGCTGGCCCTTGCCGCAGTACTTCGTGAAGAACTCCGCCCCGCGGCCCCAGAGGGTGAAGTTGAAGAAGTCGGTCTCGCCCTGCTTCCTCCGCCCCACGGCGAGCCGGAAACCCGCCCGCGTGATGGTCTTGCCGTCCGCGCCGGTCGAGTACTCCAGTTTCGGGTCGTCCACCAGCCGGCCGGTGAACGAACAGCAGTTCATATCGGCCATGTTAGCCCTCCTAATCGGCCTTGGGAGCCAAGGAATATCGGAAGTCCTTGCGCTTGATCTTGGCCATGCGCCCATCAGGATGATGGAACACAATGCCCTCGACAAGATGGCCGGGGGAGTACAGGCTTTCGAGGTTCCTTAAATAGTCCCGAAGTCCATCGAAAGTTCTGGGGCAATCGGGGTAGACGGGCATCTCGTCGAGCCGCACAAGAACATGATGATCTAAACCAAGAGGATTGCCTTGTATCTTGGGGCCAACGGCCTCGTAGTACCCAGGACTCAGGTCAGGCGTGTTGTTGAAGGCATCCCAAATCCACTTGTCCGAGGGGTCTCCAAGGACGCACGGGATATTGGTAGGCTCGACTCCAGCAGCCTTTTCCTCCTCCGTTGGATTGCGCCGCTTCCAAGGCCATAGGGCTTGGCCGTCTGGACCTTCAGCGACCAATACATTGGTCCCGTCCAGTTTCTCCGTGGCCACCCCTTCTCCAGCGAGAACCCATTCGCAGTCCTTGCGGACCTTTGGTGTGACCTTGAATTGGTCGCCCCGGTCAAACATGGTGTCGATTTTCTTCATGTCTATCCCTCCTCCACCAACTCGAACTCGTAACAACTCACTTCCCGCCCGAGGTCTACCGCCCCGGCCTTCCGGTTTATCTCCTCGAACGCCCGCAGGTAGTCCTCGCGCGACCCGTACCCCTCCGCCCGCGCGTCCGCCTCCGATATCGCGCCCAGGGGTTCGGACCACCGGCGGAGGATGCGCACGCGCGCGAAAGGCCGGGCGCCGCGGCGCATGTCGGTGAAGCAGCCGTGGACGGCGCCCACGCGCCAGCGGAAGGGAACGTGAAGGCGACGCGTCTGGGTCTTGGCGCGCGCGAGGATGGGGGCGACGTGGCAGGGTTTGAAGAGAATCACGGCTTCGGCCACGTCCCGTTGCGGAGCACCGCGTAGTCTTCCATTCCTACTCCTCCCTAAGACGAACAATCTCCCGCCCCCTCCCCGCCGTGGGCAGGCGGCGGTTCATCGGGAGCGGGACCCGCTTCACGGCTCGCTCCTCCTTGCTGTCCACTCACCCTCATTCTTCGCCTCCAACGCCTCCTGCAGAAGTTCGGCGACATCCTCGGCGCTCTGCTCATTGAGCACGCTCCCAGGGACCAGATGTAGGACCGTCTGCCCACCATATTCAATAGCACACGCATAGCCGTATCGGTCCCTGCGAACTCTCCACGTTGCGGTTGCATCGGTCATCGCCTTTCCCCTCCTTTCACGGCCTTCAGCCTCTCAAGGACGCCCTGGCCGTCAGCATCGTCCGATATCCAACTAGCTGTCGCCCGTTCAGAGAGCCGTGCTGCTTCTGCGGTCTCAGCCAACTGGAACGGGACCCTAACGTCCGCTGAGTCGAGCAGAGGCTTCCCGCATGGGCATTGAAGCAGGAGACTTAACTCGCCCGCCGTCACCGACTGGCATTCCTCCTTGAACAGATGGACTGGGTTCCATGCTTCTACGACCGTGCTGTAGCCGAGACCGGTGGTGGCCGGGGTTGCCACGAGGTCATGCTCGGTAGCCATGCTCAGTTGGGTTGATAGTAAGTAACCCGAGCAGACCTCGTTGCCACAGAGGGACGTGATGTGAGTGATGAACACTAAGCGGTCCCCGACCGTGCACGTTGTTCCAGGAACGACCCGAGCATCCGAGGAGGTCTCGTGCCGCTGCTCGCGACGATGGGGTGGCAGGTGTGCTACCATCACACGGTCCGGTATCTCATTGCTGAGCCGTTCCATTCCTACCCCTCCCTAAGACGAACAATCTCCCGCCCCCTCCCCGCCGTGGGCAGGCGGCGGTTCATCGGGAGCGGTGGTGCTGCCGGCCTCACAAGCCCTCGTTGGCGACGCGCTTGGCGTCTATGTTCCCTTCAACGAGGATGTAACCGATGATGACGGCCGCGACGCTCAGGATGGCTTCGACAGGCAGGTTCCAGCCGAATTCGGAATTGAGGACCGGCAGGAGCGCGCCCAGGACGGCCATCCAGAACTTGCGCGACGTGAGCTTCTCTTTCACCATACCGCTTCACCCCCTCTGTCCCGCCACGAGGCAGGTGGTCAAGGTCTACTGTCCGCTGAACACGTAGTCGAACGCTTTTGTCCCAACCTTCTCGCCAGGCCTTCCTCCGAGGGCCTATCCCACCAGTCCGAGTACTCCCAAGCCGGGCAACCTTGGTGTTCCCAGGTCAGCCGGCCGACTCTCGGCGAGCGCGGGTTCACGCACACGCCCCAGTCGCCAAATTCAAGCATGAGAAACCAGACACAGTCAGTTGAACAATCCCGCCCGTCCTCGTCCACGTTCCAGTCATCTATGTCGGGAGTGAGAGACACTAGATGCTGCTGGATACGATTAAGAACGATCTTGCGGTCAAGTTTGCGAGTCATGCTCATCACCCCTCCCCTCACTCGCCCCGAAAGACGTAGTCGAACGCCTCCGCCACCGGCCGCAGAACGCGCCCCGCCAGCCAGCCCTTCACCCCGCCCCGCCGCGCCCGCCGCGCCAGTTCCCCGACGGTGAGGAGCACTTCCGCCCGCGCCGCGTCCGCCAGCGTGTTCACGTTGACGTTCACGACGGTCTCTTTCGATTTGCGGCGCACCCGGCGGCGGCCGAACGGGATGACGTTGGAAGGTGGCTTGGGCGGCGTCTCCGGTGGGTCGCGCGGCTCGTCGGTCACTCAGGGGTCGTCTCCTCGTCGAACAGGAGCAGGACGGCCAAGGATGTTACGAACACAAGGATGGACGTATCGAGGTCGCGGAATGGCTGGCCCCCGGTGAGCCATAGGACGATGTTGGTGCCCGAGATGACAAGGCACAGCAGGCATATGCCTATCACTACCATGGCCTTCGCCATCCTACCGCCCCCTCCTCACTTTCTCTCGCCGCACGATTGACATTCTCGCCCCGCCCGCCCCACTCCTTCACCGTGGCCGCAGAAAGTGCGGCGTGGGCGCACACGCGCCGGCCAATCCACTCCGCCACCTGCGGCACTACGGCGTTCCCGAGGGCGCGGATACGGGCGACCCGGTTGGGGATTCCCCTGGCGACCCGGGGAGGCTCACAGGGATGCTGGGGTTCACGGGGGCGGGCTGGCCACGGGCAACCTTGGCAGACCTGGTCTTCTTGGTCGATGGGGCAATTGAGGGAAGCTCGGTCCAGCCAGGGGGGAAGCCCATCAACCTCTCGACCCAGGCGGGGTTCAGCTGGCCCGCCACCGCCGTCCGCAGGTTCTCCCCGCCATCCCGTCCGGAACTCCCCGGGCCGCCCATGCCGTCCGATTCGGTCGGTGTCGGCCACATCTTGGCAGCCACGGCCAGGCTGCTGACACTCGTGCGCCCGATGGATTGTCGCATCGCCAGGAATTGCTCCGGCGTCCGACCAGTTTCGCTGGCTTGGGGGGTAGGCCACATTCTCACCGCATCGCCCGGAGCCGTCGTGACTGGTTTGCCCGTGCGCCTGTCGTGCGGCTTCCGCCCTGGGGTCCATGGCGAGCCGTCCGCATTCACCGGGTCGGTGAGGTCTACCGTATTCGGTGTCGCCTTGTTCGCCTGCGGTGTAGGCCACGATGAACACCCGGTAGCGCAGGTGCGGAGCACCAACGGCGGCTGCCGGTATGCAATCCCATTCCGCATCATACCCGAGCGCGGCCAGGTCCCCGAGAACTTCGCCCATCCCTCGAACAAGGAGCCCTGGAACGTTCTCCACGAGCACGTATCTGGGTCGTACCACGCGAACGGTCCGTGCGAACTCGGGCCAGAGCCAGCGTTCGTCTTCCTGCCCGCGCCGCCGCCCGGCGAGGGACACGGGCTGGCAGGGGAAGCCGCCGCAGATGAGGTCCACGGACCCAAGGTCCCGTGGGTCAAGGGTTCTGATGTCTCCATAGCGGGCCACCTCCGACCAATGATTCTCAAGGACTTCAACGCAGGACGGGTCAATCTCAACTTGCCAACAAACTTCCATCCCCGCCCACTCAAGGCCGAGGTCGAAGCCACCGATGCCGGCGAAGAGCGAGCCGACCCTCACATCTCCACCGCCGTCTCCCACTCCCGCCCCGAAAACCACAGCTTCGGCGTCTCGCACGGCACCGGCGCCAGGCCCATCCCCTCCTGATACCCGCCGTACTCTGAGAACGGCCCCGTCACCACCATGCGGTACGGCCGGTGCACGAGCTTCCCCGTCCGCAGGTCCGGCACGATGCGGGCCCGCACCCCCGCCGCCTCCTGGTGGAGGTGCGACATCACGTACACATCGGCCACCACGTTGGCGACGATGCTCCCCACCTTGTTGAGGCCCGCCCCCGCAAGCCGGCCGCCCCCCGTGCCGTGCCACAGGAACACGGTGTAATGGTTCGGGTCGCCGTGGGAGTTCTTACCGACCTTGAGGTGGAGGAGGGCCGAGTAGCCCCACTCGTCCGGCGCGCCGGAGTAGCGGGAGGGGATGCCGAGCCGCTGGCATATCTCCGCGTTCACGTCGAAGTCCGCCGCGCGGAGGAGCCGTCGTTCGTGGTTCCCGCCGTTCCAGCCGAGGATGCGGTCGGCGCGCGCGAGGGGTTCGAAGAACGAAACCGCCGCATCTATCTGCTGGTTCAGCCGCCCCGTCTGCTCCGTCGGTTCCTCCGGCCCGGCCTTCGTCGCCGCGTTGAGCACGTCGCCGTTCACGAAGACGAAGCGCGCGGGGTCGGAGAGCACCCATTCGCGGTAGGCGAGGACGCGCGGGGAGACGGAGCCGAAGCCCCAATGCATGTCGGCGAGGACGACGAGGCAGGCGCGGGCGTGGAGGATGTGGGAGGAGGAGAAATACTTCATGCTCGAATATGGGCGTGAGAGCGGTGTATCCTGTCGAGCCACTTCCGGTTCTCGTCGGGGTCCGCCGAGTCTAGGCGCAGCTTCACAAACGCGACCATATGTGTCGGGCAAAGGTCGATGTACTCGTAGCGGTCCTCCGAGTCACCCGCTCCGCTCGCCACGCGCCCCACGAACACGGGGAGCCGCGCTGCCTCAACCCGCCCGCATACGTCACATGTGTGAGTGAGTGCCATTCTCACCCTTTCCCCCTCTGCACCAGCCTGTCCACCACCGCCGCGAGCTCCCGCCGCGATACCGGCATGTCCGGCCGGAAGCCGCGCTCGTCCCCCACCATGAGGCCCGCGTCCCGCACCCGCGCGATGGCGTCCACTGCCCAGTCCTCCGGGTACACGTCGGGGAACGGGCCGGTGGTGAAGTAGGGCGTAGGGTCGAACCATTCGCCGCGCGCGATGCAGCCGAGGTGGAGGTGGGGCTGCATGGGCTTCTCGTCGGTGCGGTTGCCGGTGGAGCCGGAAAGCCCGATGATGCCACCCTGCCTCACGGAAGAACCTATGGTTACGTCGATACGGGAGAGGTGGCAGTACCGCGACTCGCCGCCATCGGGCCAATGGGGATGACCGATGACCACGACATTGCCCGACCGGTATTCATAACCCTCGCGTATCACCACGCCGTTCGACACCGCGCGCACCGGTGTCCCTTCCGGACACGCGAAGTCCACGCCGTTGTGCTGGACCGGCCACGCCGTCCCCTTGTCGCCGAACCGCGCCGACACCGGGAACTTCTCCGGCACCGGGCGCAAGAGCTTCAATCCGAGACTCTCAGTCATAGGCGGTTCCTCCTCGTCTTGTGCGTCTTCCCCCGCGGGCTCCGCCGGGTTCAACCCCGTCTCCTCCAGCCACAGCCGCGCGCGCGTGATGGCCTCGCGCACCAGGGCCACGACATCCTCCCAGCCGCGCCAACCCCGTTCCCGTTTCCGAAGCTGGTGCGGGATGATGCGGAGAAGTGGGCCGCCCACTGCGAACCGGAAATCCTCCGCGAAACACTCGTCCGCCGTCCAGCCGGGGATGGGGAGCGGCTTCACAAGGGCCGCGTAGTGTGCCTGGAAGTCGTCGGGCATGTGGCGGAACCAGAATGCGTGTCCGAGTTCGTGCCCCACCGTCTGCCACATCCATTCGTCCGACTCGCGGCCCGAGACCAGCGCGCCGTAGTAGATGTGGCCCATCGGCGAGCAGTGCGCGAGCCCGCCGCAGGGGTTTTGCAGGACGTGGTGAGTCCACTCACCGAACGCGCGGGCCGGGTCGAGGAAGGGAAAGTCGAGCGCGGCGCGGCGGATTTCGTCGGGGTCGAAGTAGGTCCAGCCGTCGGCGTCGGAGCCGAGCTTCACGCGCGGGCCGCCGCGGAGGTAAAACCAGCCGCCTGCATGGCGGCGGTAGGTGATGATGGTGGGATAAGTCATAACCGGTTGCCTTCTTTCACAATCTTCCATCCCCTCACCCCCCGAGCATTTTGACCAGGATGCCTATCGCCAGCAGGACGCACGATGCGGCGACGGCGGCGAAGAACGCAGCGAACCGGCCGGAGAACCCCTCCACCGTGCGCCGAATTTCCTTCACGTCGTTCCTGATCTCGCCGATGTCGCCGTTGACGCTCTTCCGCCATTCCTCCACGACGGCGACGCGCGTCTTCACCTCGGTGACCTCCGCCGCGATTCCGGCGACCGTCGCGCGGCCCATGACGCTCACTCCCGTTTCCATTGTTCTTGTTCTCCTTCGCGGGTTCCTTCAAAGCAGTGAGAGATTGTGCGGTGCGATAGCAATCAGGAAACGCCGGCAGGGATTGCTGCGGCGGGACAGCGGAATGTGCAGTGTGGGTGTTGACAGCGGCGGCGGGGTGTGCTAGGATTGGCTAGGGACAGGCACCTATCTCCGAAGCCGACATTCACGCCACAATCGCGGCCTACATCCTAGCTCAATCGCGGCAACACTCACAACCTCCGGTCGGAACCCCTGGGTGGCGGGACCCGGGGGTTTCGACTTTCTACCCGCCGCCCCCTCCGAACAGCCCGCGCTTCCTCCCGCCGCCTCCTCCGAACAGCCCGCGTCTTTGTGCCCCGCCTGCGCCTCGTACCTCCTCCGCCGCCGGCACTTCGACCCCTCGGCTCCCCAGCGCGCCGAGCAGTTCCCGCAGCCGCCGGTTCTCGCGGTACGCCTTCTGCCGCGCCACGTCCTCCCCGCTCATCCCGTAGAGGCCGACGCCGAAGAAGGGCGAACCCAGCCGCTCCAGCGGTTCCTGGCCGCCGAGCACGCCGACGAGCCGCCCCACGTCCTTGAGGAGGACGAGTTGGTCCGCGAGGTAGCGCGCCCGCGCGGGCATCCGCACCTCGCGCTCGCCCGTGTCGGGGTCCGTCACTTCGACGAGGCCCAGGCGCGCGGCGATGGGCTCCCAGCCGGGAAGCGGGGTGCCCGCCTTGTAGAGCGCCCAGAGGTAGCCCGGCGCCTTCACGTACTCGCCGGACACGTCCTCCAGCGGGGTGCCGGAGAAGAGCTGCGTGTTCGTGAACCATTCGACGGGGAGCTTCAGGAGGGGGTTCAGCATGGACAGGACCTCGCGCCCGGAGGGAAGGGAAAGGTCGTTCAGCGGGAGGTCCACGTTAGCGTAGAGCTGTTTGTCGCCGATCTGGAACGGGAGCCGCACGACGTAGGCGTCCCGCATCCACTCGGGGAGGTCGGCCTCGTCGGGTCCGGTGGAGAGTGTCTCCGCCGCGTCCTTCAGGTGGCCGAGTTTCGCGTAGACGCCGGGCTGCTGGAGGAGCATGGAGAACTGAAGGGGGATGTTCTTGCGGGACCAGGTGAAGAAAGGGAAGACTCTCTTGAGGACGTTTCGCTCGAACGGCGTCAGCTCGTCGTAATCGAACAGCGCCCCCTTGACCGACAGCACGGCCTCCTCGATGTCGAGGCCCTCCGCGCGCTTCGCGAGGTAGTGCGCCACGCGTGCGTTGTCCTCCACCGCCGTGCCCACGCGCCGCCCTGTGAGGACGGGGTGCCGCAGGGCCTCTGCAAGCACGCCGCCGCGCGAGGGTTGCCGCGCCCCGCGCAGCACGTCCTCCAGCGTCTCGCCGATGTCCGCGCCCATCCAGCCGTGCCCTGTGACGCCGGAGGAGACGACCTCGCGCCAGAGTTCAAGGCCGTTCTTTCCCCGCACCCTGAGCGCGCGCAGGGCGTCGTCGCCCTTGGCCGCGGCCCGCTGGAGCCGGTAGGCGTCGCGGTAGAAGGAGATGTCGCGCACCCCGGCAAGCCAGTTGTTGAAGACGTTCGATATGGCGTTACGGATATGGAAGCCGGGCCGGGCCGCCGTGGCGAGGCCTTTCCAGAAGTTCGTCCCCTTGTCGAAGATGCCGAGGATGCCGCGCAGGGATTCGATGTTGGTGAACGGCTCTTTGAAGTCGTTGAGGAACCGCGCGACCTCCGGCGCGACCTTGACCCCTTTGAGTTGGGGGACCGGCGAATCGACGAAGTGCGCCGGTGCCGTCTTCGCGTCCGCCACCAGGTCGTCGCCGACCGCGCGCAGGGAAGCCAACATGTCGTGATTCGCCATGACGCGCGCGTGGGCGAGCTTGCGGATACCCATGACCTTCACGAAGTCGTCCTCGATGGCGAGCTTCTCAAGGCCGGGGAACTGCCGCGCCCACTCCACGAACCGCTCCAGGTCCTCGAACGTCTCCAGCGTCCGCTTCTTCGCGAACCGCGTCTTCGTCGGGAGTTTCGCGAGCCGCTTCTGCCACTTCGCGAGCGCGGCCGCCTCCGCCACGCCCTTGGCCATCTCCTCCGCGATGAACGCGGCCTTCTCCGCCTCCTGCGCAGCCTTGCCGCCGGCCGCCTCCGCGCCCTGCTTCCATTTCGCCATGGCGTTATGGAGCTGGTCCGCCACCTCCCGCGAGTACCCGCGCAGGATGTGGGGGTAGTAGTTCGCCCGCACGTCGTCGAGCGCGCCCACGGCCTTCTCCGTCGCGCCCAGGGTGTCGAACGTCTCCTTGGCTTCGGCGGCGAAGGGCCGCAGGGCCTCGGGGAGTTCATCTATGCGCCCGGAATCGACGGCGCGCATGATGGCGTAGGACGGGGAGAGTTTCTTCGCGGCGGGAGGGGTGTACTCGAGGAGTTCTTTCGCGGCCTTCTTGCCGAAATCGGGGTGCTTCAAAAGCTTCTTGAACGCCTTCATCTCTTCGCCGGAGAGCTTCGTCAGCGAGTCCACGCCGAAGAGTTCCTGCGCGAGGTCGTGTAGCCGCGCGTGATCCGCGCCCACCTTCGCCCCGGCCTTGTGGAGCATGGCGATATCGCGCTTCGCGGCCGCCTTCTCCGCCGCCCGCCATTCGACCCCGCCCACGGCCCGGCGCACGGGCTCGAACTCCCGCGCGAGGTTCCGCGTGTCCTCGAACACCTGCCGCGCGCCCGCCCGCGTCGTGTCCCTGAACCGCCGCCCCACGTCGCGGAGCCGCTGAGCGTAACCGTAGCCCACCTCGAACGCCTGGCCCAGGGGCCTCGTCACCGCGCGCCCAAGCCGCGCAGCCGCGCCACCGGCCCGCGTCTCCGCCACACGCCCGAGCGCCCGCTCCAGCGCCTCGCCGGGCCGCGCGAGGGAGACGCCAGCTTGCACCTTCCTGCCGCCGGAGAACGGGATGCCCGTGCCCACCTGGAGCCGCCGCGCCGGTTTCGCCCGGAGCAGCGCCTCCTCCAGCGGGCCGCGGAGCGTCGCGTCGCCCAGCCGCTTCGCCGTGTTCTCCGCCATCTCGGAGGCCGCCTTGCGCGAAACCCGCCCCTTGAGGCCGCGCTTCGCCGCCTCCTCCGCGAGTTCGCGCGCCGTCCGCTCCAGGGCCTCCTCGCCGAGTTCGCGCCCGGCCGCCTTCATCGTGCCCTTGAGCGCACCCTTCAGGCCCGCGCGCGTGACGCCCGCCGCGCCCAGGGTGACGTACGTCGCCGGGTCGAGGAGCACGTCACCGATGAAGGACACCGCGCCCTTGGCGAACTTGCCCGCCTTCGTCTCCGGTTCCCAGCCAACGTCGGAGAGGATGTCGGAGACGGTGTCCTTCTCCTTGAGGGTGAGGCCCTCCCAAGCCTCCCGGCCCACCGCGCCGAGGCCGCCGCCCGCCAGGGCTTCGCGGAGGCCGCCCGTGACGGCGTAGTATGGGCGGGATATCTGGTAGAGGAGCCAGGACAGGCCGCGGAGGGTCTTCTGCCCGAGGGATTCGGCGGGCTGTCCCGCCGCGGCAAGGCGCGCGCGCAGGGTCTCGTTGGCCGCGAGGGTGCGTGAGAGGGGGTCCTGGGTGGTGGCCGTGGGGGATTGGAAGATGCCGCGCCGCGCGCCCGCGCCCCCGGCGGTGCTGCGGAAGAGGCCGCGCGCCATCACTCAGTCCGCCCCAGGCCGCCGCCGGCAGTGCCGGTCGAACCGCCCGCGCGGCCGCCCGGACTCGTGGTGCCGCCCGCACTGGGTTCCTTCATGCCAAGATATCGCCGCATGGCCTGGAGGAGCAGGTCCGCCTCAGCGCGCGTATATTCCCCGATGAGGACGAACGCTTCGATAGCCTGCGCCACTTGCTGATAAGTACGACCCTCATCAAGACGGCTCATCCAGCCCTGAAGTTCCGCGCCGATGTCGAACTCGGCCGGGTCCGTGCCTTGCGCCGCGGCCGCCCGCGAGATGTCCGCCGCCAGTCTGTCGCGCTCTAGCTTGAGTTCCTCTTCGAACCGCCGCGCGCTCTCGCCGAACTCCCTCTCGGTCATCCCGCGCTCCCATGCCCGCTGTTCCTCTTCTGTCCGGAACCCGCGTTCGGTCATCGCGCGCTCCCACGCCTGCTGGTCCAGTCCCGCGCGTGCGAGGGCCTCATCCAGCGAAAGCCGCCGCTCCGCCTGCGCCGCGCCGGTCTCCGCCGCGAACACGCTGGGAGCCTGCGAGAGTGCCCGCGCCAGGAGGTCCTGGACCGCCCTCGCCTGGTCCGCCCGGCTGAACGTCGAACCCACCATGCCCGGGCCGCGCGCCACCATCGCCTCGCGCACCATGTTCATAGCCTCGGGAGCCATCGACCGGGCCGCGCCCAGGAGTGCCTGCATGAGCGGGGACGATTCCACCGACCACTGCCCTGCCGCCGGAGCCGCCGCCCTGGGCTGGGCCGCGCCGAAGACACCGCCCGCGCCGCCACCGAGGAGGCCGCCGAGCCTGCCCGGCGCCGGACCCGCCGGGCCGATGCCCGGACGGCCTGCGCCACCGACGAACCCCTGCACGCCCGGCGCGTTGTGCGGACCCGCCAGCGAGACCGCCGCGGGGTTGCCTGCCGCGAGCAGGGCCTTGAACTGGTCGAGGGGCGCGCCGGGGTAGCCGGTGATGGTGCCGCCTCTCGTCATAGCCTCGTAGAGCGCGCGCACGTCACCTTCGGAGACGGTCTGCGGGAGGACGGCGCGCCGGCCGGTGACGGTGTAGACGCGCCCGGATTCGTCGCGCACGGTGGAAGGCTGGTTGCGGGGACCGGCCTTCGATGCCCGGTAGTACTTCTGCGCGTATGTGCCTTGCGCCATGACAACAACCTCCTAGCCCCCGCCGCCCTGGGGAGAGGGGGAGGGAGCGCGTTCGAAACAAAAACCCCGCCCGGTGGGGCGGGGTCCGAAGAGGGGTGGGGGTGGAGTTAGGTTAGGGTGCCGTCCAGGTGCCGACGGTCACGGGCTGGCCCAAGACGGTCACGGGTTGGTCTAGCCCGCCTTCAAGTAGTGGGAAGTACGAATAAGTTACACTGGTAATGGTCACGCCGGGCCAGAAGGTCTTGTACAAGAATGTCATCGTGGCATCCTGCCCCGGCTCTAATGTCTCCCGGTCAACCATCCCCGGCTCACTGCTCGGCGTGACCCTGTCGAACTCGGCTTCAAGACTGGGGTTCGAAAGGGTAATGCCGAGCCGTCTCGGCTTAGTAGGTCCCAGGATGATGTCCGTCCCGCGATTGGAGACGGCAAGAGAGATGATTGGCAATCCATTCTGATCGTAATCCACATCCACCGTGACAGTGACACCGTTTGTTGTTATCGCTTGACCGAACATTGCATTACCGTCCAATGCACCCTCCACCACCTTAACGCCCTCTCTCTGAATTCCCGTTGTGTCCACTATGGTGGTGTAACTCTCGCCGTCCCATTGGACTTCCGCGCCAAGCACTTCCGCGACCGCGCGCAAGGGCAGGATTACACGCCCGCCAAGAAGCATTGCTGGAACGTCGTCCTCCGCGAAAGTCAATGCCTTACCGTTGACCACCACCTGAACGATAGGGAACGACAGTTCCTCAGTGACCGCATAGTAACCGAAACTACTGCTCCATACCGCCGCGCCGCCACCGAGAATGAGACCAACCAGAAGACCTGCCGCAAACCGTTTCATTTTTGAACCCTCCCACAAGGTTTCTCTATCCCCATATCATACGTGGGAGAGTCCTTCTGTACTCCAGCACGAATTTCCTACTTCGGCAGGGTCATCAGGTAGATTCCGTCGTACTGGACCCGGATTCGCCCAAGCTGGGTGGAGGTCAGGGTGATGGTGTTCTCCGCCTCCGGGTAGGTGACGTAGGCCGTGATGTCGAGGTCCGTCTGGTCGGTCGTGAACCCTGTTCCGCCGCCAAGAGCTGCCGTCCGGTCCACGCCGTTGATGGTCACCGTCACGCCGGTGGCCGACGTGCCTTTGTAGATGCCGTAAACGGCAGTGTGCGTATGGTCCGAGACTGTCACCCAGTGCGTGTGGCCTATATTGTGGTCGTGTTTATAGATGTAGTGGCTATGTGCACCATCAGCAGTTACGGCTCCAGCGTGGTCGTGGTTTGCCGCGGCTAGGATGACCCCTCCCCAAGTGGCCGTCCCCCAGTTCTCAAGGCCCGTGGTTGTAGCGGAGGACGTTCCGCTCGTCACCGAATCGCCGCCCCCCGCCGCCGCCGTCTTGGAGTACGCGCGGAACGGGAGGAGCCAGAAGCGCAGGGTGAACCGGAGCACCTTCACCGTCTCAGAAGGCATGTAGAACTTGAGGCTGAAGGAGTTCGTCGCGTCAAGGGAATCTGAATCCGTGTCGCCGATGAACGCGGGGACGTGGTTCGGACCCCACAGCCCGCGCGAGTAGTTGTAGAACAGCTCGTCGAGGAGCATGAGTTCCGCCCGCGACCACTTGCGCTCGATGTCGCGCGGCGCGTCGTTGTCCCAGACCAAAGCCAATCTAGACCCCGCCCTTCCGAAGTTGCACCGTCATGCCACGCAGGGTGGCGGGCCCGGCGGTGCCGTAGACTTTCACGCGGAACTGGTGCGCGCGCGTGTCCTCGCCCGACGCGAACGGCGCCCACAGGTGCTTCGTGGGTGCTTCCGTCGCAAGGTCCACGGTGGAGGCCGTGCCGTAGGAACCGGAGGCCGCCGTGTCGTAGGCGACCGACGCGGTGCCGGCGGATTCGACCTTGAAGACCGGCGTCACGCGCTCAAGGTAGTGATAGACGTTCCTGTCGCCCAGCGGGAACACGCCCGTCTCGCGCGACCACGCCACGTCCGTCGCGCCGTCCTGCGTGCCCTGGAGGCCCTTCCACACGAACCCCGCGTCGTCGCCCCACGCGAGGTAGTCCACACCGCCGACCTGGATGGTGGCGAAGAGGTACGGCGCGATGCCGGACCAGACGGACCAGACGTTCCAGCGCGGGTAGTAGACGAGGACCTTGTCGGGGACGGTCGCGGAGCCGGTGGGGATGGCGAAGAGGACGCGCTCGACGCCGCCGGAGTTCGTGTGGCCCGCCGCGATCCGGGAATAGTAGGACTTGTTGAGCGTGTCCCACGTCGCCTGGACGGGCTGCTGTATCTGCTCCGGCGCGCCATAGCCCGAATAGCGGTAGATGCCGTCGCGCGCGGCGAAGTAGAACTCGCCGCCCGGCGTCACGACGCCCGCCTCCTGGCTCACCGGCCCGGCCCGGCGCGTCACGTAGTCCGCGGTGAAGTCGGAAGGCCCGGTGCCGCGGAGGAGGTACAGCGCGCGCTCCTTGCCGGCGAGGAGCCGCCCCCAGCCGCGAAGTTCCCACAGCCCGGTCCCCACCGTGCCGTCGTTCGTGTCGATGGGGATGGAGCCCGCCGCGCCCGCGCCGGTCGTCGTCGTCCAGTCCTCGGCATCCTCCAGCGCGGAGAAGTAGAGGATGGATTCGTAGCCGCTCGCGTTCAGCGCGAACACGCGGTCGGCGTGCGTGATGCAGTACTTCGCCGTGGGTGGGGAGCCGCCGAGGGCGGACCACGTCGTGCCGTCGGTCGATTTCTTCGGCGCGTCCGGCCCGAACATGATGGCCGTGTCCTTGTAGACACAGAAGCGCACGTTGCCCGCCGTGAGGCCCGTCGCCACGGAGTCGAAGGCCGACGTGCCCGTGTTCCACTTGTAGAGGGCCGTGCCGCACTTCGCGAGGAGGGCGCGTGTCCCGCCGGAGAAGCCCACGTCGAAGAGGCCGGTGACGGGGTTCGCGCTCATCGCCGTCGTGCTGAGCTTCGCGGAGCCCGCGCGCACCGACACGGCCGGCCATTCGGTGTAGTCCATGTTCGACATGGCCGACGCCGTGTGCAGCGGGAGGTGCGTTATGGCGGTCGATTCGTCCACGCCGCCGCCGAAGTGCGGGAATTCGAGGGAATAGGCGTTCTGCGCGGCTACCACCTGTAGTGGTCCTCCACCTGCTCCGGCCGCTCACGCACCGAAGTCGAGAGGTCGCGCCGCGCCTGGAAGTAACCTCTCTCCCACGACCGTTCGAACTCCGCCGCCGCCGCCCAGTCCTTGAGCCGCCGCGCTATCTTCCAGCACGCGTAGGCGACTATCGCGTCGTCGCACGTCGCCGGGAGGTCCGGTTCGTCCGTCGTCGCGGAGAGGCTGGTGGGCGCGCCGTAGTACCAAATCTTGAGGGTCTTCGACCCCGCCGAGTCCACGGGGACGAGCCGGAGCCGGTCACCCTCGACGAGGTAGAAGCTCGGCGTGCCCGTGGTGCGCCGCCAGTCGTCGTCCTGCGCGTAGGCCCACGAGGTCGAGACGGGGTAGAGCCGCGTGTCGTTCCACTCGACGTGCTTGATGGAGAGGAAGTCCGTAGGGAGGACGTACTCGAGTTGGCTCGCGGCGGTGGTGGTGGAGTACTCCTTCGTGTTCCCCGTGAGCGCGTAGAGCTTCGCGTAGGCCTGGTTTATGAACCGGTCCTTTATCGTCGTGGACGCGGAGGAGCCTTCTTGGTACTCCTCCTCTATCATCGTGCGGTAAGCCGCAAGGGTGGTCAAACCTCACCCCTCCTAGTAGGGGTCAACGCGGGTCCAGGTGGTGGACCCCTTGGCCGTCTCCGTGAACGCCGACGCCGCCTT
>QZJP01000041.1 GCA_003599345.1 Bacillota bacterium | reverse complement strand
AACCGCTACCACTGGATGGAACGCAAGCTGGAGGAGTTCGAGGCCGCGCACCCGTTCGTGGAGGTCGTGTTCGTTCCGGTGGAATGGCGGGACATGAGGTCGCTCCTGGATTCGGCCAAGGAGGCCGGCCGGCTCCCCGATCTGGCTCCCTTCGACCTCAGTTCCGGGGGCGTGAGCCTGGCCGAAGTAGAGGCGGGACTCCTCGAGCCCGCTGACGACCTCATCGCGGACATCGACGACCTCTCGCCGGAAGCCAGGGCCTCCTACACGCACGCCGGGCAACTCTGGGGCTTTCCGGTCGCCATGACAGCACACGCGCTACTCCTCAATCTCGACATCTTTGCCGAACGAGGAGTCACGCCCCCGGCGGACGGGAAGTGGACCTGGGACGAATTCGTCGAGACCTGCCGGCAGTTGACCTTCGACCGCGACGGCGACAGGAAGACCGACGTCTGGGGGTTCGCCACCTACGTGCTCCCCGGCTACTACGAAGTCTGGCCGTTCCTCTACGCCGGCGGGGCCCGGCCGCTCTCCGAGGACCTGTTGGACTACACGTTCGACAGTCCCGAGGCGGTTGCCGCTCTCGAAGACCTCGCCGACCTCATCCACGGCCAGGGGTTTGCCCATCCCAGCACCGGGACGGCCGCGGTGCGCACGGTGTTCGACCTGTTCGCCCGAGCGGAACAGCAAAAGGTGGCCATAGAGCCGTGGTCCGCATGGGCCATCGATTACCTCAGGTCGGAGGAGGGGACGATCAAGAACTTCGCGGTGGCCGAGTACCCCACGCTCACCGGGGTGAGTAACGGCGGCGGGCCAGGCGGAGGCGCCGGGGTTCCCGGGCCGGACACCGCGGCCCCGCCGGTCATCGGTGGGACGGCCGGTTTCGTCCTCTTCCGGCATGGGGACGCCTACCGCAGAAGCCAGGCCGCGGCCCTGGCCAACTACCTGACGAGCGCCGCGTCCCAATATGAGTTGGCCCGCGGCTACCACGTGTTCCCCGCCCGGCGCGCCGCTATTGACCTCGACCCGTTCGACGGCGACCCGGTCTATCAGAAGGCGGCCGAGATCGCCTTCCACGCCGAGAGCCTGCCGAAGCACCCGCGGTGGCCCGAGATAGAGCGGGTCATCCAGCGCGAGATACAGATGGTGCTCCTCGGCATCAAGGACGCGGCCGAGGCCTTACGTGACGCGGGTGAGGTCATCCAGCCGATTCTCGCGCCTCCCCCCGAGATCCCGCCTCAGGACGGCGACTCACCCGGCGGCGGGGAAGGCGGGTAGACCAGGGCCTGGCCCTCCGGGCGCCGCACGGGCTACCAGCCGGGGAGTGCCAGTCCAGCCTCAGCGGCTTTACAGCGCAGTGACTCGGTGACCAGCCCTTTCAGTTCCGCCAGCCTTTCCTCGGTGCGGGCCTCACACCTCACGACCAGGGCGGGCTGGGTGTTGGAGGCCCGGACGAGAATCCACCCTCCGTCCGGGAACACCGCCCGCACCCCGTCCACGTCGACTATCTCGACATCCCCCGCCGGAAGGGCCGCGAACTGGTCGCGCACGGTCTTTACTACCCCGAACTTCGTCCGGTCCGGGCATTCGACTCGGGTTTCGGGCGTGGAGTGGTACCTCGGCCGGTCGGCCAGGAGGCTCGAGAGGCGGCGGCCGGACCGTCCGATGATTCGGAGGAGACGCGCTGCCGCGTAGATGGCGTCGTCGAAGCCGTAGTACTCGTCGGCGAAGAACATGTGGCCCGACATCTCCCCGGCGAACAGGGCCCCGATCTCCCGCATCTTGGCCTTAATGAGGGAGTGGCCGGTGCGGTAGAAGAGCGGGCGTCCGCCGAGTCTCTTGATCTCGTCGACCAGGGCCTGGGAGCACTTCACCTCTACAATGGCCTCGGCCCCCGGATGGCGGGCAAGGATCTCCCGCCAGAAGAGAATCATGATGACGTCACCCCAGAGAATCTCGCCCTGGTCGTCGACCACGCCGAGGCGGTCGGCGTCCCCGTCGAAGGCCACGCCGGCGTCGGCTCGCGCGCGCGCCACGACTTCCCGGAGTTCGGCGAGATTCTCGGGTTTCACCGGGTCGGGCCAGTGGCCGGGGTAGGTGCCGTCGAGCCGGCAATACAGCGGAAGGACCTCGCAGCCGAGACGTTCGAACAGACTCGGAGCGACGAGGGACGCGGTGCCGCTCCCCGAGTCGACGGCGACCCGAAGCCCTAGAGGCTTGCCTCCGAGGCCAAGCCGGTCAACGACATCGGCCGTGTAATCCTCGATGACGCCGTCCAGGGCGACGGCCCCGGTGGGAGCCGGCCCGGAGCCGCCCCCCGGAACGGGCCCCGCGGCAGCGAGTTCGGCGACCCGGCGGCCGATCTCCTTGATGTCCTCGCCGTAGAGGGTTCCCGGCCCCCAGGCCAGCTTGAAGCCGTTGTAGTGGGCCTCGTTGTGGCTGCCGGTGACCATGACCCCCAGGTTCAGCCCGTGGCGCCGGCGCGCCCAGTAGAAGACCGGGGTGGGCACCACCCCGAGGTCGCGGACTTCCCATCCGGCCTCGAGGAAACCCCGGGCCACGCCCTCTGCCAGTTCGGGGGACGAAAGGCGGTTGTCGCGACCGACGACGGCCACCCGCGGGCCGGTCCGGTCGCGCTCCTCGGCCCACCGGGCGAGGGACAGACCGATGAGCCGGGAGACCTCGGCGTCGATCTCCCGGCCCGCCTCGCCCCGTACGTCATACTCGCGGAAGATGTCGGACGAGAACCCTGAAGCCACCGTCCGTGGGCACCTCCCTAGCTCATCCTATTGCCTGCCCATCACCGTACTACCTGCCCCTCACCCTATTGCCTGCCCCCCCAGATCATGACCAGGGCCTCAGCGCGCGTTAGGGCGCCGGGACTCGTGCCCGCGCTTCCGGAACGGCGCGCGCCGTCATCGGGCTCGTGGTCCCGGGCGGCGGCGACGCCCAGGTCCAGGCCGGCCACATCTCCCAGGCGGACCCCGGCCCGGCCCATGACTTCGCGGAACTCGTCCGGGCCGACGGGGTCGGAGAGGCCGAAGACCCGGCTTCCTCTAGCGTCCGGCGGGGCCGGGCGCCCGCGTCCCAGACCTCGCCAGAAGCCACGCTTCGCCGCCGCCTCCACGCGCCCGCGGTGGGGGTGGCCGAGCGGGACATCGACGTAGACGGGCACCGGCCCCGGTTGCCAGTCGTCGACGCCCGGCTTGGGGCCGCACTTCCCCGGACCCATGGCCCAGACAGCGAGTTCGCCCCGCAGGACGGGGTCGAACGGGCGGACCTCGTTGTCGCGAGAAGCCACCCACCAACCCTCGTCGAGAAGGCCTTTGGCCGCGGGGAACGCCGGATGGCCCGGATCGAGGTCGGAGAACGGCGACATCTCCAAGAGCTCGGACACGCTCACAACCTTGTAGCCGTAGTTCCTGAAGAGCTGCATCAGTCGAGGCAGCGCGGTGACGACCGGGCTCCGGCGCGACATATTGTAACCGTCCCGGAACGACACCACGCGCCCGGACAGGGCCTGCCCGTCGCTCTCGAGCATCCTCTGGAGCCCGAGAACCATCGCGTCCACGTCGAAGTCGTAGCTCCCCGACGTTTCTCGCCAGCCGCCGCCGTCGACGCCCAGCCCGAGGTAGTCGTATCCCAGAGCCGCGTAGATGTCGAAGACGTCCCTTATCGCGGTCCCGTCGCCCGCGCTTCCCCGGGCGACCGTATCCACGAGGTACGGAGGCTGGGCGAGCCGCATCGTGTAGCCGAAGTACTCCCGGACGTGCTCGTGGAGCTGCGCCACGTCGGAAAAGGCTTCGGCCGGCCCGGCGTGGTGGGTTCTCCGGCGAGCCGCGGCCGGGGGAGGCCCGAGAGGGATGTGCCGGTAGGAGTGGTTGGCCAGCTCGTGCCCTCCGGCGAGGATGCTTCGAGTGAGGTCCGGCTGGGCCACGACGCCGGCGAGGTCGTCCCGTCCATACTCCGGGAAATGGTCGTAGGCCTGACCGTTCCAGTACGGGGAGCCCGCGGGGCCTGCCTCGTCGGGGTAGTTGAGGGCCGTGGTGCCTATGACGGCGAAGGTCGCCCGGGCCCCGTAGGCCCTAAGGATGTCGAGGATGGTTCCGGTGATGCCTCCGGAGTCGCCTGGACCCCCGCCGCCGGCCGGCGACCCGCCCGCCCGCGCGCCGCCTGCCCGCAAGCCGCCGGGGCCGCGGGGGGTCAAGGCGGGGCTCCTGCCGGCCTGCGAGTTGCCGCGCCACCTCTCGCGACCGATTGGGGGGTTGGGAGGGGCCGCGGTCGGGCCGTCGAGGAACGACACGGCAAGGACCCGGCCTTGCGGGGGCGGTGCGAGGCCCCCGATGCGGCGCACGGGACTCAGGCAGCTACCGACCCCTCTCGGGAGGCGGGCCGGCCTCCGGCCGGTTGGCCGCTTCGCAAGGCCCGGTACAACGGGCATGCCGGACACTTCCTTCCCGTGTCCCCGGCCGGCGTCCCGGCCGCCCGGCCGGGTCCTGACTAGCATGAATAGCAGTTGTCCACCACCCGGCCCAAATCCTGCCTAGCAGGCGCTCGGCGGCTCCCCCTCGAGGTCCCTTGGCGCGTCCGCGGGTTGTGCCTGGGCGGCGGGCATAAGGATTATAAGCTGGTCCGGCAGGGATTCCCGAAGCCGAGGCGATACCGTAAGATGAGTGAGACCTTTCATCTCGTTGGGGGAGTGTCTGAATGGTAAAGGGCGATTTCCGGAGCCCCGACCTGGCCGCGGAGGGAGAGCGTCGCATCGCCTGGGCGTGGGCGGACATGCCCGTTCTGGCGTCCATCAGGGCTCGCTGGGCGTCGGAGAAACCGCTTGAGGGCTTGCGGATCGGGGCCTGCCTGCACGTGACGACGGAGACAGCCGGTCTGGTCCTGACCCTCAAGGAGGGCGGGGCCGGCGTGGTCCTATGCGCCTCCAATCCCCTGAGCACCCAGGACGACGTGGCCGCGGCCCTCTCGGTCCTCTACGGAGTGCCGACCTACGCCGTCCGCGGCGAGGACAAGGACACATACTACCGCCACATAGAGAACGTTCTCGCCGAGGGTCCCCAAATCACCATGGACGACGGGGCCGACCTCGTGTCCGCCCTGCACCGCAACCATCCCGACCTCATCGCCGGGAACGCGTCCGGCAGCGGGAGCGGTGCCGGGGTCTTCGCCGGGACCGAGGAGACCACGACCGGGGTCATCAGGCTCCGCGCGATGGCGGCGCAGGGGGCGCTCAGGTACCCGATTGTCGCGGTCAACGACGCGCGCACCAAGCACTGGTTCGATAACCGCTACGGGACGGGCCAGTCGGCCATCGATGGCCTACTGCGGGCGACGAATCGCCTCCTGGCGGGTTCGGTCTTCGTCGTGGCGGGCTACGGATGGGTAGGCAGGGGCGTGGCTGCCCGCGCGAACGGCATGGGCGCGAGAGTGATCGTGGTCGAGGCCGACCCTCTCAGGGCGCTGGAGGCCGCCATGGACGGCTACCACGTCACCGATATGGACGAGGCCGCCGCGGCCGGAGGCTTCTTCGTGACGGCGACAGGGGACGTCAACGTCATCGACAAACCCCACTTCCAGAAGATGAGGGACGGGGCCATCATGGCCAACGCCGGTCATTTCAACGTGGAGATCAACATCCCGGCCCTGACGGCGATGGCGACCGAGACACGCGAAGCCCGTCAAGGGGTTAGGGAGTACTCCTTGTCCGACGGCAGGCGGCTGTATCTCGTGGCCGAGGGACGCCTGGTCAATCTGGCGGCCGCCGAAGGCCACCCCGCGGCCGTCATGGATATGAGCTTCGCCAACCAGGCTCTTGTCGTGGAGCAGTTGGCCCGCGAGGGGCGGAGCCTCGAACCCGGGGTCTACCCGGTCCCCGAGGCCATCGACCGCCGGGTGGCGGAACTCAAGCTCGCGAGTCTGGGGATGAAGGTCCAGAACCTCACCCCGGAGCAACGGAAGTACCTCGAGAGCTGGGAGGCGGGGACCGAATAGCGGCCATGACCGTACTCGAGTACATCAACTCGCTGCCGCCCGAGGTGCACGTCTTCATCGTGGCCATGATCCCCGTCATCGAACTCCGGGGAGCCATTCCGCTCGGCGTGCACCTCGGCTTGCCGCCCCTCGAAGCCCTGGCCATCGCCCTGGCCGGGAACCTCGCGCCGATACCTCTCGTCTACTTCATCTTGCTGCCGGCTGTCGGCCTCCTCAAGCGCACCCGGCTGTTCCGCAGGCTCGTGACCGACTACGTGGCCCGCTCGGAGAAGACCAGCGAGCGTATCAAGAAGTACGGCCTCCTCGGGCTGTCTGTGTTCGTGGCCATCCCCCTACCGGGGACGGGGGCATGGACCGGGTGCCTCATCGCCCTGCTGCTCGGTTACTCCCTCCGGGTCACCTTGCTCGCCCTTACGCTGGGCACGCTCGTCGCCGGCACCGCCGTGGCGATGCTGGCCAAGCTCGCGACGGGCTAGCCCGTCCGGTTTCGGACCGCTCCCCAACCAGCTTAGCCAGAAAGTGGCATATTAGGGACCCCCACAATATACCCTCCTTCCGACGACCACTTTGGTGCTCGGAGACGTTCATCAGCGCTCGGAGAACATTCGGCGAAGGAGGAGTCCAGCGTGAAGTCGATGCTTACAAGGCGGACAGGATGGCGGCCCCTGCTCAGGCGGATGGCGGTGCTAGGGCTGGCGGCCCTCGTCCTCGGGGCCATGTCGCTACCGGTCATGGCCGCACCTAGTGGGAAGGGCCACGGGCGAGGGCAGGGAGGACCTCCCTTTTCCGACGTGCCGGAAGACCACTGGGCCTTCGGGAACGTCATGGCCATGAAGGCCCGGGGAATCGTGGAGGGCTACGGCAATGGGCTTTTCGGCCCGCATAACCGGGTGACGAGGCTCGAGCTGGTCATCATGATCACGCGTCTTATCGAGGCCGAGGACGAGGCCCTGGATATCGGCCTGTCCGAAGCAACGGCCGCGCTGGCCGCGGCCTTCCGCGACTACCGCTCCATCCCGACCTGGACGGGGGCCCAGGAGTGCCTGGCCTACGCCCTCGAAGAAGGCTACCTCTGGCCCCTCCTCGAGGACCACAGCCGCACCTTTCAGGCCCGGACGCCGGCCACCAGGCTCGAGGTAGTGGTCATGCTCCTTGAGGCCATGGGCCTCGGGGATGAGGCTCGGGAGCTATCCGGCGCGGACCTCGGCTTCCGCGACGCCGCGGCGGTCCCGGCGTGGGCCGTCGGCTACATGGCGCTCGCCGTGAGGCTGGGCATCATCCTGGGGGACGCCGGCAACCTTCACCCGCATAAGCCGGTTACCCGCTGTGAGATGGCCGCCATCCTCGACCGGGCGGACCTCGACCCCGACTACGACGGGGATAGCGGGACCGTCATCGGCACCCTAGTCTCGTGGACGACCAACGCCGCCGGGGACCTCACCTCGATCACCGTGAGGCGGCACCTGGGCGGAGGCGGGGCCGGTTCGGGAGGTCTATCCTCCCCGGTCACCTATGAGGTCTCGCCGGACGTGGAAATCACGGTAGACGGCGAGGACGCCGGGGTCGACGATCTTGACACCGGGCTCGTAGTGGCCCTGTCCGTGGAGGACGACCTGGTGACGGAGATCGACATCCTGGCCGAGGACGACGAATCGCCGGCCACCGTCAGCGGCGTCGTGACGGAGGTCACCGACGGGACCGGCTCCACCCCGCCGGTCGCCTCGACAATCTCGATCATCCCGGACACACCCGGCGCCGACGAGGACGACGCGGAGACCTACGTCCTCGCCCCCGGGGCCGTCATCATTGTCAACGGCACCTTGGGCGACCTCGGCGACGTGCGGCCGGGAGACGAGGTGACCCTCCACCTGAACGCGACGGGCAAGGTCGTCCTGGTGGTGGCGGAGTTTGAGGTCAAGGAGGACGAGGGCGTCATCATCGGTCTTGTTCGTGACGGCGACGGGGACCTTGTCACCCTGACCATCCTGGACGGCACCCGGACGGCCACGTATACGGTGGCGGAGGACGCCGAGGTGACCTACGGCGACGAGACCCTCTCCACCGACGATGTCGAGACGGGTGACGAGGTCGAACTCCTCATCGAACGCGGGTACGTGGTGACCATCGTCATCGTGGCCCGGGCCGGGTAGCCGGCAAGGGATTCCCGGCGCAATGCCGGCGCAAGGCGCAAGGCCCATGTCTGGTTGCGAGAGGGTGCCGAGGCCCCTTCGGGGTCCGCGGCTCCCTCTCGTAGCGCTAGGGGCTCTGGCTGCGGAGGAGTTGGGAAGCCAGGGAAGAACTCTCGCGACGGAGGTTGTTCCCCACGGGAGATCCCTTCTCACGCCTACGGCGGCTGCCATTGCCCGGCATCCTGGGGGCCCTGCGGCCGGTAATGCTTCTTGCCCTGGCCGTGGTGTTCGTGCTGCTCGTGGCTTTCATCTTCAGGAGTTGTCGTTCCGAGCGGGCCTCCCCCGGGGGGGCAGGCGACCTCTACGTCCCGCCCGATTCGGGGGGTGCCCCGACCTCGTTCTCCGGGCTGGCCAGCCCTTCCGGCGGCGTGTCCGAGGCTGACTTCATGGACATCCCCGTGCTGATGACCGAACGCATTACCCAGGACTCCGTGGAAGGAGTCGCTGTCGGGCGTTTGAACCCCGACGGCACATCCTACCTCGTTGCCGGTACCGACCTGCGGGGCACGAGACGCTCCCTCGGGTTCAGGGTCTACGACCTGGAAGGGGGCTTCCTGTGGGAGCACCTGTTCACAGGAGCCAGCTACCGCACCACGCAAGCCGGGTACCAGGCCGGGGGCCGCTATATAGTGGCTTCGGCGGTGACCTACGGCGAGGCCGGCGTGGTGATGGTGCTCGAGGCCAACGGCGCCCACGTGTTCGAGCGGTCTTTCGACGGCTGGGCCGAGGCCGTTCTCTCCGACGACGGCAAGTGGCTGGCTCTCTTCAACCACAGGCGTCGCACCCTGGAGGTCCTGGGCCCGCGCCGCTACTCACCGGCGTGGAGCGCCAACGTCGGGTCGGGTGCCTGGGGCCTGTTCACTCCCGCGGGGGACGGGCTCCTGGTCTGTGAGGCCGGCCGCGCGCGGATGTTCGACCAACGCGGGCAGCTCATGTGGTCGCAGGACATACCGGATGGGGGGAGGTGGAACGCGGCCTTCTCTCCGGACGGGAGGTTCCTGGCCGCGACCACCGAGGACCCCGACAGCAGCGTCTACCTTTACTCCGTGACCGACGGGTCGTTGGTCTGGAAGCAGTTCCTTGTCACGGGAGGCAACAAGCACACGGCCTTCTCTCCGAACGGGAGGCTTCTCGTGGTCTACGACGTCGGCAAGCACGCCGCGATCTACATGCTGGACGCGGCCACCGGCGAGATACCCTGGCGCTTCTACCTGAGAGGACGGGAAGACGCGACGCTCGCGGTGGCCGACCTCGACTTCGCGCCCTCAGGGGACTACATGATCGCCGACATCGTCGAGTCGACGGTCGCCGAGGACGCCTACCACTACTACCACTACCTCCTGCGGCTCACCATCGACGGCAGGGCTCTGTGGGTCTCCCCGCTCGGGGGAGAGGCCGACGTGGATATCGACGTTCGGCACGGGCTAGCGCTCATCACCTCTAACAACCCGCTCGACGCCTACGGGAACGTCGAGAACACGATAACCTTGCTGCGTTTCCAGACCGACGCCCCGCCCGCCGGGGGCTCCTAGCGGCAAGGCAGGGGTTCTTCCGCCCGGACGTCGAATAGCTAGTGTTCGAATTGGCTTGACGTGGCCGGCCGGACCGTTCCGGGTCCGCGCGCAACTCGCAGAGGAGCCCCGAGAGCCCATGGGCGCCCAGAACAGACGGGACCCCGTGCTCCCCCCGTCGACCATACTCCAGAACAGGTACAGGATTCTCCGCCTGTATGACCAGGGCGGCTCCGCGACCGTCTATCTGGCGGAGCGCTTGGGTGTCGACGAACACGTGCCGCTGGCGGTCAAGCAGCTCAATCCGGACGCGTTCGGGCTGGCCGAGTTCAAGAACGAGGTCAACGTCCTCTACTCCCTGAACCATCCTAACCTGCCCAAAGTCTACGACTTCTTCGAGGAGGACGGCCGGCACTACCTGGTCATGGATTTCGTGACGGGCCGGACGCTGAAGCAGAAGGTGGCCGAAGAAGGACCGCTAGGGGAAGACCAGGTCCTCGGCTACGCCCTGCAGGTCGCCGGCATATTCACTTACCTGCACAAGAAGGCCGAAAGGAAGATCATCCACCGGGACCTGAAACCCTCGAATCTCATGCTCACCCGGGCCGGGCAGGTCAAGCTCCTGGACTTCGGCATCGCCCGGGTGCCTGACGCCCGGCTCCCGGGAGACCGCATCTACGCCTACACCGAGGACTACGCGTCCCCCGAACAGAAAGCCAACCGCCCGACCGACGAACGGAGCGACATCTACAGCTTCGGCGTCACGCTATACTTCCTGCTGACAGGCATCACCCCCGGCGAGGCCCCCGGTGGGGTAGGATTGACCGCGACAGGAACAGCCCCGGCGGCCGGTACGGCTCCGGCCGAGGGGTCGGCCGGGCAGGCGGCCGGCCTGTCCGACGCCCATAAGAGACTTCCGAGGGTCTCACGCGAGTTGAGGCGCGTCATCGCCCGTTGCCTGAAGCCCGAGCCCAGGGACCGCTACCAGAGCTTCGCCGACGTCGCCCGCGACCTTGCCGCCATACGACAGGCCAGGCGGACCCGGCTGACCCGGATGTTGTGGGTCGCGGCCGCCGTGGTGATGGTCGCGGCCGCCGCGCTATCCGCCAGGCTCATCTTCACGCCGTCACTCTATCCCGTCGTCGGGCCGTCCCGGGTCATGGCGGGTAACAGCGCCACTCTCCAGGTCGGCCTGCCCGCGGGCTGGGGCGGGAGTCCTAACGAAATAGTCTGGGAGGTCGTGGACACTCAGTCGCTGGACGGCGGTGCGGCCGTAGAGCGCGGCCAGTACCTCTCGTTCGGGTCGACCGACCTCGGGGTCTTCCGGATCCAGGCCTTCGTCGAACGTGACGCCCGGAGGCGCCCGCTGTCGGAACTGGTCGAGGTCGTGGTCTATCCCGGGCTGGACCTGCCGGCCGAAGTGCTCGTGAACCAGCCGTTCTACCTGAGGTGCCTTGGGCTGACCGAGAGCGGCGGGCGAGAATACTCCTTCGCTTGGTCCGTGCCCGGCGCGGACCTTCCCGAACCCACGACGTCCGAGCCCCGCTGCCTGATGGTCCTGCCGTCGACGGGCCACTACACGGCCCAGGTCACGGTGACAGTCAAGGCTGCCAGGGGCCTGGAGGTCACGGTTGCCGGCGACCCGGTCACCTTCGCGGGAGTGACGGAACTGACCCCGCTGACTCAGATCAACGCGAACGGGGGGTTCGACAAGCAGTACGGCGGGCGCCCCGTCGACTGGTCTCTGGTCTACACTGACTACGTCGCCTACGACCCGAGCGTCGGTCATGCGGCTCCCGGCAGCCTGAGATTCGCTCCCCGGGAAGGCGCTCCGTCGGCCTACGCGGTGCAGCTGACCCCGCTCAGGCTAGCGGATACCGCCTATCGATTGACCGTCTGGTTCAAGGGGCAAGGGCTTGGGGCGGGCTCCAAAGTGATCGTGGAAGCCTCGTTCAGGTCAACCACCGACGAGACGTTCGTGCTGCCGCAGGAGACCCTGACCCTCGACCTCGCGGGCGATGTCGGTTGGCGGCAGGTGATGCTCTACTTCCGGATACCTCCCGGCGGTCCGGTGAACCTCGAGGCCTACCTCAAGCACACAGGGCCGGGGACAGTGTGGTTCGACGACTGCGTTGTGGAGGCCATAGACTGACACCGGCCGCCAGCCTGGCGTTTTGTGTACCGAGTTGTCATAATCTGCGCTGATAGCGTCATCCCTCGACAGAGGAGTCCCGGTCGCGCGAGAAGAAGGGCTTCGCCTTACCGGGGGGACCCGGGCGAGGTGACGAGAGCGGGCTTGGCAGAAGGTCTGGAGGACTCCCAGTAGTGCGCAATCCACCGGCCGTGAGCGCGGCTAGACGACCGCGGCCGAGGCAGTACGCCCTGCGGCGAAAGGTCGTCCCGTGGCTGGTTGCCGCGAGCCTCTGCGCCGGCACCCTCGCCGCTTCTCCCGCGACCTTCGGCGCGGCGGAGCCGGCACAAACCGGCTCGGGGCTCGCCGCCACGCCCTTCGCGGACATTGAAGGCCACTGGAGCCAGGCGGAGATAGAGGCTCTCTGGGCCAGGGGAGCCGTCGGTCCCCAGCCGGGCCCGCCCGCTGCCGGGGGGTCCCTGCCGTCCACCGCGTTCCGGCCTGACGACGGCGTCACCCGGGGGGAGTTCGTCGAGATACTGATCCGGGCCCTGGGCTACGCGGCCGAGGCCGCCGGCTTGTCCGGCGTCAAGCCCGCCTTCAGCGACCTCGCGGCCGGGTCCGACCTTGCCGGCTACGTCAACGTCGCGACCGAGTACGACCTCATCCGTGGCTACCCCGACGGGACGGTGAGGAGCGACAGGCCCATCACCCGGGCCGAGATATGCGCCATCCTTGTGCGAGTCATCGGGCTCGAACCCGAGAGCCGAGACTCGCCGTTCGGCGACCGGGCCTCGTTTCCGGAATGGGTCTCCGGCTACATCGCCGTGGCCTTCGAGCGCGGCATGGTCCGGGGATATCCCGACGGCACATTCCGGCCACTGTCCGGAGCCACCCGGGCCGAGGCGGCCTGTCTCGTCTGCCGGGCCGTGAAGGCCGGAGGCTATCTCTATGACCTGAGCGGCATCGTTCGTGGGACAAGCCCTTCGGGTGACATCCTGGCTGTCGACCTGTGGCCGTCAGGGACGCCGGACAGGGAGGTCACGGCGGAGGGCGTGGCCCGCGCCGCGCCGTCGGCCGTGTCCGGCTCACCGAGCCCGGGGCCCACGGTCTACGTCAGGCTGCCCGCGGCGGCCATCGTGTGGCGCCAGGGCGCCCGCGCCGGTCGTCAATCCATATCACCCCTCGACGAAGTGTCGCTGACTCTCGACGCGAGCGGCTCGGTCGCCTTCGTCGAAGCCGAGCTTGTGGACGGAGTGGGCCGCGTCGTCTCCCTCGGCCCGGCTTGGGAGTTCTTGACGCTCGAGCCCCTATCCGGGCCGTCCGGACCCGCGGGGGGCCTCGCGGCCCCCGGCACCCCCGGCAGCCCGGTCACGACCGCCGTCAGCTTCCCCGTCGTCTCCTGGGCGCCTGTCTTCCTGGGCGGACGCGAGGTCTCGCGGGAAGAGGCCCGCACCGCGCTGGGGGCGGGAGTCACGGTCTACTTTCTTCTCGACTCGGCCACCGGCTCCGTGAGGGCCCTGTCCGCGGCCCCGGCCACCGCCGGCCCTGCCGCCGCCGGGCTGACCGAGGCCGGGCCGGCCGAAGCCGAAGACCCGGAGGTGGCGCCCGAGGCCGCCATGACTCCGGCCCAGGCCATGGCTCTGAATATCGCCGCGATTGGAGCGGGCGAGCTCGGCGTGCTGACCGGGGCGGACGGGCGCGGCATGGTCATAGCCGTGGTGGACACGGGTGTGGACGTCACGCACCCGGATATGGCCATGACCAGCGCTCTCGAAAGGAAGGTCATAGACTGGCGGGACTTCAGCGGGGAGGGGGACGTGCGGACGACCCACCTCTCCACGGCCGACTCGGGCCGCATTACCACCGAACTGGGCAGGGTCGTGGTTGGGTCGATATCCTCCGCCAGCGGCTTCTTCCACTCGGGAGTCTTCTCGGAGCGGTCGCTCGGACCGCGAGGCTCCCCGGGGCTGGACCTCAACGGCAACGGGACGACCACCGATAGCTTCCTGGTCGTCGCCGTGGACCGGCGGTCGAGGGGCTCTTACGATACCGTCTACGTCGATACCGACCGCGACCTCGACCTCACGGACGAGTCTCCTCTCATGCCCTACAGGGACACCGGCCTTGTGTCCTGGTTCGGGGGACGGCTCGGAGGTTCGGCCTCCAAGTGCTCATTCGTCCTGGCGGACATCCGTGGAGACGGGAACGAGGTGACTCTCGGCTTCGACGGCAACGGGCACGGCACGGCGGTCGCAGCCGTGTCGTCGGCCTACGGCACCTACCGGGGCGGCCTTGACGGGGTGGCTCCCGGTTCCAGGGTGATGGCCCTGAAGGCCCTAAGTTCGTCCGGAGACGGGGACTGGTCCGACATCAGCCGCGCCGTCACCTACGCGGCTCAGAACGGCGCCGATATCATCGTCCTGAGCGTGGCCAACCTCTCCGACGGAGGCGACATCGCGCTTGAGAGCGCGGAGATGGCTGCCGTGGCTGAGCAATATGGCGCTCTCGTCGCGGTGGCCGCGGGCAACGACGGCCCCGGATTGGGTACGGCGCGCGGGCCCGTGAGCGGCTCCACTCTGCTGACCGTGGGAGCGAGTGTCAATGAAGCCATGTGGTCCGGCTACTACGGCTACGAGGTCCAGGGTGAGACGGTCTGGCCCTACAGTGCCGTGGGACCCGGCGCCGACGGGGGGCTCGGTCCCGACCTCCTGGCCCCTGGTTGCGTCATATCCGCTTCCCCTCTCTGGCTCGAGTCGTCGGGCTATGCGTGGCAGGAAGGGACCAGCATGGCCGCCCCCCACGTGGCCGGCGCGGCGGCTCTCCTCTGGCAGGCGGCCATTGAACAAGGGATACCGGTGGACGCCCGGCGCATCCGGCAGGCGCTTCTCTCGGCGGCCAGGCCACTCCCCGGCTACTCTCACGTGGAACAGGGCCGGGGCAAGACCGATGCCGTTCACGCCTATCAATGGCTGCGCCAGGCGACTTCCGACGGCGACGGTGAACTCCCGTGGACCATCGACGTGGGCGGCTGCTTCTTCCGCGGAACGGGCGGCGCCCGCGTTCTCCTCGACATGCCCCCTATCGCCGGTGAACCCGTCTGGCTCGAGGTCCTCTCCGACAGCGCTTGGCTGAGGCCGGCGAAGTCCGCCGTGGTTCTCGGTTCCGGTCTCTCGCGGACCATACCGGTCGCCGCCGCCCCGGGCCCCGCCCCGGGCCTCTACTCGGCACTGGTCCTGGGCATGAGAGCGGGCGTCGGATGGTTCGACGTTCCGGTGACCGTAGCCGTGCCGGCCACGTTCGAACCGGAGAACGCCTGGACGGTGCAGGCGCAAGGCACACTCGGCCCCGCCCGTCTTGGGCGGCACTACGTCAGCGTCCCGCCCGGCGTATCCGGGCTGCGCCTTTCCTGCGGAGTGCCGGTCGCCGACGACGGAACCCACTTCAGGGGCCGGGTGAGGGTCTACGTCTACGGCCCGGACAGCACGCTAGTGTGGATGACGGACTACACCGGCGAGGGCTCCCTGAACGAGGGGGGCTACGTCGAGGTCGTGCTCCCCGAGCCCCAGGCCGGGGTCTGGGAGGTCGTGGTTTACAGCTCGGCGGCGCTCTCGGCCTTCAATCTCGATTCCTCCGAGTACTGGCTGGAGGCTGGGCTGAACGGCCTCGCCTTCGCGGGCCTCGGCCCCGTCCTCACCGCTCCCGCCGGCGCGGGTTGGGTTCTGAGCCTGCCCTCCGGGGGACCCGCCAACGGACCGGCCGTGCCCGCGCTCGCCGCTCAAGTGACGCGGGCATGGAGACCGGTCAGCGGTGACGGAACTTATCACGGGAGAGAGCAGGCTTGGGGAACGGGATGGCCGTCCCCGGACGCAGGCGGAAGCGGTTCCACCGGCTGGCGAGTCAGCCGGGTCGAGGCCGAGCTCCCCTGGGTCAACATCGGCTCGGCCTTCGAGGCCGAACTCGACGGCCACGGCCTGTGGATCGCCCCCTGGCCCGACCGCCCAGAGACAATCTCGCTCGGCCCCGGAGAGACGGCCACCAAGACGCTGCCCTACCTGAACGGGGCCGCCGGACTGCTGCGCGTCCGGGTCGTCGACACCGCCGCGGGCGGCAGCGCGTGGGAGCCCGGCGAGCACGGACCTCCTTACGACGTTGACCTCTATCTCTACCGGCGGGACGGCACTGGCTGGGTGGAATGCGCGTCATCGGCGAAGGCCGGGACGTCCGACGAGACGGTCGAACTCGCGGACCCCGTGTCCGGTGACTACGCGGTCTACGTGGAAGCTAGCCCGAGCGGTACCGTGCCGGCCACCTTCCGGCTGGTGAGTGACTGGCTGCCTTTCGTCGGGCACGTCCGCGTGCCGGCCGGCGGCGTGGAGGTCGGCTCCGGCGCGAGCGGCGTGTTCCCGCTCACGGTGACTGTCCCAGTGGCCGAAGGGGTCTATTACGGCGCCCTGCGCGTCACCGACCGGACGGGTGATCCCGAATCCGGGGCGGGCCCCGGAGCGACGGAGACCCTGCTCCCGCTCACCTTCACCAGGGCCGGGGGACCCGTAGAGCCCTGCCTGTCTCCCGCTACGGCATCGCCCGGGAGGAACATCCTGACCTTCCAGCTCCGTGATTGGGACGGCAACCCCGTGAGCTTGTTCTCTCTGGAGGCCGACGGTCAGGTCTATGAGGCCCGGAACGGCCGGGTGACCATTGTGGAGGACCTGGGACCGGGCGGCGCGACGCCCGAGGGCTCAGGGTGGCTTCCGGGCGCCGGCACCTGGGAGCTCGCCGTCCGGGCCACCTTGCCGGGTGGCCAGTCCTACGCGTGGACTTTCCTCTTGCCGGTTCTCGACAGGACCCGAGCCAGGCCGGATCGAGCCTGGCTGTCCGCGGCAGGCTTTCGCCCTTCTGAACTCGAACAAGAGCGTGGCCTCTTCGCGCAAGACCTCTGGGGAGGCTAGGAGGTGACGTGTTGGGTCCCGCGGCGAACGTCACCAAAGCTGAACGGATCCTCGTCGTCGACGACGAGCCCGGAATGAGGGAGTTGCTCCTTGCGTTCTTCCGGAAGAACGGCTATCAGACCGTGGCTGCCCCCGACGCCGTCGAGGGGTTCGATCTGGTCGCCGAGATAGACCCCACCGTGGTGATCATCGACTACCGCATCGCGGGTGGTGGAGGAATCAACCTCATCGCCAAGATCCGCGAGCACTTCCCAGCCGTCCGGTGCCTCTTCATGACAGCCTTCGACAGCCCGGACTACTTCGAGCGCGCGGCTACGGCCGGCGCGCACGACACCCTCCAGAAGCCGTTCGATCTCCTCGACCTCCTGGCGAAGGTCGAGAGGCAGATCAAGCTCTACCACAAGGCCGCTCTCGACCGGGCGCCGCGGAGGCTGCACCGTGTCTAACCTTCTCGCGGCGGTCGTACAGCTCACTCCGGTTTCCGATCCACGTGAGGCGGTCCTCCAGGCGGCGCGGGCCGGGGCGACGCTGGTCGTCCTGCCCGGCCGGGCTCTCGACGAAACCTCGCCGGGGCCGCCCCGGCAGGGCGGGAAAGGGCCGGAGGAGGAGAGGGTGCTCGAGAGGGCCCGGCTGCTCGCGCGCGAGGCCGGGTGCTACATTGTCCCGGGGAGCGCCGTGGTCTCCGGCCCTGAGGGGCCGTGCCGCGTGAGCTGGCTGCTCAGGCCCGACGGAGAGGTGGCGGGGCGTCAGGTCCAGACGCACGTGGCCCCGAACGACCAGGACGCGGGACTCACGACCGGCTCGACCCTGTCGCCGTTTCCCGTCGACTCCCTCGGTCTCAAGGTGGGTCTCGTCGTGGGGTCCGACGCTTGGGTTCCGGAAGTATCACGCATTCTCGCCCTTCAGGGCGCGGACGTGCTCATCTCTCCCGTGGCCATGCCGGGTCCCTACTCCGAGCCTCGGCAGCTCGCGGGTCTCTGGCAACAGGTCCAGCAGAACCAGACCATGGGCCTTGAAGCTTGCCTCGTGGGTGAGGGAGGCGGCCACAGCTGGGCCGGCCGGAGCGCCATCATCGGCCCCTGTGAAATGACCGCCGACGAGAGCGGGTTTGTGGTCCGCGCGGCGACGGCCGTCGGGGGAATGACCCTCATCGGCCCGCTCGACCTCGAGGCCAGGCGCCGGGTCATCACTAGCTATGACATCTTCGGCGAGTTGAACGTGGAGCTCTACCGCAAGGCCTTTCCCGGCATCTACTCCGCCCGGGCGGGCGACGGCGAGCCAAAGGGCGGCGCGAGCGAGATAGGCGTCCCGGGCCTCGGCGCCGAGCCGCCTGGCGTCGGCGTCGCGCGGCTCGAGGGCCTTGGACTCAAGGAAAGAGCGTTCAGGGCGTACCTGACGTTGTCCTCAGGCCCGTCCACGGTGAGACGGGCCGTGGCCTCCCTCGGGATAGAGGAGGCCAGGGCGAGGGCCGGGGCGCGGAGCCCCGCGGGGCGGGGTGTCCGGTCCGGCCGGGAGGGAACCGGGCCTTCGGGCGACCGGCCCCCGGTCCGGGTCGCGGCGGTGCAACTGGAGGCTTTCTATGCCCGGTCGGTCCGGGAGTACGTCGAGAAGATCGGCGAGCGCTTCCGAGAGGCTCTGGAGGCCGGGGCCGACATCGTGGCTTTCCCCGAGATGGTCACGTTCCCCCTCATCGGCCTCCTTCCGGGCGTGGGCGACGGCTTGGGCCGCTCTTCCGGGTCCCCGGCCGGCGTTCCCGCGTTGGCCGATATCGTCCGGTACGTCGAGCCCGTCATCCGGAGTGTCTACTTCACAATGTTCTCGGGCCTGGCCAGGGCCGGACGGGTTCACGTCCTGGCCGGGTCCACCCCCATGCCGGCAGCCGACGGCAAGGTCTACAACCTGGCCTGCCTTTTCGGCCCGGACGGCGCGCTCGTCGGAAGCCAGAAGAAGGTCCACCTGTTCCCGCGCGAGCGCGAAGAGGGGCTCTCTCCGGGCCGCGGCCTCGGCGTGTTCGATACTCCCGCAGGTAGGTTGGCCCTTCCAGTCTGCATGGACGCGACGTACTTCGAGACCTACCGGATGGCCGCCCTCATGGGCGCGGAGATCGTGGCCGCGCCCGTGTCCAACGTCGAGCCCTTCTCGCCCTGGAAGATGCTGCGGGGGGCGTGGCCGCGCGTGCAGGAAAGCCCCGTTTACGCCGTCCAATCGACCCTCGTCGGGGATTTCCTCGGTGAGCAGGCCACGGGCAAGGCAAGCATCTTCGCCCCCATCGAGCTCACTCCCACCGGGGACGGGGTGCTGGCCGAGTGCCCGGACCCGGTCGGCCCGGGGCTGGCCGTCGCCGATCTCGACCTTGACGCTCTCGCGCGCTATAGGGTCGAGCGGTCCTGGCTATACAGGGTGAACCCCGATATCGTGCGGGCCTACCTTCCGGGCGTGTACGAGGCGGGAGCCGGGCGGGCTTGAAGCGCCTGACCACCCCGGAGGAGATGGACCTCGGCCGCCGTCTTTACCCTACGGGGAACCATTTCGTCTCCCTGCCCCTCGTCCAGGACCGTGACGGGTCGATAGACCGCGTCGGAGTCCTTCACATGGGAACGGCGGGCCTTATCGAGTTCGCCGGAGTCCAGGGCGAGCTCGGGGCCGAGGTCCTGCCGCCCCGGGAGCCTCTCCTCAGGCCGTTCGTGGAGTTGGGCGGACTGCGCCTGAACCTCGACTCGGGCCTTGAGTGGAGGCGGCGCTCGCACTGGATACCGACCTTTCAGTACCGTGACCACGCGACCGGGCTCGGCGTGACGTGCACGGTGTTCGCCCCCGTCTGGCGCGACGCCGGCGGGATTCAGTCCCACAAGGGATTCGTCATTCTCTTCGAACTCAGTGGTCCTCCGCCCGCCCTCACCCGCCCAGTGTTCGGCTTGGAGCTCACCTGGGGAGACTTGCTACAGACGGTCTACACTTCCCGGAGCCTGCCGGCGCGGCTCTTCGTCCGCCGGGACCGCTGGACCGGGGGACCCGTACTCGAGCCGCGTGCCGGGTCCGGAGCGGGCCCGGCCGCCCTGGCGGTTGCGTTTTCCGCGGCTCCCGACGAGATCGAGTGGTCGGTGAGAGCGGGGTCGGACGGCGAGAGCCCGGTGCGCCTCGACATCCGGGCGCGCCCATCCGGATCCTCCGCGGCGTTCTTCTTCGGTGTGAACCGCGAGGGCGACGGCGCGCGGACGGTGGCGGTCCACCTTTCCCGGCGGGGTTGGGAGACCCTGCTCGCGGAGACGGAGGAGGCCCTGGCCACTCTGCACCGGGCCGTGGATCCGGCGCGGATACCGCCGGCCGTCGCGTCAGCCGGGGCCGCCGGGGCCCTGGAAGAGCGCCTCAACCTGAACCTCTTGTTCAACTACTTCTACGCCCTGGGCCTGACCATCGATACTGAGGAGCTTGTGCTCCTGACCAGCCGGAGTCCTCTCTACTACGTCAGCGCGGCCTTCTGGGCGAGGGACGCCCTCCTCTGGAGCTTCCCCGCCCTTCTCATGGCCGACCCCGCTCTGGCCGAAGAGGCCCTGGGCGAGGCGTTCGGGCGGTACTTCCGGCACGCCGGCATCCACTCTCTCTACATAGATGGGCGTCGGCTCTACCCCGGGTTCGAACTTGACGAACTCGCCGCCTATGTCGTGGCCCTCTGGCGCTACGTCCGGGCGACCGGGGACTCGGCCGTGCTCACCCGGCGAGGCCTGCTACCCAAGATCCGTCGCGTTCTGGCGCTCATGGAGGCAGAGAAGCACCCCGACGCGGGCATCGACCTCTACCGGACCTTCCTCTTGCCGTCGGACGACCCGGCTACTCACCCCTACGTCATCTACGACAACATGATGGCCTGGAGGGCGCTGCTCTGCGCGGCCGACCTCGTCGAAGCCGGTGCGGCTGCCGGTGCGGTGGATGCCGCGGGCGGAGCGGAGGCGGCTGAGAGGGGTCTGGGCGGAGCGAACGGCCTGCCTGCCGGCCTGGATGCGGCCGCGCTGCGCGAGCAGGCTGCCCGCGTGAAGGCCTCCATATACCGTCATGGCGTCGCTAGCGGCCCTCACGGGCCCATGTTCGCCTGGTCGGTGGACTTGGCAGGAGGATACGAGGTCGGTGACGAACCACCCGGGAGTCTCGAGCTTCTCGCCTACTACGGTTTCTGCTCCCGCGACGACGAGACGTGGAAGAACACCGCTTGTTGGCTCACGTCAGGGGACAATCCCTATCGGTACCGTGAGGTTCCGTTTCCCGGCCTGGGCTGCCCTCATTCGAGGCACCCGTTCGTCATGAGCTTGTTCAACGCGCTCCTCGGCGGCCGGCCTGAGCGAGTCGAGGAAGCCACCCGGGTCCTCGTCGAGGCCCCTCTGGATACGGGGCTCGCCTGTGAGGCGTTCGACCGTCACACCGGCGAGGTGAAGACAGGCGCAGCCTTCGCTACCTGCGCGGGGTTCCTGGCCTACGCCATGAACAGGGTGTTTGGCCTCAAGACGGGACCGGAGGACTTTCCGCCCGAGCCGGGGGCCGAAGAGCGCGGCCACGGCCGCTGACAGGAACGTCGGCTGGTTTGTGGAATATGGCTAGTGGTTACACTAGCCAGGTCCGAGGAGGTCCGGATTGAGGCTCTTTCTCGACACCGCGAACATCGAGGAGATCCGCGAAGCCGTCAGCTGGGGAGTCATTTCCGGCGTCACTACGAACCCCACCCTCGTAGCCCGTGAGCAGGGGCGGTCTTTTGGCGAGATTCTCGGAGAGATAACGCGGATTGTTCCCGGCCCGGTGAGCGCCGAGGCCGTCAGCCTCGACGCGGAGGGCATGATAGCCGAGGCACGTGAGCTGGCCCGCCTCGCGGAGAACATCGTCGTCAAGATCACGATGACCCCCGAAGGCCTGAAGGCCGTTAAGGTCTTGGCCAGGGACGGCATCCACACCAACGTCACTCTCGTCTTTTCGGCCAATCAGGCCCTCCTGGCCGCGCTGGCCGGAGCCGGCTACGTGAGCCCGTTTGTCGGCCGCCTCGACGACGCCGGGCACGACGGTATGCAGGTCGTGCGTGACATCGCCGAGATTTTCGGTATCCATGGGCTGGAGTCGGAGATAATCGCGGCCAGTATCAGACACCCGCTCCACGTCATCGACGCGGCCAAGGCCGGCGCGGACATAGCCACCGTCCCGATGAAAGTCCTGAAGGCAATGGCCGCCCACCCGATGACCGACCGGGGTATCGAAGCGTTCCTTTCTGACTGGGAAAAAGTCAAGAAGGGCTAGATCCCGGTCGCAACAGAACCGGGAGGGGTTATAGGTCAGGGCCCGGCTGACTATGCTAGTTCGGCTGGGTTGCCCCGTCGGCTTTCCGTTGACCCGTAGCGATATGTCGTCTCCTGTATCCAACCAGGCCAAACCCCCTGTGGCATTACTGCTCTTATCCGTATGTAGGTCTGTAAGTCAAAGGACGAGGTGAGACTGTTGAGCATCGCCCAGCTAGAGTCCAAGACACTGAAGGAACTCTACCAGCTGGCCCGGGACCTCGAGCTCACGGGGTACTCGGAAATGAACAAGAAGGAACTGATTTTCGAGATTCTCAAGGCTAACATCGAGAAAGAAGGCTCCATCTTCGCCGAGGGCGTCCTGGAGATCATGCCGGAGGGCTTTGGGTTCTTACGCCCGATAGGCTATCTACCGAGCCGCCAGGACGTCTATGTCTCGCCGTCACAGATTCGCCGGTTCGACCTCAAGACGGGGGACTACGTTTCGGGCCAGGTGCGCCCGCCCAAGGAAAGCGAGAGGTACTACGCACTGCTCCGCGTCGAGGCCATCAACGAGGAAAACCCCGACGTCGCCAAGGACAGGGTGGCCTTCGAAGCCCTCACGCCCATCTTCCCCAACGAGCGCCTCACCCTCGAAACGACCCGGACCGAGATTTCCACCCGTCTCATCGACCTCATCGCCCCCATCGGCAAGGGCCAGCGCGGGCTCATCGTGTCGCCGCCGAAGGCCGGCAAGACCGTTCTCCTCAAGAAGATCGCCAACGCCATCATGGCCAATTCGCCGATGGTCCATCTCATCGTCCTTCTCGTGGACGAGCGTCCCGAGGAAGTCACCGACATGGAGCGGTCGGTTACGGGCGAGGTCGTCAGCTCGACCTTCGACGAGGTTCCGGAGAACCACATCAAGGTCGCCGACATGGTTCTTGACCGGGCCAAACGGCTGGTCGAACACAGGAAAGACGTCGTCATCCTCCTCGACAGCCTGACCCGTCTTACCCGCGCCCACAACCTCGTCGTCCCGCCGAGCGGCCGCACACTCTCGGGAGGCATCGACCCCGCGGCTCTACACAAGCCTAGGCGTTTCTTCGCCGCCGCGCGGAACATCGAGGAGGGCGGGAGCCTGACCATCATCGCCACGTGCCTCATAGACACGGGTAGCCGTATGGACGACATCATCTACGAGGAGTTCAAGGGGACCGGCAACCTCGAGGTCCACCTCGACCGCCAGCTCTCGGACCGCAGGGTGTTCCCGGCCATCGACGTGAAGCGGTCCGGAACGCGCAAGGAAGAGCTTCTGCTCAGCCCCGAGGAACTCGAGGCCACGTACGCCCTCAGGCGAGCCCTGAATTCCCTGGGCACGCAGGAAGCCACCGAGATGCTCCTCGACCGGCTGCGCAAGACGAAGTCCAACGACGAGTTCCTGAAGCAGATACTCAAAGGGCTGCAGATGACCTAAGACTTAGGTCATGCGCTATTGTAATATCTCATGTGCACCACTGAAGCGTCGCGCCTAATCGTGCGGCGCTTCAGATGCCGTACAGGGATAAAACGAGCGGCCGGGTGCTTAGAATAGATACCGAACACGGCAGTGCATAAACTGGCAAGGGGGGAAGCCAGTGGGTTCGTGGGAAAGGCTAGGGCGCACGTTGGGGCTGCTCGTCTTGGTGGCGACCCTGAGCGCGTGCGCGTCTAGCGGCCCGTTGTTACCCGAGCCCAGACCGGGAATCGCTCAGAGGCCCGGTTCTGGAACTTCCGTGGCGTCTGGGAGACCGGCTCCCGAGGTGGCCGGCGGCGAGAACGAAACGCGGGTCCCGATTTCGGAGCCGTGCGAGAAAGCCGGGGCCGACGAGCCCTCCAGCCAGGCCGGCGAGACAGCGACCACGACCGGCCCATCCGCACAACCCCCCCACGTCATCACCCACGTCGTTACCGCGGGTGAGACCATCTCAGGCATCGCCGCCCGTTACGGGTTGTCGCCGTCCACCGTTGCGGCCTCGGCCGGCCTGACCAACCCCAATCGTATCTACCCCGGCCAGACTCTCAGTTTCCCCTCGCTCGACGGAGTGCTCTACCGCGTCCGCGCGGGTGACACCCTGTCCGGCATCGCCATGGCCCACGGTGTGAAGGCTGATACGCTGGCGGCGGCCAACGACCTGTCCGACCCGAACAGGCTTGAGGTCGGCCGGGTGCTCATTGTTCCCGGCGTGCCGGCTGGGCGGGCCACGGTATCCTCCAGCGCGGCCACGGTGGCTACCACGGCCTCGCCGGCCCCCGCGGCCATGGGCCGGACCCTTTCCTGGCCGGTGCGAGGTGTCATCAGCTCGTTCTATGGACCCCGCTGGGGCAGGATGCACAGGGGCATCGACATAGCGGCTTCGAGCGGCGTCAACATAAGGGCGGCCGCCGACGGGAAGGTCACCTACGTGGGCTGGTACGGCCAGTACGGGCGCTGCGTGATCGTCGACCACGGCGGAGGACTGACGACCCTCTACGCCCACGCCTCCGAGATTCTCGTCGGCCTTGGGGCCCAGGTCAAGAGAGGCGACCCCATCGCCAGGATCGGCTCAACCGGCAACGCGACAGGACCCCACCTCCATTTCGAAGTCAGGGTCAAGGGCGCGGCTCAGAACCCGCTTCTCTACCTGGGCGACTAGAGCCTGGACGGCTGAGTGGAGCGACTGCCTGCCGGGCACGAGAACAGGGCGAACGCTTGGACAGTCCATCCGGGCCCGTGTTATAATCTCTCTGCTTTGCCCCGCCGCGGGCCCCTAGCCTCGTAGAGGCTGTGGACGGCCCGACCGGGTGGGGCCGCGCGACTCTCAGAACACGCCGAGAAGGTGCCCAACGTGAAGAGCGAGACACACCCCGACTACTACCCCGATGCGAAAGTCATCTGCGCCTGTGGTGAAGTCCATCATGTCGGCTCGACGAAGAAAGAGATCAAGGTGGAGGTCTGCTCCAAGTGCCACCCGTTCTTCACCGGCCAACGGCGCATCGTGGACACGGCCGGCCGGGTGGACCGGTTCATCAAGAAGTACAACTGGGGCTCAAAGCCGGCCGACGAGAAGGACAAGGCCGCAAAGCCGGCCGGGCCGAAGTTCAAGAAGGGGACCGAAGAGGTCCAGGAGATACTGCAAGAGATGGAGGCCGGAGAGGCCAAGGACTCGAGGTAGCGAGGAAGCTGGAGAAGAGGCTGGCATGGCTGCCAGCCTCTTTCCTCTTATCGACACTTCTTCCCCTGTTCCGCTAGGAGGAATCCCGCCTCAGGGAGAAAAGAACCCCCTTTGGCCTGAGCCACGTGTTCCCAGCACCATGGTTGGGGGTGGCGGTCCCGGGCGCACCGCGGGGACAACGCAGGCTCGGCCCGGAGCGAGGGAGGCTCCGACTCCCACTGCGGTGGAAGGAGGCAGGATCTTGTCCAGAAAGCATCTGGTTTGGATCGCGCTTATGTGCGTGGCTGTGCTGGCGGTCGGAGTCCTGGCCGCCGGCTGCAAGCCCAAGAACGCCTTGGAGGCCATCAAGAAGGCCGGCAAGATCGTGGTCGGGACCTCAGCCGACTACGCGCCCTTCGAGTTCGTTGATGAAGCGACGGGCGCGTACACGGGGTTCGACGTGGAGCTCATGGAGAAGATAGCCGAGAAGCTCGGGGTCACGGTCGAGTGGAAGGACATGGACTTCGACATTCTGCTGACTTCGCTGGTTAACGGGGAGATCGACGCCGTCATCGCCTGCATGAGCATCCGCCCCGATAGGCAGGAACAGGCCCTGTTCAGCGACCCCTACTGGACCTCACCCGACGCGTTCCTGGTCAGGGCCGACTCCGGCCTGACGATCACCGACCCCACCACCGACCTTGCCGGGAAGAAGATCGGCGTCCAGACCGGGACAATCCAGGAAACATGGGTTCAGGATGAGCTGATTGCCACCGGCAAGATAGCCGAGACCGACATGAGTTCGTATCCCCGGGCCGACCAGGCCGTCCTCGACCTGGTAGCCGGCCGCGTGGACGCCGTCTTCCTCGACGCGGGCGTCGCCCAAGCCTTCACGACAACGCAGCCCGTGACGGTCGCCCTGGTTCATGACCTGCCCGGCGACCCGGGCATCGCCGTCAAGCTGGGCGAGCAGGCCCTGATTGACGAGATCAACCGCATCATCAAAGAGCTTACCGACGACGGGACCATCCAGCAGCTCGGTGAGAAGTACGAGATAGCCCAGGCCCTGCTCGAGGGCTAGGCTGCCGTAGATTCCGTAGGTCTGTAAGCTTGGGCTTGAAGGCGGGGCCGGGACCAGGGTTCTCGTGGCACCCCCGGGGCTCCCGGCCCCGCCGCCTCTGAGTCGCCCGGGACCACGATTGTCTTGGACTACTTCCTGCGCTGCCTGAAGTTCATACTCCCGGCCGCGAAGGTCACGCTGCTTCTAACCGTGGCGGCCCTGGCCCTCGGGCTTGTCCTCGGGCTTCTGCTGGCGGTGGCGAGGATCTACGGGCGGCCGCCGGCTCGGAGCTTCGCGGCTATTTACAGCCGGGTGGTGCGCAGCCTTCCCACCCTGGTCGTCCTGTTCCTCGTCTATAGCTTCGTCACCATCGTCTTCGGCATCCGCGGGGTCACGACGGCCGTAATCGCCCTGACCGCCTGCACGGCCGCCTACCAGTCCGAGATATTCCGGGGGGCCATCCAGTCGCTCGGGACCGGGCAGATGGCGGCGGCGCGTTCGCTCGGGATGACGAAGTCCGTCGCGGTGAGGTCGGTCATCATCCCGCAAGCCCTAAGGCTCGCCATACCCTCCTGGTCGAACGAAGCGGCCATCGTCCTCAAGGACTCCTCGCTGGCGTCGGCCATCGGCACGACCGAGATCTTCCGCAGGGCCCAGCAGATAGGGGCGGCGAACCACGACTACCTCCCCGCCTTCCTCGCCTGCGGGCTCATCTACTTCTGTCTCACGTTCCTGACGAACCGCGTCCTTGACTACGTCCAGAAGCGTTACCGGCTGAAGCTCTAGGCGGGGGGGAGTGCCGGCGTGACCGAGCCCATACTGCGCGTAGAGAACATACACAAGGCCTACGGCCCCACGGAGGTCTTGCGCGGCGTCTCCGTCGACGTCCGGCCCGGTGAGGTCGTCGTCATCATCGGGCCGAGCGGCACGGGCAAGAGCACGCTGCTCCGCTGCGTGAACCAGTTGACTCCTCCTGACCAGGGCCGGGTGTGGCTAAAGGACGTGGAGTTGACCGACAAGAGAACGGACATCAACAAGGCGCGGGAACGTATCGGCATGGTCTTTCAAGACTTCAACCTGTTCACGCACCTTACGGCTCTGCAGAACGTCATGCTCGGGCTCACCAAGGTGAAGAGGATGAAGCCCACCGCCGCCAGGGCAAAAGCCGTCATGGAGCTCGAGAAAGTCGGCCTGGCCGACAAGGCGGACCTCTACCCGGCCGAGTTGTCCGGCGGCCAGAAGCAACGGGCGGCGATAGCGCGGTCGCTGGCCATGGACCCCGAGGTCATGCTCTTCGACGAGCCCACCTCGGCTCTCGACCCCGAGCTGATCGGCGAGGTCCTCGAGGTCATGCAAGACCTCGCCGCCGAAGGAATGACGATGCTGGTCGTGAGTCACGAGATGGGCTTCGCCCGCGAGGTGGCCGATCGGATTATCTTCCTCGAGAACGGGGTCATCGCCGACGAAGGCCCCCCCGAGCAGTTCTTCACCAACCCCAAGAACCCGCGCACGCGCGAGTTCCTGTGGAAGCTGACCGAACTCTACGGGAATCACGGCGAGAAGGGCTCACGCAGGTCGGGAAGGCGGGGCCGCTGATGGCCGTGACCTTGGCCGGGCTCATGGCCATCGACATCGTGGGCGAGCTGGAGTTCATCTGGCGAATCCTGCCGGAACTCGGCAAGGGGCTCGTAACCACGCTCGAGCTCACCGCCCTGGCCCTGACCGCGGGGCTGGTGCTGGCGGTGCCGACGGCCGTGGTCCGCACCTACACCAGGGGGCCCTTGAACTGGCTCTTCACGGCCTACGTGGAGGTCTTCCGCGGCACCCCGCTTCTGGTCCAGTTGTTCGTCGTCTACTACGGCCTGCCCGAGATGGGCATCGTCTTCGACCGCTTCTTCTCGGCCTGGGCGGCCCTGACCCTTAACTCCGCGGCCTACCAGTCGGAGTATATCCGCGGCGCCATCATGTCGGTCAGCGAGGGCCAGCTTACCGCGGCGCGGTCCCTCGGGATGAGGCCGCTGCAGGCGTTCAGATGGGTCGTCCTTCCCCAGGCCCTGCGCCTGGCCTTGCCGGCTTGGTCGAATGAGGTTGCTTACATGGTCAAGTACGTTTCCGTCGTGTACATGATCGCCCTCCCGGAGCTCTTCACCAGAGGGGCGATGATCCGCAGCAGGACGTTCAAGGTGTGGTCCCCGATGATTTCGGTGGCCGTCATCTACCTGGGAGTCGTCATCGGTATCACCCGGGTTATGGATTATGTCGAGAAGAGGCTCCGCATTCCGGGCCTGGAGTCGGGACACGGAGGGCGCGAGTATTGAACCGGCCGGTATCCTACGGGGGACAGGCTGTCATCGAGGGCGTCATGATGCGCGGCCCGGAAGGTTACGCTGTGGCCGTCAGAGGCCCAGGCGGTGACATAATCACCCACTATAAGAAGCAGCCGTCGCCAACGTCCAGGGCCGGCGTGTGGCGGTGGCCGCTTCTCCGCGGGGTGGCGGCCCTCGTCGACTCCGTCGTCGTCGGCGTGGAAGCGCTCATCCTCTCGGCCAACGAGGCCGTGGGCGAAGACGAGAAGATCACCAAGACCGAGGGAGGGCTCGTGGTCTTGGCCGGCTTCGCCATCGCCATCGGCCTCTTCGTCCTCTTGCCGACGGTGGTGGCCGGACCTCTCCGGGCGCTCGGGGCCACAACCGTAGTGGTCAACCTCGGCGAGGGGCTCCTGCGCCTGGCCATTCTCGTCGCCTACGTGGCGGCGGCCGGCCGCATGCCCGACATGCGCCGCGTCTACGAGTACCACGGGGCCGAGCACAAGGTGATCAACGCCTACGACGCCGGTTCACCCATCGACCCACAGAGCGCGGCGCGGTTCGGGACCGCCCACCCCAGGTGCGGGACAAGCTTTCTCCTGTTCGTGGTCGTCGTCAGCATCCTCACTTTTTCGGTGTTCGGGTGGCCCAACCTGTGGGTCCGCCTCGGCACGAGACTGGCTCTCTTACCGGTGGTGGCCGGGCTGGCCTACGAGCTCACGAGGCTCGGCGCCACATCCCGGACCCCGGCCTGGAGGTGGCTAACGGCTCCCGGCATGTGGCTCCAACGGCTGACCACGCGCCAGCCCGACATGCCGCAACTCGAGGTGGCGGCCGCCGCTCTCGCGGCCCTGAACCCGCCGCCCAGGGACCCCGCGGGCGGATCACGCCCTGCCGGCCCGGGGCACCCGACCCGTCCCGGTCGCCCGGACGGCCGGGAGCCCGCCGAGCGCGTTTGAAGGCCGGATTCCGCTCATGCTATAATCCTTGTTGAACGGATAGTCCGGGTGCGACCCGGATCGGGACTGAAGGCGGCGGCCCCCGCGGGGGCCGTTTGGCGGTGATAGGGGCATGTTCGAAAAGCTTGCGGACATCGAAGCCAAGTACGACGACCTCACGGCGAAGCTCGCGGACCCCACGGTTCTGGCCGATCACGAGCGGTGGAAGGCCATGGCCAAAGAGCGGTCCCGCCTCGAACCCATCGTCGAGGTCTACCGGGATTGGCGGAGGACCGGGCGCGAGATAGAGGGGGCCGAGGAACTCCTGGAGACCGAGCGGGACGCCGACCTCCGCGAGATGGCCCAAAACGAGATCGAGACCCTGAGAGCGCGCCGTGAGGAGCTCGAGGAGCGGCTTACCGTCCTTCTCCTGCCACGCGACCCCAACGACGAGAAGAACGTGGTCGTCGAGATACGGGCGGGGACCGGCGGCGAGGAGGCCGCCTTGTTCGCGGCCGACCTCTACCGGGCCTATAGCCGGTACGCCGAGCGGCAGGGGTGGCGCACGGAGCTCTTGAGCTCGACTCCCACCGATATCGGAGGGTTCAAGGAGGTCATCTTCGTCATCGAGGGCGAAGGGGCCTATAGCCGGCTCAAGTACGAGAGCGGGGTCCACCGCGTGCAACGTGTTCCGGAGACCGAGTCCGGCGGCCGCATTCACACTTCCACCGCCACCGTGGCGGTGCTGCCCGAGGCTGAAGAGGTCGAGGTCGAAATCAGCCCCAAAGACCTTGATATCGATACTTACGGCGCCGGCGGCCCCGGTGGCCAGCACGTCAACAAGACCGAGTCCGCCGTGCGGATAGTACACATCCCTACCGGCATCACCGTTACCTGCCAGGACGAGAAGTCCCAGCACAAGAACCGGGAGAAGGCCATGAGGGTGCTGCGAGCCCGGCTGCTGGCGAAGGCTCAGGAAGAGCAGCACGAGCAAGTGGCCCGGGAGCGGCGTTCGCAGGTAGGCACCGGGGACCGCAGCGAACGCATCCGGACCTACAACTTCCCGCAGACCCGCGTCACCGACCACCGCATCGGGTTGACCACCCACAGGCTTCCTCTGGTTCTCGACGGCGACCTCGACGAGCTCATCGACGCCCTGGCCACGTCGGCTCAGGCCGAACAACTCCGCAAGGCGGAGTAGGGCCCAAGGCCATGAGCGACTCGTATCCCCAGCCGGCCGGGGAGGTCTTGCGCCGGGCGACCCAGGCCCTCCGCCTGGCGGGATGCCAGACCCCGAGGCTGGATGCCGAAGTCCTGCTTTGTCACGTGGCCGGGACCACTCGAGAAACCCTCCTTGCCCACCCCGAACTCGCCCTCGAGCCCGGGACGGTCCGCGCGTATCGGGAAGCCGTCGAGCGCCGGAGGAGAGGGTGCCCGGTGGCCTACATCACGGGCGGGCGGGAGTTCATGGGCCTGGAGTTCGAGGTCGGCCCGGGCGTGCTCGTGCCCAGGCCCGAGACCGAACTCCTGGTGAGCGTGGCCGTCGACCGGGCCAGGGCTTTGGGCATGGCGCCCGGCCGCGGCCTCACCCTGGCCGACGTGGGGACCGGGTCCGGGGCGGTCGCGGTGACTCTCTGCCGCCTCTTGCCGGGCTGCCGCGTCTACGCTCTGGACACCTCCCCTCAGGCCCTGGCCACGGCCGAGCGCAACGCCGCGAGACTGGGGGTTGGGGAGAACATCGTTTTCTACCGGGGAGACCTGCTCTCCGCCCTGTCCGGGGAACCGGGCCTGGCTCTGGACGGCGTGGTGGCCAACTTACCCTACGTCCGCGACGACGAATGGTCCTTCCTGCCTACCGAGGTCCGGGACTACGAACCCAAGGAGAGCCTGACCGGCGGCCCCGACGGACTGGACCTCTTCCGCCGCCTGGCCCTCCAGCTACCGGCGTTCCTCGGGTCCCCGGCCTTCGTGTGTCTGGAAGCCGGCCCCGGGCAGGCCCAGGCAGTGGGCGGATTGTTGTGGGGTACCGGTCAGTTCCGCGATGTCTTCGCCGAGCGCGACCTCGCCGGGGTGGAACGAGTCGTCTGGGCGACGCGGCCGGGCCCGGGGGAAGTTGTCCCAGCCGGTGAAGGACACAATAGGCACCGCCGGAAACTCTACCCTTAGAGGGGAGGCGTAGCCTTTGGCCGCGACCGGACGGAGCAGGCGGACCAAAGTCATCCGGGTCGACGCGGGGCGGCCGGACCCGTCGGTCATCCGGGAAGCCGCCCACAGCCTGGCCTGTGGCGGCCTCGTGGTGTTCCCCACTGAGACCGTCTACGGCCTGGGCGCGGACGCCACGGACAGCCGGGCCGTCAGGGCCGTGTTCGAGGCCAAGGGCCGCCCACCCGACAACCCCTTGATTGTCCACATCTGGTCCCCCGAGGACATTGCCGGCCTGGTCACGGAGGTTCCTCCCGCCGCGGCCGGGCTGATGTCGAGGTTCTGGCCGGGACCACTCAGCCTGGTGTTGCGCCGGGCCGCCCGGGTGGCGGAGGAAGTGTCGCGCGGCCTGGACACCGTGGCTGTGCGGATGCCGGCCCATCCCGTGGCGCTTGAACTCATACGCCTCGCGGGAGTGCCCGTTGCGGCGCCCAGTGCCAACGTCAGCGGGAGGCCCAGCCCGACAAGAGCTGCGGACGCACTGGCGGACTTGGACGGCCTGGTCGACTACGTTCTGGACGCCGGGCCTTGCCCCGTCGGGGTCGAGTCCACCGTTCTCGACCTGACCGGCCCGGTGCCGGTGGTCCTCCGGCCGGGCGGGGTGACGGTGGAGGAACTGCGTGAGGTTCTCGGAAACGTCCAGGTGCTCGAGGGGCCGGCGACCCGCACGCGGCCGCCCGGAGGGCCCGGGGTCGCTGTCCCGGACGCGGAGGCCGCAGCGCGTTCACCGGGGCTCCGTCACCGGCACTACGCCCCCAGGGCCCGCCTGGTGCTGGTGTTGCCCGACACTCGCCGCCCGGACGGCCCGGAGCGGACGGCCGCCGTCGTCGCGCGGGTGGTCGCCGGCGAGCGGGCCTCGGGCCGGACGGTGGGAGTTGCCTGCGCCCGGGAGACGGCCGACCTGCTGGGGCGGGCTGGCGACTGGCGGAGCGAGCCACTGCCGGTCGTGGCCTGGGGCGCGAGGAACGAGCCCGGCGAGATAGCCGCGCGGCTCTTCGCGGTCCTCCGCGACCTCGACCGCCAAGGAGTGGACGTCATAATCGCCGAGGGCTCATCATCCGAAGGCCTGGGGCGCGCCGTGAACGACAGGCTGGGACGCGCGGCCGCCGAGGTGATCGAGGCCGGGGACGATGGCGGCCCCCCGGCGGAGACACCGGACACGATTCTGTTGATTTGCAGCGGGAACACGTGCCGTAGCCCGATGGCCGCGGCCATCCTCAACGACCACCTGCGGCGCGCCGGTCTTGACCGGGCCTACCGGGCCGAATCCGCCGGGGTCTTCGTTCCGGCAGCCGGACCGGCGTCGCCTGAAGCGGTGCAGGTCATGGCCGAGAGGGGTCTTGACCTGGGGAACCACGTCGCCCGGCAGGTGACTGCCGAACTCCTCGACCGGACCCGTCTCATCCTTACCATGACGGGGGCCCACAAGGAGGCGGTACTGGCTCTCGCACCGGGCGTCGCCGACAGGGTGTTCACGCTGAAGGGCTATGCCGGCGACGGCGCCGGGTCCGGGCAAGACGTGGGGAGCATCGCGTCCCGAGCCGCGGGGGACATCAGCGATCCCATCGGTCTCGGCCTCGAAGTCTACAGGGAAGCGGCCGACGAAATCGAAAAGGCCGTGGCGCGAGTTGTCGAACGTCTTACTAACCTCGCCGACCTGCGCGAGCTCATCGGGGAGCCCGAAGGCCCAGGAGAGGAGAAGCAGCCATGAGAATAGCGGTAGGGGCCGACCACGCCGGCTACCAGATGAAGGACGAGCTGGCCGCCTATCTCGTCGACCAGGGCCACGACGTCCAGGACTTCGGGACGTTCTCCGCGGATTCTGTAGACTATCCCGACGTCGCGCTGCGAGTGGCCCGCGCCGTGGCCCTAGGTGAGGCGGACCGAGGTCTCATCGTGTGTGGGACGGGCATCGGAACCTCCATAGTGGCGAACAAGGTGCGCGGGGTCCGCGCGGCCTTGTGTCACGACACCTTCTCCGCCCGGATGGCTCGTCAACATAATGACTCCAACGTCCTGTGCCTGGGCGCCAGGGTCATAGGTCCGGCTCTGGCTCTCGAGATTCTCACGGCCTGGCTGGGAGCCGGTTTCGAGGCCGGCGGCAGGCACGAGCGGCGCGTACGCCGCATCGCCGAGCTAGAGGAAGAGGTGTAGCCGTGGGGGGCGGAAGGAGACCCGCGTGGGACGCCTATTTCATGGACATCGCCGGCGTGGTCGCCAGCCGGTCGACGTGCCTGAGGCGGCGGGTGGGAGCCGTTCTGGTCCGCGACAAACGCATCCTTGCCACAGGCTACAACGGCGCCCCGTCGGGCCTGCATCACTGTCTCGAAGCGGGCTGCTTGAGGGATAGGCTCCAGGTCCCGGCAGGGGAGAGGCACGAGATATGTCGTGGTTCGCACGCCGAGCAGAACGTGCTTGTCCAGGCTGCCCGCTACGGCATAGCAGTCGATGGAGCGACTCTCTACTGCACGAACGAACCGTGCGTCATCTGCACGAAACTCCTGATAAACGCGGGCATCAAGGATATCGTCTATCGGGACGATTACCCCGATGAACTTGCCCGGCAGCTCCGCGCGGAGGCTGGATTGCCGACAAGAGTCCACAGGTGAGACCCTCCTGGGCCTTCGGCCGGCCACCCCGAGGGCGTAATACACTGGGTCGCGAAGGGCTTTGACAGTCAGGTCCGTTGTTGGCTGGGTTTGACAGTTTGGCCGCAAAAGGTGTAGGCTTGGCCGGAGCGAAACGTGACGTCAACCGCCCCGACTACGGCCCTAGCGTCGTTTGTTACGTACGCAGGCACGACACCAGGGAGGGGAGTCTCGAGTGCTCTTGCCTCTCCTCACTTTCTCTCTCGCGTTCATCGTCACCTACGGACTCACCCCGCTGGTCGGCAAGCTGGCCCGCCGAGTCGGTGCCGTGGCCATCCCCGTGGACCGGAGCGTACACACTCACCCCGTCCCGCATCTCGGCGGGATGGCCATCTTCGCGTCTTTCGCCCTCACCGTCGTCCTGGTCGAAGGCTGGCCCGACGACCGGACGTTGACCATCCTGGGGTGCGGCTTCCTGGCCCTGGCCCTGGGAGCCGTCGACGACCTGAAGGACATCTCGCCGACATCCAAGCTCCTCGGGCAGATCCTGGTCGCCAGCCTCGTGGTCGGACTCGGGGTCCGCGTCCATTTCATCTCCAACCCCTTCACGGGCGGCATCGTCTATCTCGGCGACTGGAGCTACCTCCTCAGCGTCCTGTGGGTGGTGGCGGTCATGAACGTCGTCAATCTGGCCGACGGCCTCGACGGCCTGGCCGCGGGCATCTGCGCCATCGCCGCGCTGGCCGCCCTCTTCGTGGCCGCCAGGACGGGAGTCACGACGACGAGCGTCGTGGTGTCCGCCGCGGCTCTGGCCGGGGCGACGGCGGGTTTCCTCCCCCACAACTTCAACCCCGCCAAGATTTTCATGGGCGACACGGGTTCGATGTTCCTCGGCTTCGCCCTGGCCGCGATATCGGTCGAGGGCGCCCTCAAGCAGACAACCACGGTGGCCCTGCTCGTGCCCATGATCGCCCTCGCCCTGCCCATAACCGACACGGCCCTCGCCATCGTCAGGCGCCTCAGGGCGAAACGGTCCATCGGCCAGGCGGACAAGGGGCACATCCATCACCGCTTGCTCGACATAGGGCTGAGCCAGCGGAAGGCCGTGCTCCTCATGTGGGGCGTAACCGCCTGGATGGCCTTGAGCGCGGTCATCCTCTCCGAGGTGAGGGAAGGGGTCGGGTTCATTGTAGTCGCCTGCCTCGCCGGCCTCGGCCCTTTGGCTTTCCTCGGGCTCCTGACCACTGGTTCCATCGCCTCCTCCGGACAGGGGAAGAACCTCCCCAAATGACGGGCTCGGAACCCCTCAAGGTGATGACTGTCTTCGGGACCAGGCCGGAGGCGGTGAAGATGGCCCCCGTCATCCTGCGTCTCAGGTCGACCCCGGAGTCCTTCGCCGTGCGGGTGACCGTCACGGCGCAGCACCGTGAGATGTTGGACCAGGTGCTCGAGCACTTCGACATCCGACCCGACCACGATCTCAACGTCATGACCCACCGCCAGAAGCTCACCCGGCTCACGACGGCCATGCTCGAGGGTCTCGAGCCCGTGCTCGCCTCCGACCGGCCCGACATCGTGCTGGTGCACGGGGACGCCACGACCGCGCTGGCGGCAAGCCTGGCGGCCTTCTACGCCAAGGTGGACATCGGGCACGTCGAGGCGGGCTTGCGCACGCGTGACAAGTACTCGCCCTGGCCCGAGGAGATGAACAGGCGCCTCGCCGGCGCCTTGGCCGATCTTCATTTCGCGCCCACGGCGTGGGCCCGGGCCAACCTTCTCGACGAGGGAGTCCCCGAGTCCCGTGTCTACGTCACCGGGAACACGGCCATAGACGCCCTGTTCATGACTGTGCGCCAAGACCACCGCTTCTCCGATGCCGGGCTCCGCCGGGCTCTCTCCGCGGTGCGCGGCGACGGCGACGCTAGCCGTGAACGTCTGGTGCTCGTGGAGTGCCACCGCCGGGAGAACTGGGGAGAGCCGATGGTCCGCATCTACGCTGCTCTCCGGCGCGTTCTGGCTGAGGAGCCGGGCGTCCGCCTGCTGGTCTCGGCCCACCGCAATCCCGAGGCGGGGGACGTGGCCAGGCGAGAGCTCCACGGCCTGGACAACGTCATCCTGTTCGACCCCGTACCCTACCCTGATTGGGTCAACCTTATGGCCCGGTGCCATCTGGTCTTGACCGATTCGGGCGGACTACAGGAGGAAGCGCCGTCACTCGGCTGCCCGCTCCTTCTCGTACGGGAGAACACGGAGCGACCGGAGGCCGTTGAGGCCGGGACTGTCCGGGTGGTGGGGACCGCGGAAGACGCCGTCGTGGGGGCCCTCAAGGAACTGCTGCGGGACGAGCGGGCTTACCGCGCCATGACGGAGGCCAGGAACCCATACGGGGACGGCCGCGCGGCCGAGCGTATCGCCCAGGCCCTGCTCCACTACTACGGACGGAGCCCGTCAAGGCCGGCCGACCTCGCCATCTGACGCCGGCCGGGAGATTGGGCATGATACGGGTGGACGACACAACGGGAGTACTAGCGGCATGAAACTCGTCATCAAGGGCAGGCGCCCGCTCACAGGTTCGGTCAAGGTCCACGGGGCCAAGAACGCCGTCCTACCTATCATCGCCGCGTCGATCCTCTGCCATGGTGAGTCGGTCATCTCGCAGGTCCCGCACCTCGAGGACGTCTATACCGCCGTCGAGGTCATGGCCAGTCTGGGCGTCGACGCGCGGCTCAAGGGCTCGACCCTGATTTTGAACACGGGCGGCCTCGACGGCTTCGAGGCTCCTTATGAACTGGTCCGGCGGATGCGGGCCTCGTTCCTCGTCACCGGTCCCCTTCTGGCCCGTCTCGGACACGCGCGCATATCCCTTCCCGGCGGCTGCGCCATCGGGACCCGCCCTATAGACCTCCACCTGAAGGGCCTGGAGGCCCTGGGCGCTCGTATCCGCACGAACCACGGCCTCATAGAGGCTAGCGCCAGCCGCCTGGTGGGCGACCGCATCTACCTCGATTACCCCAGCGTTGGGGCTACCGAACACCTCATGATGGCCTCGACGCTGGCGGAAGGCACGACGATCATTGAGAACGCCGCTGAGGAGCCCGAGATTGTAGACCTCGCCAACTACCTGAACGCCGCCGGAGCGTCGATTCACGGCGCCGGGACCAAGGTCGTCAGGGTGGAGGGGGTGAACCGCCTCCAGGGTGTGCGACACCAGGTCATCCCGGACCGCATAGAGGCCGGCACCTACATGATCGCGGCGGCGGTCGCCGCGGGCCGTGTCGAGGTGCGGGGTGTCGTTCCGGACCACCTGAAAGCCATCACCGCCAAACTGCGCGAGGCAGGCATCCAGGTGGAAGAAGCCGAGAGCTCCATGCTTGTCGACGCGATCGGGCGTAGGCCCGTGGCGGTGAACGTGAAGACCATGCCCTACCCCGGTTTCCCCACCGACCTGCAGGCGCCGATCATGGCCCTTCTCGCCGTGTCGGACGGCTCCGGTGTCATCGCCGAGACGGTGTTCGAGAACCGTTACATCCACGTTGACGAGCTGAAGCGCATGGGCGCCGACATCCGGGTTGATGGGAGGACCGCGCTCGTGCGGGGCAAGAGGATGCTCTACGGCGCCCCCGTCTCCGCTACCGACCTACGGGGCGGGGCCGCTCTCGTGCTGGCCGCCCTGGCCGCCGCGGGGGTCAGCGAGGTGCGCGGGGTGGAGCACATCGACAGAGGCTACGACTCGTTCGACGCCAACCTCAGGCGTCTCGGGGCATCGATCCGGCGGGTGCGCGCCGTTCCCGCGGAGGAGAAGGCAGTCTCCGGTCTGGGTGGCGGCTCCGCGGGCAGCGGCGACTAGCCCCCGGGCGCCACCCTTCTCCACGCCCCTCGGGGCTGTCCTCAACGCATTCATGTCCACTCTTCCCCCGGCATAAGGATTGGCAGCCTGCCGGGGAGACGAAGGCCGTGCGCCGGATAGTCGCAAGTCTCTTTCTCGCTCTTCTGTTCGTTCTTGTCGTCCTTCCCGCCATCATCGTCAAGGGCTGCCACTACCCCGACACCTCCGGGGCGAAGACCGTGACGGGCGAGCAGCCGGTGGTCCGCGTCTACGTCCATGCGAAAGGTGAGATTGTGGAACTTCCTCTGGAGGAGTACGTCGCCGGGGTGGTCGCCGCCGAGATGCCGACCTCGTTCGAACTCGAGGCCCTCAAGGCCCAGGCGGTCATCGCCCGGACCTTTGCGGTACGTCACATGCGGGCCTTCGGGGGACAGGGGGTGGCCGGACACTCCGACGCCGACGTGACTACGGATATCTGGGCGGGGGGGCAGGCCTGGCTGTCCCGGGACGAAGCGAGGAGTCTCTGGGGGGCCTTCGGCTTCTACGGGCGGTGGCAGAAGGTCGAGCAGGCCGCCCTGGAGACAGCCGGGCTCATCGTCACCTACAACGGCGTCCCCATAGAATGCGCCTACCACTCCACGTGCGGCGGAGCCACCGAGAACAGCGAGGACGTGTGGTCCGAGGCCCTGCCCTACCTACGCGGGGTCACAGACAGCTGGTGCGCGTCATCGCCCTGGGCGGAGCGGGAGACGACCTTGTCGGTGCAGGCCTTAGAGCAGGCTTTCGGATTGGGGGCCGGCGTTCTGGCGGCCGCGGCCGGCCAGGGAACGGGCTACCTTCAGATTGTCGACCAGACCCCGTCCGGCCGGGCCAAGACCGTCCGCGTGGGCGAGCGACAGGTGCGCGGGCTCGAGTTCCGCCGCGCTCTTGGACTGGCTTCCGCCCGGTTCACCTACACTGTCTCCGCCGACGCCATAACCTTCGTGACCTCCGGCTACGGCCACGGCGTCGGCCTCTGCCAGTACGGGGCGCAGGGGATGGCCGAGGCCGGGAAGGACTTCCGCGAGATTATCAGCTTCTACTACACCGGGGTTGACGTGGAACCGCTCCCCCCGGGGATGTAGCGGCAGCGCAACCTCCCCCCCGGCCCTCCACCCGCGACGTCCCACCTGCCTGGTATACCTTGCCACTCGACGGAGACACTAGGGCCGGGAGGGGTAGTGGTGGATTCCAGGCGAGACCGCAAGAGACGCCCATCCGGGGCGGCGGCCCGCCGGCCCGGGAGCGGCCGGTCGCGAAGAGGGGGCAGGCATGCCCGCAGGCCGCCGGGTCTATGGGCAAGTGCCGTCAGGACGGCGGGTGATTGGCTCGAGGCCTTGACCGGTCGTCCCGCGGCGCCGAAGGTTTCGCGGGCGGCGTCGAGCGCGACGCGCGACATCGAGGCCTGGGAGGTACAGGAGGCCCGGGAGGCGCGGAGGTCGCCCGGGTCGAAAGTCGGGTCGCGGCGGAGCCGGAAGAGTTCCCCGCGCCATGGACTCGCGGCGGCGGGTCTCGGGGCTCGCTTCAGGAGGTATTCGAGCCAGCTCAGCGCTATAGCCGGGGTCGCCATAGTGCTCCTGAGCGTCTATCTCGTCCGGCAGGGAGTTATGGTTCCGTCATCGGTCCCATGGTCGCAGGGCGCGGACTGGCAGGCGGGCGACTCAGGGCAGGCGGGCGACTCCGGGCAGGTGGGCGACTCAGGGCAGGTGGGCGACTCCGGGCAGGTGGGCGGCGACACGAGCGGCGCCGGCGGCGCCCCCGCGGATACCGGCGGCCAGGGTGGTCAGGCCGGCACGACGGACCCCGGGGCCGACGGCGGCGATGCCGTCGTCCAGGTCATCGAACAGGAAGGTCCTGATGCCTGGGATGCCACCGCCGGCGCATTCACTTGTCTCGCGGATTGCCTGGCGGCCCTGGCGCCGCCGGCACAAGGTCCGGTCCTGCGGGGCTACGGCTTTTTCGAATCGCAGACGTTCGGTGACTGGCGATACCACCCGGGTGTGGACGTCGGGCTTGACGCCGGCGAGCGGGTGAAGGCCGCCCTCAGTGGAGTAGTCACCAGGGTCACGGGTACCACGTACTCGGGCTGGCAGGTGGAGATCGACCACGGGTTCGGGCTCGTCACGGTCTACAGCCATCTCGGTTCCGCTCTGGTGGAGGCGGGGGATGTGGTCGGCACCGGCGATCCGGTGGGCCTGGCCGGGCAACCGGGAAGCATAGAGGGTGATCTCGGCATGCACCTGCACTTCGAGATGCGGGTCAACGGGCAGGTCACCGACCCCACGCCCTACCTCGGCGGTTAGGACGCGCCCCGGCGTTGACCCCAGCCAGAAATCATTTTTGGGCTCCCCGGCGGCATATAGTTCAGCAGCCGCCCGAAGGGGGGCCTTTCAGGTTGAAGGACTACATCCGCAACCGGGTCCTCGAGATCGCGGATTACATCCTCTCAAGCGGCGCGACGGTCAGAGACGCCGCCCAACGCTTCAACGTCAGTAAGAGCACCGTTCACAAGGACGTGACAGAACGCCTCTTCCAGATCAACCCGGCCCAAGCTCGGCGCCTCGCTGAGATCCTGGAGAAGAACAAGGCCGAACGGCACCTTAGAGGTGGGTTGGCCACCAGGCGGAAGTACCGTCCCGCGAGCCTGTAGGGCCCCTCTTCCCGGCTTCCGGCACTGCCCCACCCCGAGGCGGTGCCTGGCTTCCCGAGCGCGGGGACCTGTGACTCCTTCCGGCCTATCTCATCCGGGCATCCGTACACATCGCGGTTCGGATGACCTCTCTCAAAGACGAGTCCCTCGTGACCTCCCCCAAAGACGAGCCCCTCCCCGGCGCGGCCGGCCAGACCCGGTGAACGCTCGCGGAGGAAAACGGCCTGGCCGCCCGAATAATGGCTGGTAAACTTGGGCCAACGCTCTGGGGGACGTCCGTTGTTCGGTCTGGTGAACGACATAGGCATCGACCTGGGCACGGCGACATGCCTGGTCTACGTCAAGGGCAAGGGCATCGTGCTGAACGAGCCGTCGGTCGTCGCTCTCGAGCAGGACACCTCCCGGGTGGTGGCCATCGGCGAAGAGGCGCGGCGCATGCTGGGGCGCACCCCGGGCAACATCCTGGCCGTCAAGCCTCTTCGCGACGGCGTCATCGCCGATTTCGAGCTCACCGAGCGGATGCTCAAACACTTCATAGCCAAGGTCTGCGGGCGGAGCATGCTCTTCCATCCCCGGATAGCCGTCGGCGTGCCGTCCGGCATCACGTCCGTCGAACGGCGGGCCGTCATCGACGCTTGCGTCCAGGCGGGAGCGAGGAAGTGCTACCTGATAGAGGAGCCGCTCGCCGCCGCCATAGGGGCCGGAGTCGACTTCAGCCAGCCCTCGGGTTCCATGGTGGTCGACATCGGGGGCGGCACGACCGACGTCGCCGTCCTCTCCATGGGACAGGTAGTCGTCAGCCGGTCGGCCCGCGTGGCCGGCAACGAGTGCGACGAGGCCATCGCCCGCTACATGAGGGTTCAGTTCAACATCGTCATCGGAGAACGTACTGCCGAGGAAGTCAAGATCGAAGTCGGCACGGCGTGGCCACGCTCCATCCGCCGGAGCATCGAGGTGAGAGGGCGCGACCTCGCCACCGGGCTCCCCAAGACGGTCACGATAACGTCCGGTCAGGCGCACGAGGCCATCAGGGAGACCCTGTCCACCATCGTGTCCGTGATACGGGCGGTGCTCGAGCAAACGCCACCGGAGCTGGCCGCGGACATCATGGATAAGGGGATAGTCCTGACGGGCGGGGGAGCCCTGCTCCACGGCATCGACCAGTATATCAGCCGCGAGACGGGAGTGGCCGTGAACCTCGTCGAGGACCCGATAACGTGCGTCGCTCGGGGGACCGGCCTCGCCCTGGAGACCCTCAGCTCCATGCAGGGCCGCGTGTCTCCGTTCTGGTCGGGCCGGTCGTCGCTCGGCGACGGCAGGAACTAGACCATTGACACCCTTGTCACGGCTGACATACACTATCTAGCGAGTCATTAGCCTATAGCAGAACTGACAACCGCATAGTCCAACTCATCAAGAGCAGGTGGAGGGACGGGCCCGATGAAACCCGGCAACCGGCCCAGGGCTTAGGCCCCGGGTGGCGGTGCTAACTCCCGCGGGCGTCCCGTGCCGAGAGATGAGCTTCCCCGAAGACCTCATCCAACGCTGGACGAGGTCTTCGTTCTTTGTGAGAGGAGACGCGCGGTGCCGAGCGACCAAGAGACGATTGCTCCGTGCCTGGCGACGACGGGCGTGGGCAGCCTACCCCACGTGTCTGTCGACAAAGCCGTGGCCGACATCCTGTCCTGTTGCCCGGAGTTCCCCTACTGGCCGCAGCTACCGAAGCGCTCGCGGCAGGAGGACATGTACCGGCAGTTCTCATCCGGGCTTCCGGGGGTCGAGGCACTGCCCGCCTCCGGCGCGGAGCGCGAGGCAGCCGTCTCCCCGTCGTGGCGTCGCGACGACGAGGCCGCGTCCAGGTTGGAAAGAGTCTACCGGGACTTCCTCGCGGTCGACGCGGCCGGGCCGGAGGCGGCGCTCGCGTCGGGTCCCGGGATTCCCGACCGCTGGGCGACTTCGCCAGACGACGCTCCCGGACTCGCGGCGCTGGCCGAGGCCCTCGGGACACGGGCGGTCCGAGGGGTGAAGGGCCAGATCACGGGACCCATCAGCCTAGGACTGGCCGTGTCCGGACCGGACGGGCGCGCCCTTCTCTACGAAGACGATCTGATGGACGGTGTCGTGAGGGGGCTGGCCCTGAAGGCGCGCTGGCAGGAAGACTTCCTGTCCGCCGTCACCGGCCGCCCGGTGCTGCTCTCGGTGGACGAGCCCTATCTCGGGACTTTCGGGTCCGCTTACTTCCCCTACAGCCCGGAGACCGTCCAGGCCTACCTCGAAATCCTCTCGGCCACCCTGCGCGGGCTGTGGGGAGTCCATTGCTGCGCGAACACCGATTGGGAGTTCATCCTGGGCTCCCCGGTTCGCTACCTGTCCTTCGACGCCCACGCCTTCGGGACGAGGTTCGTCCTCTACCCGGAGGCCGTGAGGAGCTTCCTGGCCGCCGGTAAGCTCCTCGCGTGGGGCGTCGTCCCGACCGACGCCGAGACCTTGGCTGCCTCGGATGCCCGGGGGCTGGCGCGGGTGCTCCTAGATCACTTTGAGACCCTCGTGGCCAGGGGAGTGCCGGAAACGGCCCTGACCAGGCAGTCGATGATAACACCGGCGTGCGGTCTGGCGGGCCTGCCGCTCGATGAGGCCAGGCGAGCCATGCGCGTGGCTCAAGAGGTCAGCCGGCGAGTGCGTTCCGAATTGGGTGTGCCCTGTGACGCGGACCGAACCGGTCAGGAGGGTGAGGGGCCGGGGGCCCGGGATGGACCGGGGTGCCAGGCACCGTTGTGATCTGGTGAGAGAATACCACTCTTGGGGGGATTGCCGTGACCGTGAACCCTGCACTGAAGAAGGACTTCCTTTTCACGTCGGAGTCGGTGACCGAAGGTCACCCGGACAAGATGGCCGACACCATCTCCGACGCCATCGTGGACGCTCTCCTGTCGCAGGACCCGTATGCCCGGGTGGCCTGCGAGACCGTGCTCACTCGCGGGATGGTTCTCGTCGCCGGCGAGGTGACCAACACCACCGGGTGGGCTGACGTCAGGGAGTTGATCCGCGAGACGGTCCGGGACATCGGCTACATCCGGGCGAAGTTCGGCTTCGACGCCGATACCTGCGGCGTTCTCCTCGCTATCGACCAGCAGTCCCCCGACATAGCGGATAGCGTCTTCCGAGGGGGTCCAGAGGAGGTCGAGAAGCTCGGGGCGGGCGACCAGGGGATGATGTTCGGGTTCGCCTGCACCGAGACGCCTACCCTCATGCCCATGCCCATCCACCTGGCCCACCTCATCGCCAGGCGCTTGGCCGAGGTCCGGAAGAGAGTCGAGATACCCTACCTCCGCCCCGACGGGAAGACCCAGGTCACGGTGGAGTACAAGGACGGCCGCCCGGCCCGCGTGCACACCGTGGTTGTATCCGCCCAGCACCGCGAGGGCGTTCCCCGGGAGACCATGGAACGGGACATCATCGAGAAGGTCATCCGGCCGGTTGTCCCGGCGTCGATGCTCGACGACAAGACGCGTTACCTCATCACGCCGTCGGCCAGGTTCATAATCGGTGGTCCCCAGGCCGATACGGGTTTGACGGGCCGCAAGATAATGGTCGATACTTACGGCGCCTACGCCAGGAACGGCGGCGGCGCCCTTTCCGGGAAGGACCCGACCAAGGTCGACCGTACAGGGGCCTACGGCGCGCGCTGGGTGGCCAAGAACGTGGTGGCCGCGGGTCTCGCCGAGCGGTGCGAGCTTCAGGTGGCGTACGCCATCGGTGTTCCCGAACCCGTTTCTCTGGCTCTTGACACTTTTGGCACCGCGGTGGTGCCGGAGGCCGCGATCCTGGACGCGGTCGAGGAGGTCTTCGACCTTCGCCCCGGAGCCCTCATCCGCGACCTCGGTCTGCGGAGGCCCATCTACAAGCAGGTGGCCGCCTACGGGCACTTCGGGCGGCAAGACCTCGACCTACCCTGGGAGAGGACCGACCGCACCGACGAGTTGAAGCAGCGCGCCGGGCTATAAGGGCACGGGATTCGGGTGGCGTTTCCCCTTTCCTCCGCCTAACGGCATAGGATGGCTAAGCCACGCTGAGCCGGACTGGCTGGCTCAGCCGCAGCGTGCCGGGAGGAAGATTGATGCCGACCGACCCGATCTGGCTGGTCTGGTCGCTGGCCGCAGCCGGAATCCTATTGCTCGCGGTCGGACTCGCGCGAGCATTGGTCCACGCCCTGAGCCGCGACGGGGGCGGCGTGCCGGTGAGTTTCCTACTCGTCGTGAGGGATTGCGAGGACACGCTCGAGGGCGCCCTCAGGCAACTCGCCAGGGACTACGGGGCGTGGCCGGGGTCCGAACCCGTCTGCGAAGTGGTCGTGGTCGATCAAGATTCCCGCGACGACACCCCGGCGATACTCGGCCGGCTCGCGGCGGACTACCCGGGCTTCATCCGGGTCGTGCGAACAACCGGGGAAGGGGGGTGCCCGGCGACGCAGGCGGGGCTTGCCGTCCGCCGTGGACGTACCGTCGTCGTCCTCGACCACGAATTCCTAGCCCTGCGACCGGGAAGCGGATACACGAAAGGATATGGCTGGATGACAGAGAAGCAAGACAGGAACCGAGCCTCTCGTGTTCGGGCGGGAGTTTCAAGAGGCATCGACCGAGAGCCGCGGCCGGCAAGGAGTAACGAGCATGAGGTTTAGCGGGAAGCAGACGCGGACCATCCTAAAACCGGCCTATCTGGCTGCGGTAGGCATTCTCGGGCTGGCCAGCATGGTGAACACGCTCCCCCAAACACTCGGCGAGTTCGATCGCATGGGCGTGTGGGGGTTCTTGGTTTTCATGGCTATGGGAATCCTGTCCGAGTGGGCTAACGTGCCTCTCGCCCGAGGCGCCATGTCTCTCTCCTTCGCCGTCGTCCTGCCCACCTTCGTGCTCTACGGCCCTGGCGCCGCAGCCGCGGTGGAAGTGGTGGGCTACCTTATCGGAACCGCCGGCGACAACCGGGGCTGGCGGGTCAAGTTGTTCAATTCGGGCCAGTACGCCCTGACCGTGTTCATAGCCTCTTTGGCCTTCCAGGCCGCGGGTGGGACTCGAAGCCTCAGCCTGGGGTTGTCGCAGCTCATCGCCATCGCCATCTTTACCGTGGTCTACTTCGCGGTCAACCACGCCTTGGTGGGTCTCTGGTTCACTCTCTACAACCCCGAGGAGAGCGCCCTGGTGATATGGGGCGAACCCGCAAAGTGGGAAGGGCTGACTTACCTGATAACAGCCCCGCTGGGGTTGGCCGTAGTCACCATCTACTCGGTCGGCGGCCTCATGGCCGCGGCCGCCTTGTTCATAGTGTCGTTCGTAGCGGCCCTCATCTTCCGGCTGGCCTTCCGCCTGGACCATCTCAACCAGGAACTCAGGACGCTCTACGAGTCCGCGCAGGCCCTCGGGCAGGGGCTCGACCTGGCTGCCGTCGAGGAGAAGGTGCTCGACATCGTAGGGCGCCTCGCCCCGTACGACCTTGTCTCTCTCTTCTTGTGGGACAATGTCGGCCAAGTCCTGCGAGCCGTGTCCGGGCTGCCCAAAGGCAACGACCTTGAAGGCAGGCACTTCCGGCTCGGCGAGGGGCTTATCGGTGAGGTGGCCGATCGCCGCACGGTCGAGGTCGTCCAGCACCCCGAGGGCGGTACGCCCTCGGCGGGCGAATCCGGGTGGCAGGCCCTTCCGTCGAAGGTTATCGCCCCCATGGCCACGGAGGAGGGGTTGGTAGGGGTACTCGTTCTCGGCTCATCCCACCCCGGCTGCTACACCGAGGAACACGTCCGGCTCCTCACCATCTTCGCGTCTCAAGCCGGCGCCGCTCTGAGCAGGGCTCTGCGCTACCAGGAGACCCGCCAGATGGCCATAACCGACTCAAAGACCGGGGTCTATAACTACCGGTTCTTCTACGAACGGCTCATCGACGAGATACGACGACACGAGGCCCGCGACAAGCCGTTCTCCCTGATCTTCGTCGACGTCGACTACCTCAAGGGGATCAACGACCGGTTCGGCCATCAGATAGGCGACGAGGTCCTCATCCAGATCGCCACCCTCATCAAGGAGAACGTCAGGACCACTGACGAGGTGGCCCGGTACGGCGGCGAGGAGTTCGTGGTCCTCCTTCCGGGCGCCGGAGGCGATGAGGCCCTGGCTGTCGGCGAGCGGATCAGGCGCTCGGTGGAAGCTCACGATTTCTCGTCCTCTCTGGCCTACGGCCCCGCCCGGGTGACCGTGACCGCCGGGGTCGCCACTTACCCCGAGCACGCCACGCAACCCGACGAGCTCATCTTTCGTGCCGATGAGGCGATGTACAGCGGGAAGCACCGCGGCCGGAACCGCGTTTCGCTTTATACCGGCGTGACCGCCCTACCGGAATCCGGCCCGGCCTAGCCATGCCCTCCGCGTCCACCCCCCCGGCCACCCTCGAGGGGACCCTCGACCGCATCACCTTCTACAACGAGGAGAACGGCTACACCGTCGGGCGGTTGAGGCCGACCGGCGGCCCCGCGGGACATCCCGGAGCGTCCGGTCCGGACTCGGCCCTCGTGACGTTCGTTGGTCATTTCCCCGCTCTCCGGCCGGGTGAGAACCTCCTTCTCGAAGGGGCATGGGTCGACCACCCCGACTACGGCCGTCAGTTCAAAGTCCTGTCGCACCGTGTCGTGCTTCCCCATACCGCGGCCGGCATCGAGAAGTACCTGGCGTCGGGGCTCATCCGGGGAATCGGTCCCGTCACAGCCAGACGCCTCGTCAAACACTTCGGGGTCGACGTGCTCAGGATACTCGAGGACGAGCCCGGGCGCCTGTTGGAGGTCGACGGCATAGGGGCCCACCGCGCCCAGACAATAACGGCCGCGTTCGCCGGTCAGAAGGGCGTCAAGGACGTCATGCTCTTCCTGCAGTCCGTGGGGATCAGCCCGTCGCTGGCCGTTCGGATTCACCGCCATTACGGCGACGGGGCAGTTGCGGCCCTGCGCGAGAACCCGTACAGGCTCGCGGACGAGGTGTTCGGGATAGGCTTCAAGACCGCTGACCGCATAGCGCTGGGCATGGGCGTACCCCCCACCTCCCCCGACCGCGTGAGGGCGGGTCTTCGCTATTTCCTCGGCCAGATAACCCAGGATGGGCACGTGTTCGGACCCCGTGACCACGTGGAGAGGAAGGTGGCCGACGGGCTCGACGTCGACCCCGACCTTGTGTCCGCCGAAACCGAGAACCTCCGCCGGGAGGGCGTCCTACACCTGGAGAACCTGGACGAGGGACAGGCTGTCTACCTCGCCCCTCTCTACCACGCGGAACGGTCCGTGGCCGCGAGGCTCAGGGAACTGATAGGCCATGGCCTTGGTGCCGGGAAGGACGAGACCGGGACCGGTGCCCGCCCGTGGTCTCTACCTGACCGGGGTGAGGTGACGGCCGTGGCGACGGAGGCCGGCATCGAGCTGTCACCGGAGCAAAGCACGGCCCTGTTGGAAGCCCTCCGCCACGGTGTCCTCGTCATAACCGGCGGGCCTGGGACGGGGAAGACGACCATCATCAACTGCCTCCTCCGGCTGTGCCGGGCCAGGCGTCTCAAGTGGGTCCTGGCCGCGCCCACGGGGCGCGCCGCGAAACGGATGAGCGAGGCCACGGGTTACGAGGCCCGCACCATCCACCGCACGCTCGAGGTAGTCTGGAGCCCCGTGGGTGGGCTCGAATTCCAGCGGAACGAGGACAATCCCCTCGAGGCCGACATAGTCATCATCGACGAGGTGTCCATGGTCGACCTCCTCCTGATGCATCACCTGCTCAAAGCCGTCGAACCTCCCTCCTGCCTGGTGCTGGTGGGGGATGTCGACCAGCTGCCGGCCGTGGGGCCCGGGTCGGTCCTCCGGGACCTCATTGCCTCAGGGGTTCTCCCTGTGGTGCGCCTGACCCGCATCTTCCGCCAGGCCACGGAGAGCCTCATCGTCGTCAACGCCCACCGGATAAACCAGGGCCAGATGCCCCTGCTGAACGAGAGGGAACGCGACTTCTTCTTCATCGAAGAGACCGAGCCCGAGAGCATCCTGAAGACCGTTGTCTCTCTTGTCTCCAGGAGGCTCCCCGAACATCTGTCCTCGACCGCGCAGGTGACCGACCCTCTCTCGGACATACAGGTCATCACGCCCATGAGACGCACCATCATAGGTGTCGAGCACTTCAACTCGGAGCTACAGAAGGCCCTGAACCCTCCGGCCTGGGGCAAGGCCGAGATAGGCGGCCGGGCGCACGTGTTCAGGACCGGCGACAAGATCATGCAAATCCGGAACAATTACGGCAAGGAGGTCTTCAACGGGGACATAGGTGTCATCCGCGGTATCGAGCCTGAGGACGGGCAGGTTGTCGTCTCGTTCCCCGGAGAGACCGGGCCGAGACTCGTCACTTATGAACGGGACGAACTAGACGAACTGGTCCTGGCCTACGCCACTACGGTCCACAAGAGCCAGGGCAGCGAGTACCCGGTGGTGGTCATGCCCGTCTCAACTCAGCACTACCTCATGCTCCAGCGCCACCTCCTCTACACAGCCGTGACCCGGGCCAAGCGACTGGTCGTGCTCGTCGGGACGAAGAAGGCCCTGGCCATAGCCGTCCGCAACAACAAGCTTGAGGAGCGTTTCTCCCGCCTGGCCGACAGGCTCAGGGCCTTGTGAGGCCCGGGCCCCCGCGGGGTCGTCCGGGCAAGGGGCTCCAGCGGGTGAGAGAGTTGGGCCGGGCCCTGATGGATGTCCTCCTCCCTGAGGGCGGCTGCGCCATCTGTGGCGGCTCCCTACCCTCCGGCGACCCACCGCCATTCGGACCATCTTCCCTGGCCTGGGAGCCCGAGGTCTGTCCCCGGTGTCTCGACGAGGTCTTCACCCAGAGGCCGCGACCCTCACCCCTGTCGGCGGAGGTCGCCGTTCATCTTGACGGGGTCGTCACCGCCGGCTCGTACGCCGGGGCGCTGCAGAGCGCGGTCCTCCGGCTCAAAGCGGCGCCCGACCTCCGGCTCGCCCGCTTCCTGGGGCGCCTCCTGGCCGAAAGCCTTCAAGCCCCCGGGTTGCCGGCCGGCTGGGGAGGAATCGTCCCGGTGCCATTGCACCGGTCTCGCCTATTGGAGCGTGGGTTCAACCAGGCGGCGCTGCTGGCCGCGGAGCTGGGCGGTGCCCTCGGCTCGCCCGTCCTGAGTGATCTCTGCGAGAGGGTCAGAGCTACCCCTCTTCAGAGTGGGTGCACGCGAGAAGAACGTGCGCGGAACGTCGCAAATTGCTTCCGGCTCCGGCGGGTAGGCTTGCTGGGCACAAGACCGCTCACGTTTGTGATCGTCGATGACGTGGTGACGACCGGGGCGACCGCGGGAGAACTGGCGCGGGTGCTCAAAGCGGGAGGGGCCGAGGTCGTGTGGTGCGCCGCCGTCGCCAGGGCCGGTTCGATGATGTAGGAATGATCTTGCAGCTAGAAGGCTCTATTTTCGTCTGCCCTAGCGTCGCGCCCGATTGTTCCGAAAGTTGACAACCCTTCCTACGTGGTGTTATGCTGTGCCTGTCGGCTGACCCGGCTGACAAGCATATAGTGTCGGGAGGAATGTGGATAATGCAAGGCAGGGTCAAGTGGTTCAACCCCGAGAAGGGGTACGGCTTCATCGAGAGGGAGGACGGGGGCGGCGACGTCTTCGTGCACTTCTCGGCCATCCAGATGGAGGGTTTCAAGACCCTCAACGAGGGCGAGCAGGTAGAGTTCGAAATCGTGGAAGGGGCGCGTGGTCCGCAGGCGTCTAACGTCACACGGGCTGGCTCCGCCAGTTTCTGATCCTACCATGACTCCACCGCCCCCGGCGCCACCGGCGCCGGGGGCTTCTCGTTGTCACGGGCCCTTCGCTGCCGCCCCCCGCTCTCCACAGGAGTTCATACCCCCCAGCGGAATAATAAAGTTGTAGGTGCCCGGGCCGCCTCACGGGCTCGCCGGTGACGCCGGCGGCGATCCCGCCGCCACGCGACCGGGACCTCACGGCCTGCACCGCGCGCGTTACGGCCGCCGGCACCGCGCGAACGCCGACATCACGCGAGTAGGGGTGACGTGCTTGAAAATCGACCTCTCCGCCAGGAACCTCGAGCTCACCGACGACCTCCGCGACCACGTAGAGAAGAAGCTCTCCAAAATTGTCAAGTACTTCGATAAAGGAGTGCCGGCGCAGGTCGTCCTGTCCAGTGAGCGGGGCCGCCACATAGTCGAGATAACCATTCCTCTCGACGGGCTCGTCGTCCGCGGTGAGGAGGCGTCCGCGGACATATACGCCTCCGTCAACCAGGCGGTCGAGAAAATCGAGCGCCAAATAGGGAAGTACCGGGCCAGGTTCCAGCGGAGGAAGCGCGAGGGGCGGGCTTGGGCACGGTCGATCCCCGCGCCTGAGGCCGCCGAGAGTGAAGAGCCCAAGCTCGTCAAGGTAAAGCGGTTCAACATCAAACCCATGACCGTGGACGAGGC
>QZJP01000078.1 GCA_003599345.1 Bacillota bacterium | reverse complement strand
CGAGACGCGTCACGACCTCGACCTCCCGGCCAGCCCCGCCGGCCTGAGAACGAGGACGAGCACGAATAGGCAGAATCCGACGGCATCCTTCCAGTCCATACCTAGGCAGGTGGCTCCGATGGCTTCCCCGGCCCCCAGGAGGAGGCCCCCCGCCACCGCCCCCGGGATGCTGCCCATCCCGCCGAGGACGGTCACGATGAACGCCTTCGTGGTGAAGGACCCGCCGACGGCTGGGTAGACGTAGTAAAGGGGAACGAAAAGCGACGCGGCCGCTCCGGTCAGCGCGGCCCCGATTCCATAGGTCACGGCCCTCACTCTGGCCGTATCCAGCCCGAGGAGTTCCGCGGCTTCGCGGTTCTGGGCCGTGGCGCGTATCCCGCGCCCGAGGTCGGTCCGGGTGAGAAAGGCCCAGAGGCCGGCTGTCGCCAGACCCGCTATCACGAACGCCAGGATGGCGGCCTGGTTCATGACCAGGAAACCGGAGGCTTCCGTCCCCGAAGAGCCGGAGGCCGCCAGCCCGGGAACGGCCAGGCGAACCACTCTGCCGGCGAGCGGCGAGGGCACCGAGTGGTAGTCCGCGGAGAACAGGCTGAGCATGACATTGGTCAGGACCATGCCGATTCCGACGGTAAGGAGGACCTGGTTGTCGGGTAGGACAGCGTCGGCCCGGCTCACGGGACCGATTAGGTGGCGCTCAAGGAGGTAGCCGAGCGCGAACAGGGCTGGGACGCCAACGGCCGCCGCGGCGTAGGGACTGAGCCCCAGCGATGTGTGAGACCAGAATGTGAGATACATGCCGACCATCAACAACTCACCGTGGGCGAGGTTGATGATGCGCATGACACCGAATATGAGGGCCATCCCCAACCCGAGCAGGGCGTAGAGGCCCCCGGTCAGGAGTCCCGAGACGAGGGCCTGGAGGAGGGCCTCCCACGACGGAAGCGAAGCGGCAAAGGCCTGCAAGACCTCTCATGATCACCTCCTACCGTCCGGTATCCGCGGGCTCCGCGGTCTCGGCCAGCGACGCCGGGTCCGGGTAGACGTAGGCCGCCGTGGCGAACTCGGGAGGCCATACTACCTCGTGCTTCCCGCCGATGATCTGCAGGACGAGGGTGTTCATCCTGTTCTGGTTGCGATACTTCTCAAACTCCTCGAACTTGACGGGTCCGAACACGGTCATGAGTTCAGTGTCGGCCAGGGCCACGCGGATACGGTCAGGGTGGGTCGAGGCCGCCCTCCGGATGACGTCGGCTATTACGTAGACACACGAGTAGGACTCTGCGGCGTGGTAGGTCGGATAGTCCCCGAACCTTGCGCGATAGGTCTCCGCGAACTCGTGGGCCCCGGGATACCCGAGTGAAGGCGCCCATAGCGCGGCCGTCACGACGTTCTCCGTGGCGTCCCCGGCGTTGGTGATGAACTCCGGAAGGACGAACCCCGCCGCCCCCCCGGCGAAGACCTTGGGCCTAAGCCCCTGGGCTCTGGCCTGGCGCACTATGAGTGAAGCGTCCATCAGGTAGGAGACCATGTAGACGACGTCCGGGGAGGCGTCTTTAGCCTTGGAGATGATTGGGGTGAAGTCCAGGGTCCCGGGTTCGTAGCCTTCGTAGACCGGGACCCTGACGCCGGCCCTCCGGCACCAGTCCCGCATGGCCTTGGCCACGCTCGAACCGAAGTCGCTGTGCTCGTACACGATGACCATGGACCGGGGCTTGACGACCTCCCCGAACCAGGCGGTGAGGCCCTGAGCGAACAGGTTGGCGGGCGGGTTCAGTCGGAAGACGTAGTCCCACTTCTGTTGGGTGATACTGTCGGCCGCGGCGCTGTCGATGAGGTAGGGTATCTTGTGACGCTGAGCGACCCCGGCCACCGCGAGGGCGCAGGCTGACGAATACTCCCCCGCCAGGAACGTGACCCCGTCGACGCTGATGAGGGCCTCGGCCACGGACGCGGCGGAGTCCGGCTCGCCCGCCGTATCGCGGAACGAGAGGGAAAGCAGGCGCCCGTCGATGCCGCCGGCCGCGTTAATCTCCTCAGCCGCCATTTCGTAGGCGTTGCGCTTGATTTCTCCGAACGCCGCCTTGGACCCGGTGAGCGGTAGAGGGATTCCGATGACGATCGGCTCACCCTCGAGGGGAGGAGCCATCTCGTGGTCCTTCCACGCACACCCCGGTAGGCTCGAAGCCAGGGAGATCATGAGACACAACGCGATGAGTACGGCCCGAGCGGATTTGATCGACATGCTCTTTCCCTCCTACGGCAATCCCGGCGAGGAGCGCCCTAGACCGGCATGTGACGCCGGGTGGGTCGCGCTGTTCCCGAGACCTTGAATCCTATTGGACGGGACGGGCCGTGTTGACTTGGCTGCTAGAAGGTCTGGAGGAAGGCGGCGCGAGGAAGGGAACAATGAACCGGGGCGGTGGGTCGAGATGCCGGAGTCTCTCTACAAGGTTCTCGCGCGCACGTGGGACGTGCCGCCGCCTTTGGTGGACCTCGCCGTCAGGGCGGAACGCCTCACGGCCGGGCGCCGCGCCTACCTGCGCGAGCTGGAGGACCGGGCGTTCCTGCGTGTCCTCAAAGCCTTCCAGGACGCGGGAGTCACCGAGGGTCATCTGTCCGGGACGACGGGTTACGGCTACGGCGACCTCGGCCGGGAGAGTCTCGACCGGATCTACGCGTCCCTCTTCGGAGCCGAGGCCGCGCTCGTCAGGCTCCAGATCATCTCCGGGACCCATGCCGTCTCGCTGGCCCTCAGGGCCTGTGTGCGGCCGGGCGACGTCCTCGTCTCGGGCACGGGCAGACCCTACGATACTCTCCGGCCCCAGATCGAGGAACTCCAGGCTCAGGGAAGCCGCTATCTCGAAGTCCCTCTTGGCCGCGAGGGCTCCGCGGACCCTGAGGCCGTCGCCAGAGCCATCGGGGAGGCGGCCATAGTGATCGCCGCGGGAAGAGGCTCCCGGACACGTGGCCGGGTGTGCCTTTTCCTGCAGAGGTCGAGGGGCTACGAGCAGGTGCCCTCGAGAAGTGTCGGGCTCCTGGAGCGGATAACGGCCCTAGCCCGCGAGGAGGCGGGAGCCGCCGGCGTGGAGATCGTGACTGTCGTGGACAACTGCTACGGCGAGTTCGTCGAGGACCGCGAACCCACTGCCGCGGGGGCGGACTTGGCGGCCGGTTCCCTAATCAAGAACCCGGGCGGCGGCCTCGCGCCCGCAGGAGGCTACGTGGCCGGTAGGTCGGAACTCGTGGCGAGGGCGGCCGAGTACTTGACAGCCCCCGGGCTGGGGGGTCTGGCCGGTCCCACCATGGGACTCGGTCGCTACCTCTACCAGGGGCTTTTCCTCGCGCCCCGGGCCGTCGGAGCGGCCCTGGCGGGGGCCACGTTCGCCGCGGCCTTCCTCGAGAGCGCGGGGCTGCCGGTCTCGCCGAGATGGGACGAAGAGCGGACCGACATAATCCAGAGCGTCGTCCTCGGTAGCAGGGAAGCCATCCTGGCGTTCGCTCGCGGGATTCAGGCCGCCGCGCCGATCGACTCGCGGGCCCGGCCGGAGCCGGACCGCCTGCCCGGCTATGAGGGCGAGGTCGTGATGGCCGCCGGGACATTCGTCCAGGGGGCTTCCATAGAGATGAGTCTCGACGCCCCGCTGCGCGAGCCCTATGCCGCGTACCTCCAGGGCGGGCTCTACGAGAGTCATCTGAAGGTCGCGGTCCTGCTCGGCGCGGTGGAGCTCTGGCGCGAAGGCCACATAGGCGTTGTGGTCGCCCCCAATTCGGAATAGAGTTGTGGGGTGGAGGGGAGGGGAGGAGCCGTGCAGGTTCTGGTTTTAGCGGGAGTCATCCTCTTGATGCTCTTGGGGCTGGTAGGCACCTTCCTTCCGGTTCTCCCCGGAACCGGCCTGATTTTCCTCGGGATATTCCTATACGGCCTGTACGACCACTTCCAGGTGATCGGGCCCGACTTCGTCGCGGCCATGTTCGGCCTTGCCCTCCTGGCGATGGCCACGGACTACCTCGCCGGGGCCGTCGGCGCCCGGAGGGTGAAGGCGTCACGCGCCGGCATCGTCGGCGCGGCTCTGGGTAGCATCGTCGGCCTGTTCGCGCTCGGACCGCTCGGGCTCATCGTCGGCCCGTTCGTGGGCGCGATAACAGGGGAGGTGGCGTCCGGTCGTACCGCCAATCAGGCCGTCCGGGTCGGAGTAGCCACGGTGGTCGGAGTAATGGGCGGCATGGTCCTCAAGGCGGCCATCGGCTTGACCATGATTGTGCTTTTTGTCTTCCGAGTGACGTAAGAGCGCAGGTCCGAACCATCCCCGCCTAGAAATCACAACCCCTCTATCCGGGCAGTATCCGGCACGGAAACTTTCCAACACCGGGAGTACCGCATGTCAAGACAATCACTGCTTCGGTTGGCTATCTTCGTCCTGTTGCTTCTGGCCGCCCTATCCCAGGCGGCTAAGGCCCGGGTCAGCATCTACGAGCCCTTCCCGCGTGGTGAGATAGGGTTTCGGACCCCGCTCATCGGCCAGACCTTCGTGATCGACCCTGGAGACGGTTTCATCAGGGCCGAGATGTGGCTGGACGGTGCGCCTGTCCCGGCGCGATGGGACTCGACAACCGGAAGGGTCGTCTACGTCCCGCCGGCACCCCTGGCGTCCGGACCCCACCGCGTCAGGCTGATAGTGGAGTTCAGGCCCGCCCTGGCAGGCTACTACTACGAGCCTATCGAGACCGAGTTCGACTTCACCGTCGCGGCGACGGCCCTTTCGGCCTTGCCCGAGCCGGACCCGGAGTGCCTCCACGCTCTGTCGCGCGTCAACGCTCACCGGATAGCCGGCGCGCTTCCCGAGCTGGCCTACGACCCGTCCTTGGGGGTCGCAGCGGCCAGCCACGCAAGCTACGTGGCCCATCACGCCCAGGCCGACGCGCATGTCGAGACGCCAGGTAGGGCGCGGTTCACCGGGGTCAGCGCGGCCGACCGCGCCACCTATTTCGGCTACCCCGACAGGGCGGTCGGCGAGGTCGTCGCCTACAAGGGCAAGGCCGAGCTGGCCGTAGACGCCTGGATGGCCAGCCTCTACCACCGGCTCCTCCTGGTGAACCCCCACGTGTCCCGCATGGGGTACGGCCACGCCGGGGACACCAGGGTCGTCGACGTCCTCGACTGCGCGGTGGACCTCAAGAGGGTGACAGAGCGGGCCGTCGTCGAATGGCCCTTCCCTGGCCAGACGGGGGTATCGACGAGCTGGAACGGGCTGGAGAGTCCTGACCCGTTCAGGCTCTACCCGGGCACGGAGGGTCCGGTCGGCTATACCGTGTCGGTCACGTTCTTCCCCGAACCGGTCTCGCTGTCGCTGACCTCGGCGGCGCTCACGGACCCGGCGGGTAGGCAGGTGACCACCCTCACCTTCTCTCCGGCGAACGACGACCGGCTTACCGACACCGTGGCGCTAGTACCCGCCCAGCCCCTCGAACCCTACACGACGTACAGCGTCGCCGTGGCCGGTGTTGTGGACCGGGGCGGCGGGCCCGAGACCTTCCGCCGCACCTGGTCGTTCACGACGGGCTCCGGCCAGTTGGAGGTCGGACCTCGTCCCTGGTGGAGCTGGACGCCTTCCGGAGAGACCGTCAGGTTCTCCGTGAGAGGTCTCGCCGTCCGCTCCGGCATCAGGCTGTTCCTGGGGGACTTGCCCGTCCGTGACCTCTCAATATCGTCGCCAACGGATTTCTCATGCAGGGTGCCGGTGGGCCTGACGGCGGGATTGTCCGACCTTCTTATCGTGACCTCCGAGGGCGACGAGTACAGGCTTGGGGGCGTGGAGCTCCCCGCCGGTCAGGGCGTGGCCTTGAGCGGCGCGACCGCTCTACTCCCGGGCGGGAAGGGCAGTGTCCCGGCTTTGAGACACGTTGATGGCCCTGTGCTGGTCGGTGAGAACGCCTTCGAGCTCATCGGAGCCGCGCCGTTCCGTGTACCGGAGGCGGGCAGGACCTACTGGTCGCTTGACGGCCACGTGGCCTCTGCGACGCAGGGGAGCGCGGTCGCATGGGTGGACGGCCTACCGGTGGTTCTACCTCTCCCGGTAAGAGACATCGGAGGCGTGACTCACGTGCCGCTCGAGCTCGTGGAGAGGCTTTACCGGGCGGCCTGGCTGTTCTATGACGTGTCCGGGCACTGGGCCGAGGCGGCCATCTCCCGCCTGGCCGGAATGGGCGTGGTGTCCGGCTACCCGGACGGGACGTTCCGCCCGGAGGCCCGGCTGACCCGCGCCGCGTTCGTCAAGATGCTGGCGAAAGCCACGGGTACGGCTCTTGACCCGGGTAACGACGGTGGCTTCGCCGACAGCGGCGGTCATTGGGTGGCGACCCAGGGTTACCTCGGCCCGGCCGTGGCGGCTGGTATCGTCAGGCTCGAGGACTATCCCGGCCTCCGCTTCGAGCCCGACCGTGAGATAACCCGCGAGGAGATAGCGGTCATGGCCGTGCGAGCGATGGGGCTCGACAACGAAGCCCGTGCGCGGGTGGTCCCCGTCTACGGCGGGGAAACGGAACTCGGCGGGCGGCGGTGGGCGGACGCGGGCTCATGGACCCAACCCGGCCACGTAGCCGTGGCCGTCAGTGAGGGCATCGTCGTGGGCTGCCTGGAACCGGACGGGCGCTACACCTTCCGCCCGGGCGGACTCGCGACCCGGGCCGAGGCCGCGACGATGGTGGTGCGCCTGCTCGACTGGTCCAACCCGTAGGCTGAGACCGGACGGAGCGGGACGGGACCCGTCCGTCCGAGGAAAGGGTCCGGCTCTGCCCGGTGACGGGACTAGAACCGGCGGATGAGCCCGATGACCTTGCCGAGGATGGTAACGTCGCGGCTGATAATCGGCTCCAGGGCGGGGTTCTCCGGTTGCAGTCTCACGGCCCCTCTGGTGCGATAGTAACGTTTCACCGTGGCCTCGTCCTCGATCATGGCCACCACGATGTCTCCCTCGTCGGCGGAGTGTTGCGGCCGGACGATGACCAGGTCGCCGTCGTTGATACCCGCGCCGATCATGCTGTCGCCCCGGACCGCGAGAAGGAAGGAGCCCTCTCCGCCGGCGAGGTCTCTCGGCAGCGGGACGTAGTCCTCGATGTTCTGGACGGCCAGCACCGGCTCCCCGGCGGTGACTCGGCCGACGAGCGGGACGTTGACCAGCCGGTGCTTCTGGACGGCCCGCTCCTCGTCCTCGAGGAGCTCGATGGCCCTAGGCTTGGAGAGGTCGCGGCGGAGATAGCCCTTCTCCTCGAGCCTCGACAGATGCCCGTGGACGGTCGAACTGGAACTCAGGCCTACGTTCTCCCCGATCTCCCGGACCGACGGGGGATAACCCTTCTCCCGCATGTACTTCTTGACGAACTCGAGTATCTGCTTCTGCCTCGACGTAAGGGACGGCACTCACGCACCTCCTCTGGTCGCCTCCATTATAGGGGCTTGGCGGTCGAAAGGCAAACAATTGTTCGCCCGTAGCTCTTGACTAGGCCTGTGGCGGCAACTAGAATAGGGGAAGCGAACACGTGTTCGCCCGGTTCTCCGGCGATGGAGACGCCCGTGGAGAACCTTTGACCCGAGACCGGACTCGGACTATGAGGAGGTTCGTAGCAATGCGAATCCAAATCAAAGATCGAGGCACCTACAAGTATGCCGTCGCCGCGCGTAGCGCACCCGACGGACGGCTCATCCCCGTTCCCGTTTCCCGCCCTACCGGCAGCACCGGGCGTAGCGGTCGCGTGGGGGAGGGGTCGAAAGGCGGCTCTTCTTCCGCGGCCGGGCGGCAGGACGCTCAGGAGGGCGGAATCGGCGAACAACTCGCCGCGGGATAGCCGCTCGCAGGGATGCCGCGAGAATAAGGTACGAACTGGTGTTCGCGCAGGGGAGGGGAGGTAGGGAGGGCCCGCTGCCGCACTCATCGTTAGCCGGTGGCGAGACAAGGCCCACGTTCGAGCCTGAAGCCAGTCCGGCCGGCTCGCGTGGAACGACGCTTTTAGCGCGGGCGCCCAAGCGGAGGCGTGAAGGGCTTGTGTGGGGGCGGGTCGAACGGGGTGGCGAGGAGGTACAGGACGTGGCCCTCGCGGACCATGTGGAACGCTATCTGGGCTCCCTCAGGCTCTCGGCCGCTACCCGGGAGGAATACCGGCGGGACCTGGGGCTCTTCCTGCACTGGGCCGTGACGACCGGCAGGAGCGACCCCGAGGACATTACGAGAGCCGACATCGAGGAGTTCCTCTCGGGGCTGGTCCGCAAGGACGGGCGCCGCTACTCGGCGGCGGGAAGAAACCGGGTCCTCGCCGCCATCAAGGGTCTCTACAAGTTCATGGTCGGCGCGAGAGTGATCAGCGACGGTGAAAACCCCGCCGCGCACGTCTCAACCCAGAAGCGCCCCCGCCGCTCTCCAGTCTTCCTCGAGCTCGACGAAGGGTCCAGGCTGATTCTGGAGGTCTGGAAGCGCGAGCCGGCGACGGAGTTCGAGAGCTTCCGGAAAGCTCGGGACATGGCCCTCTTGACCCTGCTCTTGGGTTCAGGGCTCCGCATCAGCGAACTCGTGTCCCTCAACCTCGATACCTGGCGCGAAGCGATGATGAACGGCTGGCTCAGCGTAGTCGGAAAAGGGGACAAGGAGCGTATCGTCCCGCCGTCGGACGAAGCCGTAGAGTACGTCCAGGCCTACCTCAAGGTTCGGCCGGAGGTCCCGGCCGATCCCGACGGGGAGCCGCTGTTCGTCAGCCGCAACAAGGGGCGGCTCTCCCACGTGCAGATCCAGCGCATCGTCAGAGGGCTTGCCCAGTCCGCCGGCCTCGACAAGAAGATCACGCCGCACAAGCTGAGGGCAACGTGGGTGACTCAGCTCCTCATCAGCGGCGCCAACCCCAGGGAAGTCCAGAAGTTGGCGGGTCACGAGTCCTTGGACACGACCATGCTCTACGCGGGAGTAAGGGACAACGAAGAGCTCAAGAGGCACGTGAAGAAGCACCAGGTGCGTTACCTCTAAGAGCAGCAGGTTTGAGAAGCAGCGGGAAACCCTTCTGACAGTGACGCCAAATGCCTGTTTTGCGTCATTCGGGCCGGCAGGTGGGATCCCGGCCGGCGAGTAGGCCGGCGAGCCGTAGAAGAGCGGTCTCCTCGACCTCTAACCCCTCACGTAGCCTCGCGGCGGCCAGCACCGGGAGCCATGCCCTGACGTCCGAGAGCCGGAGGGGCCTCAGCCGGGAGTAGTATCTCAGGTAGCCGGTGACGAGGAGGCGGGTCAGGAGCGTCAGGACGACCCTGTGAGGACCTGGCGGGAAGTGGAGCGGGGCGTGCCGGGCGAGCAGGACCGTTCTGGCGATGTCGGCCGCCGGGTTGCCTCGCTTGGCGTCCTGCCAATCGATGACCACGGGACCCCGTGGGCCGAGTATCACGTTACCCGGGTGGAAGTCGCCATGGCAGACGCGGTCTCCGTCGGGAAGGGCCGCCAGGGCCTTGAGCGCGGCGTCTCTCAGGTTCTCATCGAGTCTCCCGGCCGCCAGTATCTTCCGCCTCACGGCCTCACGCTGGCTCGGGTAGCGGTCGGAGATGACGGCACCGTGTATGACCGCGTGCAGCTCGGCCATCTGCCTGGCAACTGCAAGAGTCCGCCAGGGACGGGCCAGGAAGTCCGCAAGCATGGTAGGGCCGTCCACCCGTTCGAAGACAATGCCGGGCCGCGCCCCGACGGTCACAGTCCCGAAGCACGCCGGAGCCGGCAGGCCCAAGTCGTGGACGACCTTGGTCGCCTCAGCCTCACCGGCGGCCTCCCCGGAATCGGTCCCGTCGACGAAGAGCTTTAGGACGCGGCCATCGCCGTAGGCGTGGACGTCGGCACGCTTCCCGCGCCCGACGAGAGACCCGAGATCCAACCCCCACATCCCCTCCCCCGGTCTCGCGGTGTCACGGACCTCTAGAACACGCAGGCGATATCCTCTCGTATCTCCCCCAGGAAGCGTCTGACCCAGGCCAGCCGCTCTTCGATGAGGCGACGACCGGCCGGCGTCCACCTGATCTTGCCGGACGAGAGAGCTCTCTCGCCACGCCCGATGACGAAACGTTCCAGGGCCTCGTTGGTGGCCTGCCAGAGACGCCTGTTGTAGCCTGACAGGAGGAGGTGGGTCACTACGCCGTTCGGCCCGAGTTTGTCGGCCAGGTCCGCCTCGATGAGGATGATTGACTCGACCGGCGCGTCGGTGAGGTAGTAGGACGGAGGCTTGTCCGAGGCGTGGTCGTCGATGGTCTGGTAGACCCGGTCCACGAAAGTCGAGTCCAGCCCGCGCTCCACGAGGTAGGTTCTGGCCATCTCGGCCGAGACCCGGCCGTGAACGTCGTAGTGGCATGAGAAGTGGGAGACGTCGTGGAAGATCGCCGAAGTCTGCAGAACCTCCAGGTCTCCTCCGTCCTCCCGCTGCAGCATCTCGACGAACTTCAGTACGTGGAGCGTGTGCTGGAAGCGGTACTCGGGGGTTATGTTCGGCCACAGGTTGGTGAAGTTATCCGGCCAGCGGTGGGTCCGGGCTCCGTCGAACATGGCTTTCCGGACGTGTGCCGTGAAGCCGGCGAGATCTTCCTGTGCTAGCGGCATGAGCGTCTCCTCCAACCGGACAGGGTGCACGGACGGGAGTTTTCTCCCCGGTCCCCCCCACTCCTTGATACCTTCTACCTAGTACTGTCGTCCTTCTTGCACTACTTGACCCTGGACGGTCTGAGGGGTTATGGTTATACAGTCAGAATCTTGTTCGAGGAGGTGGGGTGCCGTGAGGATGAGGTCGAGAAGTCGAGCGTCTTCCCGGCGCGCCCCCTCCAGAGCCGCCTGAAATCCCTCTAGCCAGGCCGGCCGCGGGGCGTCGCCCCGCGGCTCTTGCTTTGTAGGCGCGAGGAGGCCTGGTCGAGTTGTCCCGTTACAGAAACGCCGCGAAGGTCCTGCCCCCGGATCTTCTGGCGGAGCTCCAGCAGTACGCCCCGGGGACACAGCTCTACGTCCCCCGCCCCGGCGAACGGATCGGCTGGGGCGAGAGGAGCGGAGCCAGGAGAGACCTGGCCCGCCGCAACGAAGCCATCAGGCGTCGCAAGGCCCAGGGGGCGACCATCGAACAGCTTATGGCCGAGTTCCACCTGGGCCACGACTCAATCCGCAAGATCCTGGCTGCCACGGGGCCTGGAGGAAAGAACGAGTCATCTCGTTTTGTGGGCTGAAAGACCGGTAGCCCCGGGCTATGCTTGGTACGCGGTGCCGGCCCGCGAACACGAACTCGGAGGGGGGTGATGGCGTGCGCAAGGCCACGTCTGTCATCCCCGGAGAGCGCTAGCCTGGCGACAGGCCCCCGGGCCAGCCGTCGGGCCGGTGTAACGGGGATGGGCGAAGGGGCAGGTCAAGGGACCTGCCCCTTTGTGTTGGTCCTTTGTCTTGGTCCCTTGTCTCGGTACGGTGTGCGGTCCCGGGCGCGCGGGCGCACCCGCGGGTCTGAAGGCGGCTGGGGCGCCGGTTCCGGCGCTCGTCTGGAGGGAACCCCGGGCGAACAGGCAAATAACTGAGACCATGGTCACCTTGTACTTGATACGCCACGGCCAGACCGACTGGAATCGCGAGCGGCGATGGCAGGCCCAACTCGACGTGCCCCTGAACGACCACGGCCGCGGACAGGCCCTGGAGCTTGGCACCTGGATATCGCGCTTACCCCTGGGCACGCTCTACAGCTCGGATCTCGGGCGGGCTCTCGAGACGGCGCGCATCGTCGCGGAATGCTTCCCCAAAGGCCTGTCCGTCTCGCCGGACCACAGGTGGCGTGAGTTCGACGCCGGGGCCTTGGCGGGGTACACAATCGCAGAGTTGCGGGAACTCTACCCCGATTGGTGGGAGGCGGACCAGCGAGACCCGGTGGGGACCACGGCGCCCGGCGGCGAGAGTTTCCGCGACATGGTCGCCAGGGTCACCCAGGCCGCGACGGAGCTCGCCGAGAAGCACCCGGCGCAAACCGTGGGCGTGGTGACCCACGGTGGACCGGTGAGGGCACTCGTGTCCCATGTCCTCGGACTCACAGGTCAGCACCTGGACTCGCTCTACATCGATAACTGCGGGCTCACCGTGGTCGAGTGGGGTCCGAACCCGCGTCTCCTGGCGCTGAACGTCTCTCGGAGGTGGCTGGGTTGAGCCGGGCAGGCGCTGATTCGGCTGGCGATGACGGCGAGAGGGTCCGTTTCACCCCCCTGATGTACTTGGAGCACTGCCTCCGCGAGCGCGCCCGGAGGGGCCTCCCGGCGAGCCTCGAGGACTTCGGAGTCTCCCCACTGGTGATCGGCACCTGGTTCCACTGGGTGACCGAGTACCTGGTCGGAGCCTCCGGGGCCTGCCCCACGCAGGATTGGCCCTACGGCTCGGCGTCCCATCCCATCCTCTACTCGGGCGAGGTTGGGGGAGCCGGGGTCTCCCTCGTCACGTTCCCGCTAGGGGCCCCCGGGACCGTGGCTGAAATGGAGGACCTGGCCGCCGCCGGAGCCCGCAGGTTCATCGGCGTCGGGCTGTCGGGGAGCTTGCAGGAGAAAGCGCCGGTCGGTTCGGTCATCATTCCGGGCGAGTGCGTCCGCGAGGAAGGGACGTCCTTCCACTACATTCCTCCGGACGTGAAGGTGGGACCCGATCCGGTCCTGGCGGGCCTCTTGGAGGCGGTTCTCGGCCGGGCCGGCATGGAGGTCGCACGCGGCCCGCACTGGACGACCGACGCTCCCTATCGCGAGTTCATCTGGAAGATCGACAAGTACCGGGAAGCCGGCGTGGTGGGAGTAGACATGGAGACATCGGCGATGTACGCCCTGGGCCGCTTCCGGTCACTGTCCGTGGCCAACGTGCTGGTCGTCAGCGACGAGCTGTGGCGTGAATGGCGGCCGGCCTTCGGGACCGAGGAACTCAAGGCGTCCGTGCTTCGCGTGCTCGAGGCCTTGCTCAAGAATGTACCCGAACTCACGGCCGCACGTTCGGGTCGCTCCTAGATTTCCGGTACGAGCCGCCTGAGGAGTCCCCACACGGCGCCCCAGAACCGGTTCAGGGCCGTCCAGGTCCGCGCGAGCCAGCCGAGGATGCCCCGCGGGGAGCCCTGGTTGCCGCCGGGATCGTCCTTTCCCCAGCCGCCCTGGTCCTCGCCCGGGCCGGGCCCGCCGGTCCCGGGGTCACCGCCGGACGGAGGGTTCCCCCCGCTCCCGCCTGCCACCGGTATGATGAGCACGGCTCCCGCCTGGAGCGTGTCCGGGTCCCGGATGGCGTTGGCTTCGATGATCGAGGACACGCTGACGTGGTAACGCCTGGCTATCGAGGACAAGGTGTCTCCCGGGGCGACCGTGTAGGACACGGTTCCGCCCGCGGGTTCCGCGAGGGCCAGGAGCTCCGACAAAGTGACGAACCGGTAGCCCTTGCGGGCCAGTTCCCCGAGAATCCGCGGCAGGGCCTCGGGTTCGTTGGTCTGAGAACCGACGTGCATGAGGACTATGCCGCCGGGGGCGACGTTGTCCACGACGCGGCTGACAAGCTCGTCGGCCGGTATTGTTTTCCAGTCCATGGAGTCGACTGACCACATCACGACCTGGGGGTAGCCTTCGGCGGCGGCCAGCCGGCCGACCCTGTCGTCGTGCTCGCCGAACGGAGGACGGTAGTAGGGCTTGAGGCTTCTGCCGGACACGGCCACGGCCTTGTCCTCGGTGAGAGTGAGTTGCTCCTGGATTTCCTCCTCGTCGAGTCCGGTCATGTGGGGGTGGGTGTAGGTGTGGTTGCCGACGTCGTGGCCCCCGGAAGCTATGGCCTGGGCCAGGTCCGGGTAGCTGTCAATCCACTGCCCCGTGAGGAAGAACGTGGCCCGGACACCTTGTTCGCGGAGGATGTCCAGGATGACCTGGGTGTGCCCCGCGTCCGAGCCGGCATCGAACGTCAGGGCGACAACCTTCTGATCGGTCGCGACGGACCGGACTACTTGGGCCGGCCCGGCGATCTGCTCGCGACCAGACGCCTCGGTGGCCGCCTCGGCTGCGGCCCAAGGCACGCAGACGAGCGTCACCAGCGCGAGGGCCGCAAGTCCGGCCCGCGCGGAGACGGCGCCGGACGCCGGTTGGCTCGGCGCCCGCGCGGACATGGCAGCCGGCGCCCCCGAGCCCGGGTCCCGTGGTACGCCCATCACCCGCGAGAGTAGCGTCCTGATGTTCGGCACGGCTCCCGGTTTCTCTGGCCGCTGGGTGTTCACCTTCAGCCCGGGCAAGAGGAAACACTGGCATAGCTGCCTCGAGAGATGTGAGGAGGGACGGGAAGGCGTGAATGAATGGGCAGGGGAACGAAGGGCGCCCCGGGTGGAGCGCCCCTAGTCGGACCGTCTGGTTGCTCGATGCGGAGGGCTGGTTATTGCGCCCCGGGCGGGTCGCTCTCCATGCGCGTCAGGACGGCGCCGGCGTCCACCGCCGCCAGGATGTCCGGAAGGGCCTCTAGGAGAGTCTCGGACGACGCCTCGAACTGCCCGAGGGCCTCGTAGAATGCGGGGGTCAGGGTGAAGCCCGCGTCATACTCGGCCTCCACCGCGGCTTCGTCACCTCCGCCGACCCTGAGAACCAGGGCGCGGATCAGGCAGTCCTGGACGAAGCCCTGGAGCGAGCCATATGATTGCTTGATGAGAGGCACTTCTTTCGCCTTGTCCCGGACCGCCACGAAGGGCGAGAGCTTGCCGTCGAGCTCCATCTGCCGGAAAAGATCGTCACCGAAATACAGGCGGGTGTACTGGTGTAGGACCGTCGTGGGCCGCTCCGTGTCCGCGGCGCCCAGCACTATGCAGCCCATGGAAGCTCGGTCGTCGAGGTAGCTGCAGACGAAATCCTGAGAGGCGAGCGGGATGACAAGGATACGCACCTCCCGGAGAGCGCTGGTCTCCTCGTGGCAGTAGGCCAGGACGTCCCTCACAGCTTGTGCCCCGGACGCGGCGAGAGTGTCGGCTATGGCGTTGAGGTCCTCCGAGACGTCCTCCCATAGGCCTTCCGCCGCTGCCGCCCATAGCGCGCGGCAGGCCGCGGAGCCTTCCTCTCTCAGCCCGCGGCTAAGGTCGTAGGAGAAGCCGGGTGGACCGCCTATGTCCCTCACCATCATGAGAGCGAGGTTCTCCGGTGGCGCCTGGGACAGAAGGCTGGCGAAGGGAGTGAAGAGGGCCGGGTCGGCGGAGGCCAGGGCCTCCCTGACTCTAGTCCGCAGGGGGTGCATGCTCTCGCCCGTCTCCAGGTCGTAGCCGCCCATGTTGAGGCCGGCGAAGAGAGTGAACAACCCCGGGTGAGGTTGGCACGTGACCGCGAGTTCCCCGACGGCCACTCCCCCCTTCTTGCATCCCGCCAGCGGCATGGCCGCCAAGCCCGTGAGAACCACCAGGGCGATGATAAGGGACAACCTCTTGTTGGCTAGCCGTTGCACCATGTGTTACCTCCTATCCGCCCGGGCGGTCCGCACCTACGGGAGCTCCCTGGCGGGCGTTCCTGGCTATGCGCCTCGGGTTTACTGAATTATGCGAAAAGGTATGTGGATTCCTGCCAAGCACTCGCCAAATCCGGAAATGCCCTCTTGAGGAATGGGCTCGCGCCGGCTCCCCCCAGGACCCGGTCGGGACCCGCCAGCGACCGGCGACGGCCGCGACCCGGTCCGCGTCGAGGCCCACGTCCCTGGCAGGATGTTCGGGCGCGACCGGTCGTAGCAGGGCGAGCGGGGTCTGCTCCGCTCCCTGGCCAAGGACAGGAGCCGGGCGGGCCACGACGGGTGGATTCTCTCCAGCGGGAACGACCTGCCCTGCGAGATGGCCACCACCTTCTCGGAGACGGCCACGATGTCTCCGTCCCGCAGGGAGGTCCAGCCGTTCCGGTCGAGAGCCTTCAGGGCCACCTCCGTCAGGTTGTCTCCGGCTCGTACGAGGTCCGTGCGCAAGGGCAAGCGGGTGAAGACTCGGCCTCGGGCCGTAGCGAACACGTGCTTCCCGGGATTCGGCCTAGCGGCCACGTCGCCAAGCGGCCCAACGGCCCAACCCGAGTCCCCCGCTTCCACGAAAGACGAGGGAGGCCTGCGGCGGACGGATCCGTCGGGGTGGAAGAACGTTCGCTGCCACGCCTCGGTGTTGATGGCCCTCGAGAAGAACATGGAGTTCTCGAGTTGCCCCGCGCCCGCCGGAAGGCGTCGAGCACCTTGTCCGCGTTCCAGTACGGCCTGCTCTGGAAGAGGGGGCTCACCATGAGGCCCGTGAACACCGCCCTGCGGTTCTGGAGCCACCGGAACTCCGGGGTGGTGAAGCCGACCTTCCAGAGTCGCCGGCGGATTCTCTCGGGAAGGAGTCCGGCCATCGCCTCTCTCAAGATGTGCCGGCTCCACCCGCCCCGGATTATCGCCTCCTCGGGCAGGGCGAGTATGTGCTCGACAAGTTCCTGGTCGAGGTACGGCACGCGGGATTCCATGGAGAAGGCCATGGAGTTCTTGTCCTCGTAGCGCAACAGGCACGGCTACCCCGCCAGGAGTTCGTCCCCGCCCTGCCCGTCAAGGAGAACCCTTACCTTTGACGAGGCCCCGCGCATGACGCACCATTGAGCGTAGGGGCCCGTGCTCACCGTGGGTTCCTCTTGGTGCCAGACGAACTCCGCAAGTTCCTCCACCATGTCGCGCGGGGCCGGGTGGACATACGTCGTGACGGCCTGGGTGCCGGCCACGGCCTCCGCCACGTAGTTCCTCTCATCGATGGGGTTGTTGTCGAACAGGGCCGAGAAGGTCTCAAGACGCGTCCCGAGGGACCGCGCGTCCCGGTCCTTTTCCTCGAGAAGTTCGTTCATCAGCCGGACGATCGTGGTCGAATCAAGTCCCCCGGAAAGACAAGCGCCGACGGGCCCATCCGAGATCAGCTGCGTCGCACCGCCTCCACACAACTCGGCGTGAAGGAGAAGCGGCAGTTACGAGAGGAGGTGGGGCGTGCTCTCAACGCGGGGGTTGTCCGCCGCGGTCCCGGAAGGCTAGAGGTCTGCGAGCCTCGCGTGGCCGTGCCGAACAACCGGAAGGCAAGTCTGGATACCATGCCCCGGCCCTACCGCCGTCCCCAAAGCCACCGCGGGTGAGAGCCGCGGGGTCGGAGTCCCGTGCCCACGTGGCGCTCGATGGCCACGACCAGCGCCGGGATGAGGACCACCTGGACCGCGAGGCCGGGTAATCCGGTTACCACCGCGCCTGTCAGCGGGAACAGGAGCGGCACTCGCTCCAGGCCGATGAGAGGAAGGAGATAGAAGCCGACGAGCCCGTAGGCCAGCCTTCCGGCCAGGTTTCCGCCGACGACGGCCGGGACGACGCCTGCCTTCAGCCGGGAGTAGAGAAGTCCGGTGGCCATGCCATACAGGCCCAGTTCAACCGCCATCAGCTGGGCGACCGGAAAGGGAGCCAAGGGCGGCATACCCGTGACTAGGGCACTCAGAAGGGGCGTCACGACGCCTACCGCGGCGCCTGTCCACGCCCCCGCTACACATCCGGCAAGCAACGCGACGAAGTTCATGGGCAGGAGCACGAGTCCGAGGCCGAACGGGTGCAAGAGCACAGGCAGAAGGATTCCCAGGGCGACGAGGACCGCCCCCCAGGCCAGCGAGCGGGCCGTAAAGGGCTCAGCCACGCGTCCAGGCTTGATGATGTTCACCCGAGCCACTCTAGCTCACCTCCGAGCTGTTGTTGGAGACGGCCCTGGCCAACCGGGCCAGGCACAACTCCCGTCCGAGGGCGGCCATCGTGTCGAAGAGAGGCGGGCTTGCCAACCGCCCGGTGATCGCCGCCCGCACCGGCTGGAACACCTCTTTCGGCGACAGGCCGAGGTCCGAGACGACACGCCGGCCGGCGGCCTCCAGCGTCTCGGGAAGCCACTCCGGGCACGCTTCGAATTCAGCGAGGGCCTTGGCGAGCGCGTCCCGGACCCCTGGCGCCCGCAAGGCCGTCACCGCGTTTTTCTCATAGTCGATCTCCCGGCGAAAGAAGAACTCGGTGGCCGGCACGATCTCGGCCAGCGTCTGGACGCGCTCTTGTTCTAGCGAAACAATCCATGTGACGCGGGCGAAGTCTGAACGCACCATGCCCGGAGGAGCCGGGGGCCTGTCTTCCTCTCTCCCACCGTCCGGCGTGAGGTCCCGCGAGACGAGACCCGCGTCCTTCAGGAAGGGCAGGCATCTCTCGGCAAGCTCGCGCTCGCTCAGGCGCCTGATGTAATTGGCGTTCATCCACGTCAGTTTGTCATGATCGAAAACCGACGGGGCCTTGGTCACCCTGTCGATGGAAAACTCCCGGACGATCTCCCGCAGAGAGAGGAACTCACGGCCGTCCGGGGGAGTCCAGCCAAGCAGGGCCATGAAGTTCACCACGGCTTCGGGAAGGAAACCCTGTTCCCGGTACATGCCCACATAGGCGTTCCCCGCGCGCTTCGCCATCTTCTCGCGGCTGGGCAGGAGGATGTGCCCCACGTGTCCGAACGCGGGCCGCTCCGCGTCTAGAGCGTCGTAGAGCAGGCACTGGACCGGCGTGTTGGAGATGTGCCCTTCACCCCGGATGACGTGGGTGATGTCCATGGTGATGTCGTCGACGACAACCGCGAAGTTGTAGAGCGGCATCCCGTTGGGCCGGACGATGATGAAGTCGCTGATGGAGTCGGTAGGGTAGTCGATGCGGCCGCGGATGAGGTCGTCGATGCCGATTACCTGTCCTTCCGGCACCGCGAACCTCAGGGCCGGCGCCCGGCCCTCACTCTCCATGGCCGCCCGTCCCGCCCTGTCCAGCCGGCGGCAGCGCCCACCGTACTTGTAGGCTCGTCCGGCTTTCTGGGCCTCACGCCGCTCGGCGTCGAGCTCCTCCTGGGTGCAGTAGCAGGGGTAGACGTGGCCGGAGCCCAGGAGCCTCTCCGCGTATTCCCTGTAGAGGGGTAGCCGCTCCGACTGCCTGTAAGGTCCGTAGGGGCCGCCCACGTCGGGTCCCTCGTCCCAATCCAGACCGAGCCACCGCATCTCCTCGAAAATGAGACGTTCGAATCCGGCTTCGGAGCGTTCACGGTCGGTGTCCTCGAAACGGAGCACGAACTTCCCGCCCCGGCCTCTCGCGAAAAGCCAGTTGAACAGGGCGGTATGGAGGTTCCCTACGTGGACGGGCCCGGTGGGGCTGGGGGCCATTCTGACCCTTACCGGCGTCCCGCCGCGGACCTTACCTTTGGTTGACACGTTATAGGGTCACCTGTTTCGTAGAATTGCCGGGCATGGCGGGTGTCTTCCGCAATTCGCCCCCTAGACGGCATCACCTTCGGCTGACGAGCGCCAACTTCAAGAGCCGCGGCCGTCAGTTGCTCCGGCCCGGCCTGCGGGCCTCGGGGACGCTTCGGTTCGGTCCGCCGCGGTGGTAGCCCGCAGCAGCCCGGACGCCCGGATTCCCAGGCCGGTAAGAATGGCGATAGCCCCGGCCACCCCGAAGGTGACCGACGACCCGAGATACTCCGCCAGGGAGCCGGTGATGAACGCCCCGAGAGGCGTCACCCCTATGAAGACGAGGCTGTGGACGCTCATGACCCTGCCCCTGAGTTCGTCGGGAACTGTGAGCTGGATGGCAGTGTTGGAGGATGTGGCGAACGTGACCATTGCCGCGCCGCAGACGAACAGGGCCGCGGCCGAGAGCGTCCACCCCGTGATGACCGCCAGACCCAGCTGGCTGAGGCCCAAGACGAGGACCCCCGCGAGAGCCAGTCTCGTTTCACGGCCCTTCGCGCCGAAGGTGGCCAGGCTCAAGGACCCCGTAAGGGCCCCGACGCCCATGGCTGACATCATGAAGCCGTATTCCCTGGCTTCACCCCCCAGCACGTTCCGCACCAGGAGAGGCACAAGGACGTTGAAGTTGAGAGCGAACACCGAGACCAGCGCGATGAGGACCATGAGGCCCAGGACCACGCGTGTCCGTCCGATGTAGCCGAGCCCTGCCCGTATCTCGGCTATGGCCTTGTCCTCCCTCGCCCTGATCCTATCGGGGACGCGCATGACGGCCAGGACATAGAGGACCCCGAAGTAGCTTACGCCGTTGAGGAGGAACGCCCACCCGATTCCGAAGGTCTCGATGACGAGCCCGGCCGCGGCCGGGCCGACCACCCGGGCCAGGTTGAAGATGCTGGAGTTGAGGGCGATGGCGTTGAGGAGATCGTCCCGCCCCACCATCTCGACAGTGAAAGCCTGTCTGGTCGGGAAGTCGAAAGCCTGGAGTGTTCCCACAAGGGCCGCGGCGACTAACAGGTGCCAGTACTCAACGCGCCCCGATAGTGTCAGCCAGGCGACCGTCAGGGCGAGAAGACACATGCCTGACTGGGTCACTATCAGAATCCTGCGCTTGGGGAAACGGTCGGCCACTACTCCGGCGTACAGCGACAACAACAGGACCGGAGTCCATTGGACCGTGGAGATGACCCCGAGCCTGAAGGCGGAGCCGGTCATCGTCAAGACGAGCCAAGCCTGGCCCGTTACCTGCATCCAGGTCCCAAGAAGTGAGACCATCTGGGCGGACCAGAACATCCGGTAGCTAGAGTGGCGGAGCGCTCTGAAAGTGGACGCCGTGGAGGTCTCCTCCTACTCCCGGTATCTCGCTGCAGAAAGAGTGGAAGTCGCGGTGGCGCGGGGCTCTGAAGGTCGACGGCATGTCGGACTCCCCCATCGGACGCCCGGTGATGCTTCGTGGCGCGAAAGGTCACCGAGGTATACTCCGAGGGCAACCGGGTTCCTTCATCGTACGGTGCCTGGGGCGGCCCAGATGCCGGGATGGGTTCCCGAGGCGAGACGGTGGTAGACGTAGGCGTCCTCGAGGCCGGGCTCGGCTTGTGCCAGTCCCCCGCGGAGGCGGCAGCGGGACACGAGGTTCCCACCGGTCCTCGGAATGCAGGCCCCCGCAGTCTGAGCCACGACACCGGGAAGGGCGACAAGCCTGATCCTGAGGAGATCCTCCCCCACCGGCACCCGCTCGGTGACCGCGGTTCCCGTCAGGGATTGGAGCACGGCGCCCTCCTCGCGGGTCACGATACCCTCAAGGACACGACCGGCTGCCGCGCCCACGAACGCCTCCCGGTCCGCGAGGGCCGTCAACCGGCCGTTGTCGAGGCACGCTATACGGTCGGCGACCTGACCCGCGTCGGCCAGGGTGTGAGTGCTGAGAATGACCACCTTCCCCACGCCGTGAGTGCGTACGAGCTCGAGCAGGTCCAGGCGTCCCTCGGGGTCGATGCCTGCGGTCGGTTCGTCCAGGAGGAGGACCTGCGGGTCGTTCAGGAGAGCTTGGGCCAGTCCCAGGCGCCTCACCTGTCCGTGAGACAGCGTGCGGCAGGGGCGGCCTACCGCTTCGCCCTCAAGGCCTACCAGCCTGAGGACTTCCGCCACGCGGCCTGGAACGAACGGTCGCGGTATGCCCTTCAGCGCGGCGATGTAGGACAGGAACCGGCCGGAACTCATCTCTTCGTAGGGCAGGAAGTCCTGAGGCAGATACCCCACGACGTCACGGTAGGCCACCGGGGCCTCGTCGACAGGCCTTCCGCGCCACAGGACGGCGCCCGTGGTCGGCGCGAGTATCGCTCCCAGTATCCGGAGCAGAGTGGTCTTCCCGGCTCCGTTCGGACCGACGAGGACCGTCACTCCGACCTCGAACTCGGCCGTCACGCCGCGCAGGGCCGGCTGCCGTGCTCCGCGGTAGCGTTTTCCCAGGTCGCGGACAATAGGTCGTGGAACGGGGTTGGAGCTAGGGTCAGTTCGGACTCCCGGATGACTGGGGTTGCCGTTCACCTTGTTCGTCACCCCACAGGCCTCCCTGAGCAACGTTCCGCTGCGAACCGCGCCGCCGGTAGCGATGCCGCTATGAGAATGGGAGTGAGAACGAGCATCATGAGCGAGGAAGCAGCCACTGGCTCTCCGGGGAGGGTCAGGAGCGACCACTCCGGCCGCCAGGGACCAAAGACCACCTGGACCCCCCAGAGGGTCAGGGCCGCGGCGGACGCGAACACCGGGGAGATCCGGAGCGAGAGGTAGAAGCTCAGGGCCGCCAGGAACAGCACCGGGGCCAGCCAGGTCACTACCAGGACCCCGAGGGAGCCCGGGACGCGAGACGGGCCCGCCACGCCCCACAGGACGGCGCTCGCCGCAAGAGCGAGTCCTGTAACGTAGGCAACAACGATGACCAGCCGGCCCACGGCCATGGCGGCCGGAGTTATGGGACACGACAATTCGACTTCCCATGGACCTCGTCCGAATGAACGGAGGGCGTAACTGACGCTGAGCGCCGCTGCAGCCGGCGAGACCACCGCCAGAGGGAGCGCCAGCGCCGTCACCGAACCGGCGCCCACCTGGGTTCCGGACCAGAGGTTCACTGTCGTCGCGGCCGCGACTAGAGTCGCCAGGGCTGCCGCGAGCCAGAAGCCCGGTGACATGACCCTTGTCTGGCTCTTGATGAGTGCCAGGGCCGGCCAGAAGCCCCAGCGGCGGTCGAATCCTCCGGGTAGGATCCTGCGCCTGAAGGCCCCCGGTGCGGGCAGGGCCAGAAGTAGCTCGACCGTCTCCCTCACGGCGGCTTCTCGCGGTGCTATCCGCGGGAAGTCCTCGAGGACCTCGAACACGCTGGCGAGGCCGGCACCCGTTCCTGAGGCGCGGCGGACTTCCCCGCTTCGGTCGCTCGCGTTTGGCTCGGTGAACAAGGCTCCGTCGCCGCTGACCGAGCCGAGTTCCTTCGCTATGGCTGCCCGGAGAGCCTCGCGTCGAGAGTTGTTCATGCTCCGTTTCCCTCCTCAGGTCCGCCGCGCGGCGTGAGCTTCCCCTCGGCCCGGTGAGTGGCGTCCAACCGCCCGCCCGAGGCCCACCGCAGACTACCGACCTCCGACAGCTCGCGCGGTCGGCACGGGTTCCCCCACTCCTCGCCGAGGGCCGCCTTCCGCAGCTCCTTGAAAGCGTAGTGCAAGCGCGATTTGGCGGTCCCGAGGGGTATCCCCAGGACCTCGGCTATCTCCTCAAGCTTCAGTTCCTGGTAGAAGCGTAAGACTACGACGCTTCGGTGGTCGGGGGAAAGGGTGGCCAGGAGCCTCGCGGCCCGGCTTCGCTCTAGCTTCTTCTGAACCATCGAGGCAACCGAGTCGGGTTCCCCGTCCTGTCCGGCTTCGAGCATGGCTGTGGAGAGGACGTCCTCATCGCCCAGGCTCCCCAACGCCCTCACCCGACGCTGGTGCCAGGACCTGGCGTGATCCACGTAGGCGTTGTGCGCGATGCGATACAGCCAGGTCCGGAGGGGCGCTACTCCTCGCAAAGTCTCGAGGCGTAACCAGGCCTTGTAGAAGACATCCTGCGTCAGATCTTCCGCAACGTGATAGTCGCCTGAAAGCCGTAGCAAGTAGGCGAAGACACGGGAGTAGTGGGCCCTGATGAGTCTTTCAAGGGCCTCGCAGTCCCCGGACGTAGCCGCTTCGAAGAGGTGTTCGTCCGAGGACTCGAGATCCTGAGGGCCCACCGTCAGCCCACCACCCTTTCGCGCCTCGACCACAAGACCAAGGCGGCCCCTAGCACCAAAGCGGCAAGCAGGCATAGCGCGATCCGGTTCGCAGACAGCGACAAGCCCAGGTCTGAGACGGGCCGGGATGCCTGGAAGAGGTACAGCGGCCCCGTCAGTTTGCCCGGGAGCAGGATGTCGAGCCCCCAGAGCGCGAGCCCGGCGGCCAGGCCGGCCAGGTAGCCTCTTCCGACTATACTTGCCAAGAGGCTCGCAGACCCTATGAGAAGAGCCGGTGGGACCGCCGTCAGGCCCACTCGAAAGGCGTTCACCTGTCCGGGTTTCAGCATCTCGGGCATTAGTGCGGCGAACGCCGTCACACTCAGGATGGTCACCGCCACGAGAAGAGCTCCGGCGATAGCGAGCCGGTGCCCCAGGATGCCGAACGAACCTCCCCGGTAGGATAGGGAGAGTTCAGCGGTACGCTCCTCCCATTCGATACTCGCGGCGTGTCCCACGGCGAAGAGGGCCACCAGGGGCAGTGCCGTCTCTAGCATCGCCAGGACTCCCCTCGCCCGCGCCCCGGGAGGCAGGTCCTGCATCACGTTCGCGTAGGCCACGCCGATCAGAGTCCAGGCGGCGAGGACCGCAAGGAGTTCCGGGAGCCGGTACATCAATCTGATTTCGTAGCGGGCTCTGGCCATAGGTTCACCCTACTCCCCCGAGTCGCCCGCTAGGGCGCTGTTAGTGAGTTCCAGGACCGCCTCCGGCTGTAATTCGGCCGCTGACAGTGGCGACCAGACCTCGGTGAGGAGTTCCTTCACGGCCCCCAGTCCCCTCTCGCGGTAGAGCCGGTCCAGGGCGCCGAGGACAGCTTCCCAGTCCTCGTCCTCTCCCCGGCCACCAAGCTGTCGCTCCACGGCCAGCATAACTTCGTAGTCGGCCGGGCCATGCACCTCTCCCACCGCCAGGGCCCGGCAGAACGAACGGAAGGCCGACTTGACCGCCAGGGCCCGTCGGACCTCCGGGGAGGCGAACCACTCGGGGACCTCGCGCCCGAACCACGGTGAGGTGAGATCTTTTGCGCCGCCCGAGACGTCGCGCAGGAGACTGAACGCGTGGCCCGGGATGTCGCCCAGATCGCCGAAAGCGAGCCTCCCAAGGGACGACGACGCCAGGGTGGCTTCCGGCAGGACGAGGCCTTCGCCGTCGCCCGGGGGGAAGAAGCCGGATCCGCGTCCGAGCCTGTCGGGTTTCGCGATTAAGACGAGCTCCGCCGGGCCCGGCACCGGGAACAGGCCCGAGAAGAAATCGAGGAGCAACCGGGCCTCGGCCGAGGCCGCCAGACCCGCGTCCGCGAGGGCCGGGGACGTGATGACCGGGCCGGCTTCTCCGTCGGTCACCTGGAGGTCCTGAGCCCCGAGGACTAGGACGCCCTCGTCAGTCCACGCCCGTCCCTCGACGTAGAGCAGTCGCCGGCCTTGCTCCGGCGGCCGGGCGGCCGTTCCCTCCGGGGGGGTCACGGCCGGACCCAGGCTCGTCCCCAGGTCTAGGGCCTCAGGGACTTCGAACGTCAACCGGTAGGACGCCAGGTCGTAGCGCGGGGCGCTCCGCTCGAGCGTCCAGCCCTGAACGGTGGCGCCATAGGCTATATCGACGCGGTAGGCCAGTGTCTGGTGGCCGGGGGCCGGGTACCAGCAGATGGTAGCTGGGAGCCACACGCCGCCGCCAGCGCCCCCGCCCGCGAGGCCGAGTCCCCAGTTCAGGGCGGGATCCCAGATCCACATCTCACCGCCGTAGGACAGGCTGAGCACGGCTTCCCCGCCCGGCGGCAGCGGGTCTTCCAGCATGATGGTCACGTGGTCGCCCGACCTCTGGACTTCGGCAGCGGGAGCCGCTCCAGGCAATTGCATGGGCGAAGTCTCTACGGCCACCCGCTCCACGGTGAGCTCGTTATTGAGGGTGAGCCTGACCTCGGAGAGTGGGACCGCGCCGCCATTCCGGACGCGCAAGGTCCCATCGACGGAGAGCCGGTGTCCCGGGCCCAGCCGCACGCGGAGCGAGTAGTCGTCGACAACGGTGGTCCCCCGCAACGGTCCGCGAGTCTCTTGGTCCGGGTCCGGCACGCGGGACTCGCCGTACACTGTCGATTGCCGTTCGGCTCTAGCCAGCCTATCCTGAAACACCGATACGTAGCCTCCGGCCCCCAGAGTCGCGAGGACCAAGGCCGCGACGAGCACCCCGGCAGAGAAACGGCGCCGGGCGTCCGGGTCCCGCCACCGCCTGTAGAGGAGGGCGGCCAGGGAGGCCAGGCCCGCGCCAAGCCCCAGGTGCCAGAGGACCTGCCGCCAGACCAGTGGGCCGTCCGGGAAGACGCCCCACGTTTCGCTCCACCCCACGGCTGTGCCGGGGGGCAGGAGGAACTCGAGCCACCTCAACCGCAGAGGGTCGACGGCCTGGAGAAGTGAGACAGGGGCAACGACGACCAGACCGACCCAGACCCCGGCAGCGAAGACGTAGGCCACGCGTGCCCGCCGGAAGACGGCCGCCGCGATGAGTCCCACCCCCGCCGCGGAGACAGCCGTGACGAAGTAGACCGCTCCCATCAGGGCCGCGGCAGGGGTGAACGCCGCGAGAGGCGCGCCACCGCGCACCCAGAGCCAGGCCAGGATCAACACCACCTCGAGCCCCGGCAGGACCCACAGGGTCAGCCCGGCGAGGAGTTTCCCCCAAACGAGCTCCTGCGCCCGGTGAGGGAGGGCGTCGACGAGGTCCAAAGCCCCGGCGGCGCCTTCCCGAGCCAGGATGGACGCGAAGTGCAGGGCCGCCGCCGCGCCCGAGACCGGCAGTAACGCGCCGGTCACAGACCAGGTACGCATCCCCGGCGGAAACTCGGCGTTCTCCACCAGGGCGAAGACGACGATGACCTGCCACAGAACGAGGACGGCCCAGTAGGTGTAGTCACGAACCTGCAGCTTCAATTCGGCCCGAATCACTCCGGGGACTCTACGCATCCAGAACGCCTCCCATGGCCGCGATGTAGGCGTCCTGAAGGTCCGGCTCCACGGGCGACGCTGAACCCGTGGGGCTCCCATCAGACACGACCCTGGCAATGACTCCCCCCGCAGCGCGGCGGGTGGACACGACCTTGGCCGCGGTTCGCAGGCGTCGGTATGCGGCTTCGGTGACCTCCGCTTCCCAGACCTTGCCCCTGGCCCTGCGGCAAAGGTCCTCTGGACTGCCCACGTAGAGGAGACGACCGTCGCGGAGAAGGGCCATGGCAGTGCAGGCACTTTCCACGTCGGCCACGATATGCGTGGACAGGATGACGACCCGGTCTCCGCTGAGTTCCGACAGGAAGTTCCGGAAGCGAACCCTCTCTTCCGGGTCGAGGCCGGCTGTGGGCTCATCAACCACCAGGAGTTTCGGGTCGTCGAGCAGTGCTTGGGCGATTCCGAGGCGCTGGCGCATGCCCCCCGAGAACCCGCCCACGAAATCGCGGGCCTTGTCGGAGAGCCCCACGATTCGCAAGACCCGGTCGATCTCGGCCCGGCGGCGCTCAGCGGGGGCTATGCCCTTCAGGTGCGAGACGTAGTCCAGCACTTCACCGGCCCGGAGGCGCTTCCACAGCCCGAACTCCTGCGGGAGATAGCCCAAGAGCCGCCGGACTTCTCCCGGCCGGCGAGTGACGTCGATTCCTCCGACCGTCACCCTCCCGGCTGTCGGGGCAAGGAGGGTGGTCACAACCCTCATCAACGTCGTCTTCCCCGCGCCGTTGGGGCCCAGGAGACCAAACATCCCGTTGTCGATGGCGAGGTCTATGCCTTTCAGAGCCTCCACGGACCCGTAGTTCTTCCTGAGCCCCTCCACCTCGACGCGCATCGGGTTCGCCCCCAACAATGTCATTGTCAATCGCCGGCGCCTGAGCACCCTTGGGTGTGCTGCGTTGTCCGGCCTCCATCAAGACGAGGCCCGGCCACGAATGGTTCAACGCGCGGGTCCGTACGGCGATTGAGCCCGGGAGGTGGTCTCTCCCGGGCTCCGATTCGCGTCTTCGTGCTATAGGTGTGCGCCCTTGGCGAAGTCAGCCTACCCCCCCGCCGGCGGGGTCATGAGGACCACTTCGGCCCCGTCGGGAACGCGCTGTCCGAAGTCGGCCCGCTTCCCGTCGATTATCGCCGCCATCACGAGGGCTTGTCCGACGCCGAGCTTCTCGAGAATCCCACTAACGGTCACCGGGCCCTCGAACTCCAGGTCGTAGCGGTCCTTCCTCCCCGGGAAGAACTCGACGGCGTGGCCGACCACGCGCACCGTGACCTTCATCAGGCTCCCAGCTTCACTTTGTTGAGCACGAACTCAAGACCGAGCTCCTTGAGTTTGCCGGGTGTCGGCAGGCCGTTCTCGTCCCAACCGCGGAGGGCGTAGTACTCATCGAGCATGGCCCTGGCGTCTTCCGGCTTCATGTAGCGACCCTTGCCGGCGCCGCTCGGAAGAGGCTCCTCCATCCACCTTGCCGGCGGCAGGTCCCATTCCCGCCCGAAATCGCGGTTCTCTCTCCGGTTGAAGCAGCGGGTCAGGTTCCAGATACGCTCCGAGATCTTGAGCAAGTCCTCCCAGGTGTAGTCGGTTCCGGTCACAAGGGGGAATATCTCCCCGTAGTATTTTAGATCGAACCCGATTTCCACCCAGGGAAGGCGGCAAAGACCCAACGCGTCGAACAGCGGTCTGGTGTGCTGCAGTTCGATGACCTTCCAGGCCTTACCCGATATCTTCTCCTGGCCGACCGCGGCGTCATAAGTAATGGCCCACGCCCGGTTGTGGTGCGCTCCGATGTCCGCCGTCATGTAGGCCAGCATCATCGCGGGGGCGTAGCGGGACTCGTAACCGGATATCTCGAGTCCCTTGATGTGCATGGCGAACTTCTCGGAGCCCTTTCCGAACTCGGCGGCCGCCGCCTTGACGCCGCGTGACAAGACTTCCCCGATGCCCTCCCGCCGGGCAATCCGTTCCAGCAGCCAGGCTACTCCGTCAGGGTCGCCCCAGTTGAGGTCGCGCCCCACGTCGGCCGGGGTGAGCACCCCTTTCTCGAGACACTCCAGGGTGAAAGCGACAACGGAGCCACCCGAGATAGTGTCTATGCCCAGTTCGTCAGCAACGTAATTGACGTAGGCGATGTCCTCGATCTTGTCCAGGAGCAGGTTACCGCCCATCAGGGCGATGGTTTCGTACTCCGGCCCCTCCACGTAGTAGGTCTTGTCGTCGTAAGTGAACTTGGAGTACTTCCCGCAGGGTATCGGGCACCCGGTGCATCCCTTGTCAAGGATGAGGATTCTCTCCCGCAGTGTCGGGCCGTTGATTTGCTTGTGCTTTTCAAAATAGCCCGTATAGAAGTTCTTCGTGGGGAAGGCCCCGATCTCGTTTATCCAATCGGTCACGCCGGCCGTGCCGTAGGGCGTCCACTCGTCGAAGCCCGGCTTGGCGAAGCAGGCCTCGTACATCTCCTTACCCTTTGCGAGCACTCCCGCGGGGTCGGCCACCTCGAAGCCTCGCGAACCTCGGACGGCGACGGCCTTGACCTTCTTGTGGCCGAGGACGGCTCCAACGCCGGTACGCCCCACCTGGCGACCGAAATCATGAGAGACGACGGCGTAGCTGACCATCTTCTCCCCGGCAGGTCCGATGGTGGCGATTTGAAACTCGCCCCCGAGGTCGTCCTTGAGCATCTTCTCGGCTTCGAAAGCGCCCTTTCCCCAGTACCTGCCGGCATCGCGAATCTCGACCTTGTCGTCGTCGATGACGACGACGCACGGCTTCGAGGCCACGCCGCCGATAATCACCGCGTCGTATCCGGCGAACTTGAGCTCCCCGGCCAGGTGACCGCCCATGTTCCCCTCGCCGTAGAGCCCCGTGGCCGGGGACTTGGTTCCCATTTCGATCTTGCCGCTCGACGGGAGAAATAGACCTGCCAGAGGTCCCGAGGCCATCACGACCTTGTTGGCCTCGGAGAACGGTTCTACGCCGGTGGGGAGCTCGTCCCAGAGGATCTTGGCCACGAATCCGCGGCCACCCAGATAGTCGCGGGCCAGGTCAGCGGGCGTCGGTTCGACCCTGACCTCCCCCCGCGACAAGTCGACCCTGAGGATGCTGCCTCCGTACCCCAAGAGCTTGCTGCTGGTCACCGTCGGTGTCACCTCCCAGAGGCTGTCGCCCTCTTCCTGGCCTCGACGCCCGCCCAAGCGACCTCTCCGTCCATGTCGACAAGAGCTTGTCGCGGGCAGTAGGCGATGCACTCGCCGCACGAAACGCACTTGAACGGCACGTCCTGGCTAGGGTGGCTGAACATCGCACCATGTGGACACTCCTCGACACAGAGCATGCAAGCCGTGCAAAGGTCATGATCTATCTCGAAGTGACCATCGATGTCACGGATGGCCTCGACCGGGCAGACCTCCGCACACACTCCACACTGGTCGCAGAACGTGATGGAATAACGCCCAGGTGCCGGGAAGTTTCCGCGTACGCGTATGGCTGACTTGCCGGGGTTGGGCTGTGAGAAATTGCGTGTCGAACAGATGAGTTCACAGCTCCTGCATCCAGAACACAACTCCTCTTTCGCGGCTAGCTTCACCTTCAGTCACCCCCTCCTTGAAGCCGGGCTTAGGGTTCTCGGCGCGTCTAAGGCTTTCCTTCAGTCTCGCGCCCTCCTCGCTGACTTGACAAGACAAACAGCCTGCTACACGGTTGATTACGAAAGTACTTCTAACATCAAAGCCTTGCCTACGGGGGGACACTATGAGCGGACCGACACGACATTACACAAACCACGCGGCGGTCGCATACCAAGCTGGATCCCGGAGCTACAAGTCCCCTTGGTGAAAGGAGGTGTTGCCTTTGGCCCGGTCTCGCGGGGGCCGGAACCTTCTGCCGGGCCAGGTTCTGGACCAGTTCAAGTACGAAGTCGCCGGCGAACTAGGGCTGTCGGACAAGATACGCCAGGTCGGATGGCCCGAGATGCCGACCAGAGAATGCGGAGTGATCGGTGGTCACATCGGCGGCAATATGGTCCGGGTCATGATCAAGTATGCAGAAGAGGCCTTGGGCAAGGGTCAGAGCGTCCAGTGAAACTACGCGGGCGGGCCGACGGGACCCGCCCGCGCCGCTACTTCAGATTAATACCCACGGTTCCGGCGACGGCACCCAAGCCAACTCCGAGACCAAGCCTTCCGGCCAGCACCATGACCGGGGCTAGTTGATCGAACACCAAGAGACCGATGATTGACACAATGACGATGTAAGCTAGCCCGGTCAGTGCACCGTGAGCCCATCCTGCCGTCCCTGCCCTGCTACCCGCATAAACGGCTCCGAAGAAGAGACTGGTGAAGCTGACAAGGCTCATAATGAGCGGAGAGTATATCTCACTCACCCAGCCCTGGTAGATCACGAGACCGATGATTCCTGACAGAACGAAGGCCAAAAGGAATGCCGCGACGACCCCCAGTGTCACGTAGCGCAAGTTCAGGCTTTCCTTGGGCCTGGCGACTGACCGGACCCGCTCCATTCCGCCCTTCATGACTCAAGACCTCCTCGGGGCACGACTCGCAGCAAAGCCTTCGTCAATCTCGAAACTATGGTCAACCAAGGGGCTTTATGCTGGGAGTCCTGAAAGGAAAGAGGCGGGGACGAGAAGTCCCCGCCAGAGGCCTTCGAAAGCCTAGCGCCTACGGCGCCCGACGTAGTTCGGTCGGTCCAGAGCAGCCTCGCGGCGTGCGAACTCCGGACGTGTATACTCCGGAGCGCCGGCCCAGGCTTCGGCCCACTCCGTGCCGTACTCCTCGCCGGCCATGTCGCGCTCAGCCCGCTCGATCATCCGGCGCACCATGTTGCCTCCGATCTTGCCGGCCTCGCGCGTGGTCATGTTCTCCCAGCCGCGATTCTGGATGTCGTCCCGGAGCCCGAGGTCCTCCGCGACCTCGTACTTGAACCGGTCGAGCGCCGGCTCGGCTTCGGGTCGGACGTGCCGCCTGTGACGGGACATTCGGCCACCTCCCCACCGCAAGCCGGGCCCGGTTGCAAGCAGTAGTGTATGTCTCAGAAAGGGTGCTTATGTTAACACTATCTAGCGGTTTTCGACACAGCCTGCGAATCTAGTTGACAAATGTCGATAACGGATTGACAGCGATTGCCAAGCACGTATCCGTTTCGGCCCAATGGAGGGGTTTCCACGTGGGTCACCGCGGTCCGGAAGAGCGGCTAGAGCGGCCAGTAGGCCTCCTGAGTGGCAATCACTGAGGAAAGCCTGTCCCGGGCGAGCGCAGACCGGTGGGTCTCGCTGCGGGGATGGGTGTAGGGATTGGGTTCATCTAGAGGTCCTCCGCGGCCGCTGGCCACGTTCAGGACCGAGGCCATGCCCCAACCCAACCCAATCGGGTCATAGCCGCCCTCGAGGACGAAGACGAGCCTCCCGCCGGAAACGGTGTCAGCGAGCGAGCACAGAAGCTCGGTAAGGACACCGTAGCCGGCGCTGGACAACTCGAGATGGCCGAGTGGGTCGAGGTGATGAGCGTCAAGGCCGCACGAAACCAAGATCATGTCCGGCCGATAGGCCGTGGCCGCCGGGAGGAGGACCCTCTTGAAGGCATCGTGGTAATCAAGGTCCCCGGAGCCCGACGGCATAGGGACGTTGATGGTGTAACCCTCCCCCTCCCCCTCCCCCACGTCGGTGATCCACCCCGTGCCTGGGTAGGCCGGACTTTCATGACAGGAGAAGAAGAGCACGCGCCTAGACGCGTAGAACAGCGATTCGGTGCCGTTGCCGTGGTGTAGGTCCCAGTCCACGATGAGGACCTTCTCGAGCTTTCGCCGCGAGAGGGCATGAGCCGCCGCCACCGCCACGTTGTTGAACAAGCAGAAGCCCATGCCTTCACTCGCCGTTGCATGGTGGCCTGGCGGCCTCACCAGGGCGGCGGCGCGGCAGGCCTCGCCGTCGATGACGGCGTCGACGGCCTTCATGGTCCCGCCGGCGGCAAGCAGGGCGATCTCGTAGCTGCGAGGGGTGATCACCGTATCGAGCGTCAGATAGCCGCCCCCTTGTTCCGAGATTCGCCTCACACCCTCAATGTGGGCCTTGGTGTGCACTAGGGCAAGGTCCTCCGGAGTGGCCGGGCGGGGTGAGTCGAAGACTAGGGCCTCCCTGACGCCGGTCTGCGTGAGGGCCGTCCAGATGGCCTCGAGGCGGTGCGGGCCTTCCGGCCAGTTCCCGGGGGCATGCTCGAGGTACTCCTTGTCGTCTATGACCAGGAACACCACTTTCACCGCCCCCCTACGGGAACCCTACGGCCTGTCCGCCCGGGCTCTTCGCGCCCGTCCGATTCTTCCCGCAGGCCCGGCTCCGGCCGCCGCCGGCCGACTTCCGTCTCGAGCAGCGATGCCGCCGCCGCCTTCACCTCCGCCTTGCGCGCGAGGAAGCGGTCCCGCGTGGGAAGCATCCAATCGGCCATGAAGTGTCCGAGGCTGTGAGGCGTGAAACGGTGGGGCGTATCGGGGTTCCGCGGGTCATGCAGGCAGAACGGGCACGGACCGGCACTGTGCCCCGGAAGGTCCTCGGCTGCCGCGCCCGGGGCGACGGTGCCCGGAGGGCGGGTGGGGAGGTGACACACCGGGCAGACGCCCTCCGGCGGCTCGAGGACGCGGTCCTCGAGGACGGCCACGCCGAGTTCCTCGGCGTCGTTCACGAGCCGGGAGTCAAGAAGTGATTCGGCTGGACCCGGCGCGAAAGCCATCACATCACCGACCAGACGACCCCCGAAGACGAGACCCAGCTGGCGCAGGGCCGGTCGCACGAAGTAGTCCCACCCGGCTATACCGGCGACGGCTATGGTCCCCACCGGGATGGCTGGACGGCCGGCCCCGCTCACCATCTCCCCCACGCTGCGGTCGACCAGAGCTTTGACCTGGGCAGGCGCTCCCAGCATGTAGGTAGGAGAGGATAGAATCAGGCCGTCGTAGGCCCTGGCGGTCTCGTAGAGCCAGTGGACGTCGTCCTGGCGGTGACAGGTCCCGGTCTTGAAGACGCAAGCCAGGCAACCGTCGCAGAACTCTATCTTGAGATCCCTCAAGAAGACCATGTCGGTCTGGGCTCCGCGCCGTGACGCGGCGCGCAGGGCTACTCGAGCCAGCATCTCCGAATTGCCGCCGGGCCTTAGAGACGTCACGATACCCAAGACCTTTTTGGGTCGCTCCTTCATCAACCAGCGCCTCCTGGAGACGTTTCTTTGGGCGGGGCCACTCCGACTCCTTCCGGACCCCAATCGTTCTCGCCCGCCGGCTCGCTCCTCAGCGGTACCTGCCGGCGACGAGGCTCGGGCAGCCGGAAGGCAAGGGCCACGCCGATCGCGCCGACGAACGCGCTGATGAGGAACACGGCAGGATATCCGGCCAGTGTCGCCAGTAGGCCTCCGGCCGCCGCTAGGAAGGCGAACGGGGCCATCAGGGTGTTCGAGAGCCCGATGAACGTGGCCCGCTGCGCAGCCGGTGACACATCGATCACGTAGTTGGTGAAGCCGATGTAGCCCGCCCCGAACGTCCAACCTACGAAGAAGTAGACGGCCGGGAAGACCGCCATGGCGAGGGCCGTGGCCCCCGCCGAGTGAGCGGCAGTCAGAAGAACGGCCACCGCCGGAGCGAGGAACGATGCCGCAACCGCCAGGATGACCACAACGCGGTTTCCAGTCCTGTCGCTGATTCGGCCGGCGACCGCGCTGCCCACGAGCGACCCCAGCATCTGGGCCGAGACGAAGAGCCCGACCGTGCCTATGTCGGCCCCGAGGTTCTCCCGAGAGTGGAGCACGAAGAACGGCACCGAGAGGAAGAGGAAGGCGAGGCAGAAGCGCACGACCATGACCCGGGCGAAATCGCGATTGCCCTTCCAGGCCGCCGGAAGGCTACCGAGATAGTCCAGGAGACTTCGTCGCCCGCCGACTTCGCTGACCGGCTGCTCCCTCACGCCCATGAAAGACAGGACGGACAGTGAGAACGCCACAAAGGTACACAGGAACAGAATGGCGTAGGCGTCGGGATACGGCGCGTCGTTGAGGATGAGCCGCACGAGGAACCCGTTCCCGAAGGCCCAGAGTCCTCCTAGAATCTGCTGGTTGGCAAAGAGACGTCCCCTCCGGTCGGGAGGGATGGTGTTGGCGACCACGTCCGTCCACGGAACCCCGTTGACTCCTTCGCTGATGCACGAGACGACGAAGACGGGGAAGAAGAGCGCAAGGGCCAGCCCGGGTCTGGTTCCGGCGTGGAAGTAGATGACGGCGGCCATGACCAGGAGGAGCGCGCGGTGAACAAGAGAGTTGACCACGACCAACCTACCCTTGTAGCGCAGGTGCTCCGTCAAGCTGGCCACGATCAACTGCGGGAGGAACCACCCTATCGTCCGCATGGCTGCCGCAAGGCCGATGAGGGCCTTTGATGAGGTCAATGTGCTCACCAGGGTGGGAAGCACTGTTCCCGAGTCATAGAACGCCGACCCGGCCATGAAGAAGGCGCCGTCGAGCGTCAGGAGCGTCAGGTTTCGCCGCAGGTACGGGTTCGCCCCGGCCGGCCGCCCCGGCGGTGCCGCGGCTGGCGGAGCGGGAAGGCTCGGCGCCGGGGCTTCCCTAGAGACCGCTGGCTCGGACAATCTCGAGGCCTCTTTCCTCCAAGACTCGCACGAACGGGTTTATCCCGACGAGGTCGGCGGCGATGTGCCCGGCGACCACCAGGCTGGCTCCCGGCGGGGCCTCCGACCTGAGCTTCAGGAGGTCGGGGTAGGCCAGGTGGATGTAGACAAGAGTATCCACGCCGTGCTTGAAATAGGCCAGGGCGACGTTCGCCCCGCCGTTCGTCCCGGCGCCGTGGGCTACGACCACCCTGCCGGCCGGGTTCGCCGCGCCCCCGAGGGCGACCAGGGGCCCCGTGGGGGCTTTCCGGAACTCCGGGAGGGACATGAGGCCTTCGATGACGTGCTGAACAGTGGCTCCCGGTCCGGCCGCGGAAAGGGCGTCCTCGACGGCCTTGGTCATGATGCGACGGCCCAGTTCGTCCAGCGGGTTGTGGATGTTCAGGTAGGGCAGGCCCAGGAGGCGCGCCACGGAAGCTGTGTGGTCCCAGTTTCCCGCGTGCGCGGCGAGGGTACGGGCGTCCTTCAACGGCTGCACGGCCGCGACGGCTTCGTCGAGGGGCACGCCCGAGCCGGTCATCTGGGCAACGTGCTTGTCCAGGATGGCGGGATAGCTCACGACTCCGCCGCCAGGGTGGTGGGCGATCGCCGCGTCGGCCTCCAGGTGCCTGGCGAGGAGGAGTTCGGACGGCCCTATGTCGATGCCGAACAAGGCCCTCGCTATTCCGTCTCCCTCGACCTGTATGGCGCTGTCGGGGGGAATGGAATCGAAGCCTACCAGGTCAAGGGCCAACTGCATGATCTCGGCTGTGCTCAGCATCGGGAGCGCTCCTCCGGTAAGCCGGTGCTCCCGCGGCGGGGGACCGGCGGACTATGGCCGGTAGTGGTCCGGGGGGTGACCCCTGACCTCCACCTCCGGCGCCTGATGGCCGGCTCGCGGTCAGATGGTCGGCTCGTAGATGAGCTCGTAGATGACCTCCAGAGCGGAGATGGCCTTGGCGCGCTCAGTCGCCGGCAGTTCGCGAAGGATGTTGGTGAGATAGCGGATGCGAGCCGTCATTACCTTGCCTACCATCTCCTCGCCCCTGGGGAGCAGGCGGACCTTGATGATTCTCCGGTCCGACTGGTCGCGCTCACGGGCCACGAAGCCGCCCTTCTCCATCCTGTCGACTAGGTCGGTGACCGTGCTGCAAGCGAGGGACATCCTGTCGCACAGGGCACCCATCGGCATGTCTCCGTCGCGGTGCAGGAAGAGCAGGGCGTCGAACTGGGGCGAGGTTATGCCGAAGTCTACCAGGATGGCACGTCCCTTGGTGTAGACGACGTGGCTGATGCGCCTGAGAAGGCGTTCGATGCGTTCGACGTCCTCCTCCAGCGTCTTGTCCGCTTCCTCATGGGCCTGACCGTTGATCCTCTCCATCTCTACCTCCCGTAGGCCGGCTGTCAACGCGCAAGGCCCAACAGGTCGAGCATCATCTGGGCGTTGGTCGCGGCCTGCCCGGCGTGACAGTTGTTGTAGAGCACGTAGGTCTTGGCGCTCGTCTCCTCCATCTCCCGTATTCGGGGAACCCACTCTTGGAGTTCCTGGCTGGTATAGAGGTAGTCGTACCGCTCCCAGGCCTCGCGGTGGTTCCACCACTTGGCCGCGTTCCTCCCGTGGAACCTAACGTAGCCCACGTCGGACGTTACCACGGACTGCTGCGGCATCAATCCCTTCAACCGGGGCTCATCGACGCAGCAGTAGCCCAGGCGAAGGCTTCTGAGCCTATCGTAGGTCTCGGGCACGGCCCACTCGGTGTTGCGGAACTCCACGACAACAGGCAGGTCGGCGTAGCGGTCGCGGATCTCCATCAAGTAGGCGGCCGAGTCCGGCGTCGGTCTGTGCTTCCACGGGAACTGGAAGAGGACGCAGCCAAGACGCCCCGCATCCTCCATGGGCCGCAGGGCCGCGCGGAACTCCTCGAAGACCCGCCGTCTCTCGGACGGCTCGGGAGCCACGTCGTGGGTCATGGATTGGTGGGCCTTGATGGCGAACTCGAAACCGTCAGAGGTCTTGGCGACCATGGCTCCCAGGGTCCGCGCGTTCGGCATCCGGTAGTAGGAGAAGTTGAGCTCGACCAGGGGGAAGCGCGTGGCGTAGTAGCCGAGCATGTCACGGTCGGAAGTACCCTGGGGGTAGAACGGCCCGCACCAGTCCTTGTAGCTGTAGCCGGAGGTCCCCACGAGAATCACTTCTCGCTCCCCCCCTCTCTGTCGCCCCCACGAGTCTTGATGAGACGGGCCCGGGTTACCGCATTCTCCCCGTAGCGGTCCCTGATTCTATCCACGGCCCTGGATACCCTTCGGAGCTTTTCGCCGGGGTCGAACAGGCCGGCCGCCAGACCAGGACCTGGCTCGACGTTGGCCATCGCCACTCCGAGCAGGCGCACTCTGAGCCCGGCCCTCCAGACATCCCTCAGGATGGACGCGGCTTCCTGGTAGATAACCTCGCCGAGGTCGGTGGGAATGTCGAGGGTCTTGGACCGGGTGAAGGTCGTGAAGTCGGCTCGGCGGACCTTAACGACCACGGTCCGGCCAAGGTAGCCGTGCTTGCGAAGCCGGCGGCCGACTTGGTCGCAGAGATCCAGGAGTGTCTCAAGGACGGTGTCAAGACATTCCACGTCGGTTCTGAACGTCGTCTCCCGGCTGAGGGACTTCGCCTCGGCGGCATCTCCCGCCGGCCGGACTGGGGTGTCGTCCTTGCCATGCGCCGCGTCGTGTAAGTAGCGACCACCCACTCCGAACTCGCGGATGAGGAAGTCGACGGGGAAGCGCGCGAGATCGCCGATGGTCTCGACGCCGAGGGCGCGCAGGCGCGACTCCGTCCTCGGGCCGACGCCGTGGAGGACGGAGACAGGCCTCGGCCACAGGACACGGGGGACATCTCTAGCTCGGATGACAGTCAGACCGTCGGGCTTATCGAGCCCTGACGCCATCTTGGCCAGGAGGCGGTTCGGGCCGACGCCCACGGAGCAACTTAGTCCGAGCTGTTTCTTGACGGCCTCCTTGACCGCCCGCGCGATGCTGACGGCCCCGGAGAGGCCGGTCGGTTCCGCACGATCACCCTCCGGAGCCTCTCCCTGTCGACCGTCTCCAGGTCGTTTGACGCGGTGGAGGTGCTCGCATCCGGTGACGTCGAGGCAGGCCTCGTCGATGGAGGCCTGCTCGACAAGTGGAGTGAACTGCCTGAGGATGGTGACCACCCGGCGGGAGTAGTCCTCGTAGAGCCCATGCCGGCCCGGAAGGAATACTCCTTCCGGGCACAGGCGCTTGGCCGTCGCGGTGGGCATCGCCGAGCGGACTCCGCGGCGACGCGCCTGGTAAGAGGCCGAAGAAACCACGCCGCGGCCTTCCGCCGAGCCGGCGACTATGACGGGCCTGCCGGCGAGGGTCGGGTCCAGCACTTGCTCTACGGACGCGAAGAAGGCGTCCATGTCGACGTGCAGGATCCAACGGGCCATGATGGTTCGCCCCCACGGCCCCGGAATCTTCGCTCGCCAAGCCCGTGCACCTCCGGACAGCCCGGAACGGAGCCGCAGGCGTACGGCTGGTGCCTCCAGCAGGCTAGCACGCTAGTAGAGCAGCGTGTCGTCGCCGCGACTGTACTCGCACAAACGGTCGCGGCCGAACCAGTGCGCTATTTCGTGGGCGGCTTCATCGGGTGTGGACGAAGCGTGTACAAGATTCCGGACGGCTCGCTTGACGGCGTTGGCCGCGACCGCCGACGCCGATGAGAACGTGCCCCGGATTGACCCGGGGTCGGCGAAGAACGGCATCGTTGCGCCGCATAGCTTCCTGACGGTCGCTATGGCGTGGAGTCCCTCCAGGACGACGGCCACGACGGGTCCCGATGAGAGGTAGTCTATGTTCCAGCCCTTGACCATCTCGCCTATCTCGATGGGGTCGTCCGTCCCGACCTCCGCGATCGGGTCCATCCCGCGGTCACGATACGTCTCGAGGGTCTTCTTGCCCATACCCTCAATCCACTCGGGCGTGTTCGGGTAGTGCCTGGCCGCGAGGTCCCTGTCGGGAACGACCATCTTCAGTCCGACAATCTTGAGGCCGACGGTCTCGAAGCGGGCCAGTATCTGTCCGACCAGCCCGCGACGCACGGCGTCAGGTTTCAGCAGGACCAGGGTCTGCTCTATGATATCGGGGTGCTTGGGGGACAGGTTCGGGTCACCTCCGTCGGGTCTCGGCCTTGCTGGGACCGGCCTTGCCTATTCGGGCGCATACCGGTCAGAAATCGGTGAGTGACCCTACTGTCCTGGCGTCGAGCCTCTTTACGACAGCGGTCACCAGTTTCACGGCGTTGTCGTAGTCCTCCAGGTTGAGGATTGACGTGTGGCTGTGAATGTACCGGGTCGGGACGCTGATGACGAGACTGGGGACGCCGGCCGCGTGCATGTGTATCCTCCCGGCATCTGTTCCCCCGCGATCCATGGCGGAGTACTGGAACGGGAGCTTCTCCTCCTTGGCCGTCTGCGCCACGAATTCACAGAGCCTGCGGTTGGGAATCATCGAGGCGTCCTTGATGAGAATGGACGGACCCTTCCCGAGCTTGACCGTCGCCTCGCTTTCGCTGACTCCGGGTGTGTCGCCGGGTATGTCGACCTCCAGCGCGAAGCCCACGTGGGGCTCGACGAGGTCCACGCTGGTCTCCGCGCCTCGCAGCCCCACCTCCTCCTGGACGGTGGCGACGCCGTAGATGGTGTTGGGGTGAGCCGTACCCCGGAGTTCGCGCATCACTTCAATGAAGAGGGCGATCCCGACACGGTCGTCCCAGGCCTTGCCCATTACGAGCTTGCCGCTCCCCATCACGCGGAACGGGCTTTCGGGAACGATCTGGTCGCCCGGTGTGACGCCGAGGTCCTCGGTTGCTTCCCGCTCATCGGCCGCCCCGATGTCGATGAACATGTCCTTCTTCTTGACCACCTTGTTCCTCTCGTCGTCCGAAAGGATGTGCGGCGGCTTTGATCCGACGACTCCGTATACGTCGCCCTTCTTGGTCTTGACCACGACACGTTGGGCCAACATGACTTGTTCCCACCAGCCGCCGATAGGAAGGAACTTGAGGAATCCTTCCTTCGTCACACTCACTACGATGAAGCCGATCTCGTCCATGTGACCGGCGAGCATGATGCGGGGCTCCGCCGAGCTACCTTTCTTCATACATATCAGGCTGCCGAGCTTGTCCGTGCTCACCTCGGCCAGCCCTTTCACTTCCTCCCGGACGACCCGCCTGACTTCATCCTCGTACCCTGAGATGCCCGGGGCCTCGCTGAGCCTGCGCAGAAGCTCAAGACGTTCCTTGGGAAAGCTCACGACACCGATACCCCCTTGGAATCAAGAAAGCGGGTCCAGCCGTCAACCGGCCGCGACCCGCTCGCCGTTCGCGTCGAAGAAGACGCCTCGTCGCATCTCTGAGGCGGTAACCTGCTTGCTGCTGAAGCTTTCGGCTATCGAGTTCACCGCGTCCCACGGGTTCACCGCCGACCCACAGGTGAACACGTCGACAGCCGCGTACCCGAACTCGGGCCAAGTATGGACTGCGAGATGCGACTCGGATATGACAACGACTCCGCTGACACCCTGTGGACTGAACTTGTGGAAGGCGACTTCCCTGACTTCGGCCCCGGCCTTGACGGCCGCGTCCACCATGATGTCCCGGACTCTCTCGACGTTGTCGAGAGCCTTAGGGTCACACCTGTACATCTCGGCCAGAACATGGCGCCCTAGAGCGTTCACCAGGACCAGCCCCCCTTGGCTCGCTATTTATTTTGGGTTTACCGGTTAAGCCGGTCCCACCCCATCTTTGAACCCGAGTGACTGCATCTACCTGAGGATTTACTTGCCAGGTGCCGAATCAACATAGCCAATTCTAAGTTGTTAAGTTCGCAGTGTCAACTGCGTGGCGGAATCTGCGGAACGGTGTCATCAAAGGGCTAGGAGGCGGTCCGGGTCGTCACGCATGGGGATGTAGCGACCCCTAGGCACTTCACCCGACACGATATCCATAAGGGCCCCGGTCAGAACTCGGTTCACCGGCGTCGCGACTCCAAGTCTGTCACCCGCGCTGGCGATGGCCCCGTTGAGGAACGATACTTCCGACCGCTTGCGCCCGCGCTCGAGGTCGAGCCAGAACGAGGGCATCTTGCCTCCCCGCCCGCCCACCACTTTAGGGCCGACGAGCCTGCGGAACGCCTCCTGGGGCAGAACCGAGGCGAGAAGGACCAGAAGCCTGACGGGATAACCGGGTAAGTCCACGGGCGGAATGCGGGCCCTCCTCATCACGTTTGTAGCTTCCCGGAAGGCTCTCCAGTCGATTGCGAACAGGGCCGGGGACGCGACGACTCGCGCCGGGGACACGTCGAACACCGCCGACGTCGCGTTGGCCCAGAGGTTGAGGATGACCTTGGACCATTTGACCGAATCGAACCGCGGATACGTCCGCACTCGGAAGCCGGCCGCCGACAGGCTCGCCGCCAGAGCCGCGAGCGCGGTCCTCGGGCGTCCGCCGGAAGGGGCCAAGGGGGACAAGGCAATACCACCGTGGTCCGTAAGGAGCCTCAAGCTTCCGGGCTCGGGCCGTTCCACACTGAGGGTGATGGCTCCGGCCACGACCCGCGACAGGCCGAAGCGGCCGGAGGCGGTTTCTTCCACCCCCAACCCGTTCTGCAGGCATACGAGCAGGCAATGGGGCGCGGTGCGCGCGGGCAGGAGGGCGGAGACCTCGCCGATTGCCGGTTCGGCGTCGTAGGCCTTGACGGTGAGCAGCACGGACGACGGTTGTCCCTCCGCCTGTAAGGCCTCGGCGAGTGAGTCGTAGGCAGGCACGGGGACGACCCGCCTACCTCGACCCAGGGCTGACTCGTCGACAGTCACGCCGTTCCGGCGAATCGCCCCGACGTGTCGGCCCCGGCCGACGAGGACCGCTGGGATGCCGGCGGAGGCCAAACGGGCCCCGATTAGGCTCCCGATGGCTCCCGCTCCGACGCAGAAGACCGGGGACTGGCGGGCTTCGAGGCTCACCGTGTGGTGTCCTGGCCCCCAGGCCGCTTCTTCCTGAGGATGGCGAGTTCTCGCCCGTGGATGAGGCGATCGATGTTGGCTCTGTGCTGGAAGACCGTCATAGCGAACAGGAGGATACCCAACCAGAGGTAGTCGCGCGAGCCTGAGAACAGGACCGATGCCGGTCCCGACAAAGACAGGCCCACCATCGAACCGAGAGAGGCATAGCCCGTGGCCAAGACGGCCAGGCCCCAGGCACCCGCCACCGCCGCAGCCGTGGGCGGCGAGACGGCCAGAAGAACACCTAGGCTTGTCGCCACGCCCTTGCCGCCGCGGAACCGCAGGAACGGTGACCAGTTGTGGCCGGCCACGGCCAGCAGGCCCGCAAAGGCCAGCTGCCGCGGCGCGAGGCCCAGGTGGCCTCCGGCCAGGACGGGCAGGACGCCCTTCAGGGCGTCCAGGATGAAGACCACGACCGCCCATCGGGCCCCGATCACTCGCAGGACGTTCGTCGTGCCGATGTTCCCGCTCCCATGCTCGCGGATGTCTACTCCGGCGGCCGACCGGGCCACGATGAGGCCCATGGGTATTCCGCCCAAGATGTACGCGCCGACGGCCACGAGGAAAGCCACAATCATCCCCTACCCTCGAGACGCGCCCGGCCGCCCCTGAGACCCCGGCGGAGCGCCCGTGCACCGGATGTAGGCCAGGTCTTAATGGCTAGGTGCTTCGGGCTGGTCAAGGATTCTCCTGCCCGGTGGGAACGGGAAGGTCCGGAATTGTGGAGGTCGGGCGTAAGTCAGGCGGAAGGAGCCCCAAGAAGGCCGGCGAGCACTTCCACGGGGTGCAGGGACCAAAGCCCGGTCGCGTCGGAGATCTGCCACCGGCACATCGGGCATTCGCTGAGGACGAGAACATCCTGGCCCAAGGCCTCGTAGGCTCGAAGAACCGGCGAACCCACAGCCAGGGACCGGTCGTGCTCCGCAGCCTTCAGCCCGGCGAGCCCGCCCATCCCGCAGCATCCGTCGACGGCGGGGCCCCCGTCCACAGGCAGGCCGACGCCTAGGGCCTTCAGGAGCTCGGCGAGAGGCCTGCCCGACCCCAGTGCCCGGAGATGACAGGAAGCGTGGTGTGTCCACAGGACAGGCCCGGAGGCCGAGTCGGTACCTGAGGCGGGGCGGGCCTGGCCTTTGCCGCGGCCTCCCAGCGGGTCAGGGGGCACCACCTCGCGAGCCCGCTGGACGGCCTCCACAAGCCTCGGACGCGCCGGTCCGCTCAGGAACTCTCCGAGGTCCCAGACCAGGGAGGCGAGGTGGGCTGCGGCAGGGCCGGCGACCAGGTCGGGGAACTGCCTGCGTAACGCGAGAGTGCAGCTCGGGCAGGGACTGACTATCGCCGGTTCGACCCCCTGGCTCTCACTCAGGCGGGCGACAGCCTGGTCGAGAAGGCGCAGGTTGGCCCGTGCCGCCTCTACCGCGAGGTCCTCCCGTCCTTCGCTGAGCGCGGGTGAGCCGCAGCAGACCTGCGCGGGCACCTTGACCCTGTAACCGGCCGCCCGTAGCACGCCGGCCGCCGCGTGACCCACCGCCGGGTCGTAGAAGCGAACGTGGCATCCCGCGTAGAGGAGGACGGTCGGCCTGTCTCGAGACCCCGCGAGACCGTCCGAGGACGGGACCTCAAAGGTCCGAGCGGGCGGTGATGGCAAGGACCTGCGAGGGCTCAGGCCGAAGGCCTGGAGGCCCAGCCTCTCGGCCCCTCGCGCGAGGCCCGGAGCCAGGCGGTGGGCCAGGCGGCGCGGAAGCCGCATGGTCGCGATGAACCGCCCGAGGGCTTCCTGCTCTGCGAGCAGTCGCGCTACGTAGCGCGCATAGGGAGCGCCCGGGCGCGACAGGAGTAAGGCCTTGGCCCGCCGTGTGAAGTCCGAGACCGGGAGTCCCATCGGGCAGGCGAGGTCGCACCGGTGACACTGGATGCATGCCCCGGCGCCCAGAGCCGCCGCTTCCGCGGGACCTAGGCCGGGGTTTCCCGGCCACCCGCCGTCGAGGCCCCTGCAGAACGCGGGGCCCAACGCCTTCGGTCCACCGAAGCCCCCGTCCGCCGCCGCGACGGGGCACGCGGTCACGCATGAGGCGCAGCCGACGCAAGGGTCATCGGCGGTCACGTCAGGTCTCCCACCTCTCGCGCGCCAGGCAGGCGTCCCGCGCCGCCAGGCTGCCGGCCCTGTAGGCGTCGAGTAGGGTTGACGCCGCCTGGGGTCCGGTTGCGCCCGAGACCCCGGCTTCCCAGCCGGCGACGTAGACGTTCTCCAGCCGGCGGGCTCCCCCGCCCTCGCCGGCCCGATAAGGGTGGCCGTCGTAGTCTGTTCGAACGCCCCAGGTCAGCCAGGCGGCTCCCTCACCGCGGGTCTCCAAGCCAAGGACCGGCTCGACGGGCTTCGTGACCAGCCCAGCGTGGTCCCCTACGCTGCGGGAGAGGCCGAAAAACGCGTCCGGCCCGACGACTATGCCGCCACCAGCGACGCCTCCGGTCGCCAGGACGAAGGATGTTGCCTCGTACCTCACAAGGCCGTCCGAGACCCACCGGCAGCGGTCGTTCTCGACACGGGAGCCTGTCACCGTCCTGCCGATGTGGACGGACACGCGGCCGGTACTCTCCAGCCGGTGGCGCCACAGCCTCGAAAAACGGTGGCCGGGGACGGACGGGGGAAGCGCGGGCAGTTCGCGGACCGCGGTCCCAAGCGAGTCCTCCAGACGGGCGACATTCCTGCCGAAGTGGTCCAGGCCGGTCACCGGAGGGAGCAGCACGGTGCTGGCGGACGACGCGTCCGCTGCGAGGAACCGGCGCGCGGAGGTGAGAAAACCGTCAAACCACTCCTCGTCGTCAAAGAGGCGGGCGATGCGAGGAGCGAGACCCCGACCCGCCGCGGAGCCGAGGCTCAAGGAGCGATAATGGCAGTCCAGCCCGGCCAGCCGGCTGGCTGTCTCGGCAATGAGAGCCGCCGGGTAGTCGGCAAGTTCGCTGAACCCGACGACGAGCACCTTGCTCCCCGGCGCGAGGTCCGCCGCAGCGGTCCGCGGCGTAAGAGCCGAAGTCACCGGGCGCCCCGTGGCTGACACCAGCCTCAGCGTGCCTGGGACCTCGGCCATCGGTAATCCGGCTGCCGCGCTGTAGCCCATGAAGAAGCGGACCGCCCGAGCACCGGCCTCGGTTGGCGGGATTCGCCCCGAGACCAGGCCTGACCAGAGGCCGAGGCTGCCCGACGACCTGGCGACAATTCCCACTCTCAGGCCGGATTCGGCCGCGCTCGCGGCAGCGACCAGGCCGGCCAGCCCGGCTCCTACAACGACGACGTCGTAGTCGAGGGCACTCCGTTCGGTTGTCGCGCCACTCATTGCTTCGTCACCCCGGCATGAGGGCCCGCCCGGGAATCCTCGCCGAGGGTGAGTTCGTCGAAGGCTTCGGCCAGGGCCGCCAGGCGGGCCTGGGCGCCCCACTGAGTCGACTTCATCCCTGCCATGCGGGCCTGCTCGAACGAGGCCGTCTCGGCGAGTATGGCGGGGCCGTCGGGGCGTGGTCTTTGCCTGCTGCCGGGCCAGCCGGCCTGCCACAGGACGCCTGCGAGCCTGGGGCTGCAGAATACCCCCTGGCACCCGCCCATCCCCACCCTAAGAAGACGTCTCAGATCGGCTAGGCCCAACCCCTCGTCAAGGAGCGACATGGCGTGCGCCAGGTCGACAAGCTCGCAGTCACAGGCAAGAGCCCCGTCGAGCCGAGCCGGACGGGCTCGGGACGAGTCACGCTCGGACCCAGTCCTCCCCCGCCCCCCGGCAGCGGGTTCACCGGCGTACCGGGTGCCTGCGGGGTGACGCCGGAGTCGCGGAATGCCAACCTCGGCCGTCCGCCCGGGGACGTTCTTGCCCAGGAGGCGGCAGACCAGGTCTCCGGCGGCCTGCGCCATGGCCCGGAACGTCGTGAACTTGCCCCCCGCGACGGTGACGAGCCCGGCCGCCCCGCCGGCCTCCCCGTGGTCGACCAGCAGGAAGCCTCGCCCGCCGCGCCGCCCTGGCTCCCCTCCCGAACCGCAGGCTCTCAGCAAGGGTCGCACTCCCGCGTAGGCCCGCAGCGGGGCGGCAAGCCCGAGCCCGGGAACGAGGGCCTGCCCTTGCTCAAAGACAAGACAGACCTCCTCCGGCGTCGCGGCCGGGCGTTCGTCACCGCGGACAAGTCCCGAGGATGTCCCGAGAATAGTAACGGGGCCGTGGGGGACGAAGATGTCGCCGTCAGCCGGCGGCCTCAGCCTGTTCACGACGCGAGAGACGAGTCTCGCGTTGAAGACCAACATGACTCCCTTGTCCTGCTCGACCGGCACGGCAGAGGCCGCGGCGGAGCCCGCCAGAGCCGCTGTCTCACGGGCCCACGGTCCAGTGGCGTTAACGACGACCGGCGCGGTCACTTCGCCGAATGCGGCGCCAGGCTCCGGAGCGGGTCCGGGGGTGCCAGCGGGAAAGGCCGGCGCGCTCTGAAGGGCCTCTTCCTCGGTCCCGCCCAGTCCCACGACGGTCACCCCGCGGACTCCCGCGTCATCGGTGAGGAACCCGGTCACCCGCGCCCTGAAGTAAACACGAGCTCCCGCGGCCGCCGACGACCAAACGAGGGACCAGAGAAGCCCGAACCCGTCGATGGCCGCATCGGGAACGGCGTAAGCCGAAACGATACGGGCGGAAAGGCTCGGCTCGGCCGAGAGGAGGCTGTTGCGGGCGAAGGGCTTCGGCCTGAGCCCCACCTCGCGGCAGCCATCCAGCCAGCGTCTCTCCCAGCCGGGGTCGTCGTCGTCCAGCCTGCAGAAAACCCCTCCGGTGTCCTTGACGAACGGGCCGGCGACCTTCTTAAGAAGCGCGTTCTCCTCCAGGCATTCGGCCGCGGTTCTCCGGTCAGTCCCCGCGTAGCGCATACCGCTGTGCAGAAGGCCGTGAAATGCGCCGCTGGTGCCGGCGGCGAGACCGGCCTGCTCGAGGAGGATGACATCCAGCCCTCGTAGGCTAAGGTCCCACAAAAGGCCGATGCCGGTAGCTCCACCGCCGATGATGACGACATCGGCGTGGTCGATGACGACGTCGCGTCGCGACAACCAGCGTACCCCGCCTGCCTGGGGCGTCTTCCTGGCGCCCGCGCGAGAACCAGTCCGGCCTTGAGCCGATACGCCCAAGCTGGGTGGGGTCAGGGAGGAATGCGCGCTCCGGGCGGGAGTCAAGGTTGACGCGAGCTCCCCTCGGGCCCGGCGGTATCGTCGGTCTCGACCCACCTCAGGGCTCGCTCCACCGCCCTCGACCAACCCCGGTAGAGGCCAGCGCGTTTCTCCTCACCCATGCCGGGCGGAAAGACCCGCTCTCGCGCTCCGAGGGCCGACAGCTGACCTAGGTCTCGCCAGAAACCGGAGGCGAGGCCCGCGAGGTAGGCGGCTCCCAGCGCGGTTGTCTCGTTGACGACGGGTCGCTCGACCGGCACACCGAGGATGTCCGCCTGGAATTGCATCAAGAAGTTGTTGACCACGGCACCGCCGTCCACTCTCAGGGCCTTCAGGGTCACGCCCGAATCGGCCGTCATGGCCTCTATCACGTCTCGCGTCTGGTAGGCGATGGCCTCCAGAGTCGCTCGGACCAGATGCGCCCTTCCGGTGCCACGCGTGACACCGATTACGAGGCCCCTGGCGTAGGGATCCCAGTACGGCGCCCCCAGGCCGACGAAGGCAGGCACCAGGTAGACGCCGCCAGTGTCGGGAACGGAGGCGGCCAGGTCCTCGGTCTCAGCCGCCGTCGCAACGAGACCGATCCCGTCGCGGAGCCACTGGACCGCCGCGCCCGTTACGAAAACGCTGCCCTCGAGGGCGTAGGTTACGCGGCCTTCGAGACCCCAGGCAACCGTTGACAGGAGCCCATGCCGGGAAGGGATGGGCTGTGCTCCCGTGTTCATGAGGAGGAAACAGCCCGTCCCGTAGGTGTTCTTTGCCAAACCGGCGTCGAAACAGCCTTGCCCGAACAGCGCGGCCTGCTGATCTCCCGCGTCGCCCATGATCGGTATTGAGGCCCCAAGCCAGTCCGGGTGCGCGTCACCGAAGAAGCCGCTGGACGGCAAGACCTTGGGCAGGGCTCGAGCGGGTACCTCCATCACGGACAGAAGCTCCTCGTCCCAGCGGAGCGTCTTGAGGTTGAGTAACATGGTCCGACTGGCGTTGGAGAAGTCCGTCGCGTGAACGCGGCCGCGGGTCAGGTTCCAAATCAGCCAGGAGTCAACGGTGCCCAAGGCCGCCCGGCCGGCCGACGCCTCCGCGGCCAGACCCGGGACGCTATTGAGCAGCCAGTTCATCTTGGTTCCTGAGAAGTAGGGATCGATGACCAGGCCCGTCTTCTCCCTTATGGTCTCCGAAAGACCGTTGGCTCTGAGCCGGTCACATAGCGGCGCGGTGCGCCTGCACTGCCAGACGATCGCGTTGTGCAGCGGGCGCCCGGTCGACCGGTCCCAGACCACCGTCGTCTCTCGTTGGTTGGTGATGCCTATCGCGGCTATGTCGGACGGATTGATGCCCGCTTTGCTGGTGGCGGACCTCGCCACAGAGAGCTGGGATGCCCAGATCTCGTCGGGGTCGTGTTCCACCCACCCGGGCCGCGGGTAGAGCTGCCTGAACTCCTTCTGGGCCTGAGACACGGGCCGGCCCGCCTGGTCGAACAAGATGGCTCGCGAACTCGTGGTGCCCTGGTCAAGGGCGAGAACGTACCTGGTCTTCGGCATGGGACGCGTCGCCTCCGGCAGGTGGCTCGGAAAGAGGTATCAAGCGGGTCATTAGACGCGTGCTGTCCCTATTCCTGTGGCGGGGGGCCTGGACAAAAACGGCCCCGGCCATAAGCCGGAGCCGCCGATTGTCTGGTCGGAGCGGTGGGACTTGAACCCACGACCTCCTGAACCCCATTCAGGCGCGCTACCAAGCTGCGCCACGCCCCGACCGTGCTTGAACGAACGATCAAATCAAGGACTTAGTAACACGCCAATGATAACATGGCCCGCCGCGACAGGCAAACGAGCTTCACCAAGGCACGGCGCGGTCACCGGACGAGGCAAGAACCTTCTTGAGAGCCTCGACGACCGTGGGGTTGAACTGGGTCCCGGCGCAACGCTCGAGCTCGGCCAAAGCCTCTTCCTGGGACATGCGCGCCCTGTACGGCCGGTCTGACGTCATGGCGTCGTAGGCGTCCACGACCGCGATGATCTGAGCCTCTATGAGCGTCTCGTTACCCTTGAGGCCGGACGGATAACCTCGACCGTCGAACCATTCATGGTGCTGCTCCACAATGATTCCGGCGTCCCGCAGGTATGTCGCTTCGAGCCTTTGCCTCCCCGCGGTCGGATGCCTGTGCACTTGCTCCCAGTCCGATTCACTCAGGGGCCCGGTCAGAGCCAGCAGATCGTCCGGAAGGTCCGCCTTCCCCACGTCGTGGAGGAAGGCCGCGTAGATGAGAAGCTCGAGACGCGCCGGCGGCAACCGCAACTCGTCACCTACGGCCGTTGTCAGCTGCTGCATACGTTCGCAATGATTTCGAATGAGAGGGTCCTTTTCCTCAACAGCTTTGGCCAGGGCTAGCAGCTGGTTGATCTCCTCGCTCAACTCGTGGAAGACGGGTTGGGACGACACGTAGAGCAGAGTGACCCCGGAGTCAGTCTTGAGGTAGACGTCCTGCTCCAACCTGGCAGCTGTCAGGTACTCGCCCTTGCGGACCTTGTGGTAGCGGCCGTCGCCCAGGTCCACGTCGAGGAACCCGTCCAGCACAAAGTAGAACTCGAACCCGTTGCGGGGTCCACCCGCCGGCACGGTGACGCGTGACCCGGGCGCTATGGTCTGCAACATGACTTCTGGCCCGCCGCCCCGGGCCAGAAGGCTGATCTCAGTGGACTTCTTCCTCACACGTTCCAGGCAATGGCCCAGGCCGTTCACTTCCAGGCCGTGGACGCGAACCACCGGGCCGGAGGCTTTGGTAGACATCGACAGCCATCCTACCCCCCGGCGACCTTCATGGGGTCGACGCTCACGGTGGCCTCGCCGACCTCCACCTCAACGTAGACAACCTCGACCGTGTCAGGGCCCAGCATCCTGACGGCCCTCTCCACGGTCCGGTCCGCGAATGCGACAAGCCGTTCAGCTACCGCGGCGTCGTCTACCGGTGTCTTCTCTGCGACGTGCTGAGCTACTTCGATCTGATGGAAGATCAACGAGTTCGCCCGCTCCAACACGGCCCCGCCGTCGGGGGCGGAAACCGGGGTCGCGGGACACGCCGGCTCCTGGGAGGCGGCCGCCACGACCGATGGAGCCCACGCCACCACGAGGACCGCTAGGGTCACGGCGCCCGCCACCCGGTGAAGTATTCCAGGCATTGGGACACCTCCTCTTGTCGGTTCAGTACCCGCAGCGGCCAGTCGGCCCAACCAGGATATCAGTTCACTCAATAGCAGGCAATTCCTTCTTTGCGGGCTTCACTTAGGATAACAGGGAAGAAGCTGGAGGAATGGGTTACAGCAGCTTTACGCCGTTTATGACCAGCTCGAAGTCGCACCCCAGAAAGGCCGCAGCCCGCCGGCACAGGACCATCCGTGTAAGGAATATCTCAAAGTAGTCCATGACCGGTGATATCTTCGTATCTATCTTTAGTTCCAGGGCGACGGCCTTTCGCTTCTCGTCAACGCGCAAGAAGGAATGCTCCGCGGCGTAGTTGACCCGGTCGTGAATGTCGAACGTGGAGATGTCCGCCTGCCTGACTCTCGAGCGATGAACGTCCGACTTGTCAGCCAGCAGGAGGGCCGCCCCTATGTTGTTGACGGGTTCGCCGATGTCCTCTCCATGATTGCCGATGGCCGCGACGACCGTTGCGACCTCGGACGGGCCCATGCCCAGCCTGCCCAGGACCCGCATCGCCACCAGACCGCCGACCTGCTCATGTTCGTGGCGGCTGACGACGTTCCCGATATCGTGTAGGTAGCCCGCTATAGCCGCTAGCTCCGAGTCCCGGGACGGAAAGCCGAGACGCTCGAGGATGTTCTTGGCTATGCTCGATACCAGCGAGGCGTGCCGCTGCCCGTGCTCGGTGTAGCCCATCGCGGCCAGGACGTCGTCACCTCCGGCCAGATAGGCCTGGACTTCGGGGTCCCGTTTGACCATATCCAGGCTGACTGCCACTTCTGGGTTCCCTCCGCACCGGGCGTGCCTAGGCTCCAGGCCATCCCTCGAGACGGGGGCGATGGCAAGGGGCCGGTAGGAGTGTCCTCAACGAACTCCCGCCGGCTCCTCTGGTTCCACGCTACCGAGCCCTTGCCCTGCTACAGTGCGGCGTCCACCCGGCGCTGCAGGTCTTCCTTGGGCATGTAGCCGACAAATCGCTCAACCGGCTTCCCGTCCCGGAAGAGGATGAGGGTCGGAATTCCCATTACCTGATAACGCTGCGCGGTAGCGGGATTCTCGTCCACGTTGAGTTTCGCCACGGCCATCTTGCCCTCGTAGTCATCGGCGATGGACTCCACGACGGGCGCTATCATGCGGCACGGCCCGCACCAAGGGGCCCAGAAGTCGACAAGGACCGGCTGTTCTCTCTTGAGCACCTCGCTGTCGAAATCCGCATCCGAGACTGTCAGCAGATTGCCGCTCTTGTCCATCAGAGTCGCTCCTTCCGTAGTTGTCAGGCTCGAGGAATCAGAGCATCATCTCTTCCGCTTCACTTCTCGCTCAGGTCCTTCTCGGCTGTGGTGGCTGCCAGAGCTCCCTCCGCGACCGCCGTGACAACCTGCCTCAATTCCTTGGCGCGCACGTCCCCCGCGGCGTAGACTCGAGGCACGCGCGTGCGCATGACCTCGTCGGTGAGGACGTAGCCGTCGCGATCGAGGTCGACTTTCCCTTTGACAAAGGCGGTCTCCGGGCTGAGACCGACGTAGATGAACACTCCGTCGAGGTCGATTCTTTCTTCGTGGCTCTCGCGCGCGGAGTCACGAGGGTGCCGCAATACCAGGCTCTCGACCTTCTCTTCGCCCTGGATGGCCACGACCACCCTGTTCATCTTCAACTCCACGTTCCCGGCTGAAAGAAGACGGTCTACCAGAAAGGGCGCGGCGCGGAACCTGTCCCGCCTGTGAACCACCGTCACCTTCGAGGCCAGCCGCGTCAGGAACAGGGCTTCGGTGACGGCGGAATCCCCGCCTCCCACCACAGCCACTCTGCGGTCGCGGAAGAACGCCCCGTCGCACGTCGCGCAGTACGACACTCCCCGGCCCCGGAGTTTCTCCTCGCCGGGAACCCCAAGGCCCTTGGGGCGAGCGCCGGTGGCCAGGATGACAGCCCGGGCCCGCATGCCGCCCACTGTCTTGACCGGCGACGCCAGGTCGATGGCCCCGATGCCGGCATCCCCCACGCTGAACACGGCTCCGAAGCGGCGAGCCTGCTCTTCCATCCTTTCGGCCAGGTCAGAGCCTGACACGCCCTCGGGAAAGCCCGGGTAGTTGTCGACCCTGTCCACGTTGGCGATCTGGCCCCCTACGGGTCCACGCTCAACGACGACAGTCCGTAGGCCGCCCCGGGCGGCGTAGAGCGCCGCGGCGAGCCCTGCCGGCCCGGCCCCAATGACGAGGATGTCATAAGCACCTGGCGGTTCCTCTGCCGAAGCGCCGCCGGGCGGGCTACCGGTCATCGGGTCGGCCTCCTCCCGCTCACGAGAACTTCAGGAACATCTGCACGGCCTCTTCGAGACGCTCGGACCGGGACCTTTCGGGCGATGCGCCGAGCCCGTCCTCCTCGCGGAAGCAGCTCTCCATGTGCCTGGCGATGAGGCCGACTCCGACCTTGTTCAGGGCTTCCCGCAACGCGGCCAACTGGTTGAGGATCTCGGGGCACGCGCGCCCTTCCTCAAGCATTCGTTGCAGGCCGCGGACCTGACCTTCGATGCGCCTCAGACGCCGGATGAGGTCGGCGTTGCTCGGGCTCGCAAGTCCTTGGCCGCATCCGTCGCAGTCGCCCGTCATCTCGTGATTCCCTTCCCGGTCGGCGCTGTCTCGAATATACCCCCCGGGGTATACCGCCCAACGGCATACTACCGTTGTCCGTCTCAGATGTCAAGCTGACTTCCACGGGCATAGTCTCCCCAACGCCACGCGCGATTCCGGTAGCCCCGGCCGGGCGATGCCGCCGTTGTCGCGAACGGTGCGGCCGGGCCAACTGCCGCGAGCTCGAGCGGCACCTTCAGCGAGGCTCTCGCCGCCCCAGTGAACGCTTCGACCAGCGGCCGCCCGTCCAGGGCTGTCGCCGCCGGGGCCAGGCAGAAAAAGAACAGGAATACGAGGGCGCCGATGACTGCCAGGTACCAACCCACAGCCATGCCGGCCCGGAAGACGAGAGACGCCACGGCCGGCGCTCCCAGCGGGACTCCTGTCAGGATCTCGGCGAGGCCCAAGCTACCACCCTTGAGTTGTGCCCGCGCCGTCTCGGCGACCATGGCGAGGACGACGGCCCACGCGGTCCACTGGATGAAGTCGCCAAGCATGGTCACGAGGTAACTGCCGCGTAGCAGCCAGCCCACGCTGAAGCTCCCCGTCTCCAATTAGTGGAGTGCCGCCCTGAACGCAAGGCGGGAGGCGACGCCGTTGATGATCGCCGTGAGGATGTAGGCCGGAATCATAATCGTCACCGCGGTTGGGACGTACTCCCGAAACGCGCCGGATAGAGGTTGACGGACTCCGTCAGAAGTCGTCCCACGTCGGGGGTTGCCGGGGTCGGTTGTGTTGGTGTGTTCATTTTCCATCCTCCTTTCCCATTGTCTGTCCGGCTACCGTGGCGCGCCACACTACCGCCACAGCCGCGTTAGCCTTGTGTTCGGGGTCGTCGCCGGCCGTAGCCCTCACCGGCTGGCGACGGCGCCCGGTGCCTGCAATGTCGCGCGAGCGAACAGGCGTACGATAGAGGCGCGCTAGTCTACCCGCGTGAATGATGGCCGCGTCGTGGGCGGCGCGCTCAAGACCGTCGTCGAGGGGAGCCAGGCTCGTGGGACCGTATCTCCTCTCCAGAGCGCGGGCGATGAGCCAATCCGCGAGCCACGGGTTCTTCGGCAGGACCGAGCCGTGGAGGTAGGTTCCGACCACGTTTCTGTAGACCGCCCCCTCGAACCCGTCCTCTCCGTTGTTCCCGTACCCGAGACAGACCCGTCCCAGGGGCCTCACCCTCGCACCTAGATAGGTGCGGCCCGAGTGGTTCTCGAACCCGACCAGCGTCCGGGGGCGACCTCCGCCGAGTTCGCTGGCGATGACCACGTTCCCAATCATGCGTTTCTTGCCGGCTCTCGTCTCGACGTCCAGAAGACCAATTCCCGGCAACCTCTCCCCGCAGCCGGTTTCGTAGTACCGCCCCAGAAGCTGGTAGGCGCCGCAGATGGCGAGGAAGGCGATTCCGTCCTCGACCGCCTGCGTCAGAGCCCGTCCCTTGAGGCCCTGGAAATCCTCGCAAATCAGCTTCTGTTCCTTGTCCTGCCCGCCCCCCATGAAGAGGATGTCGTAGGCCGTGAAGTCGACATCCTCCCCGAGCCCCACGGCCGAGACGTCAGCCCGGATACCCCTCCACTCGGACCGGCGGGTCAGGGTGATGACGTTCCCGCGGTCCCCGTAGAGGTTCATGAGGTCGGGATAGAGATGGCAGATGGCCAGCCTCACGTACTTCAGACCTCGCCTTCCCAGAATTGCGGGGCGTAACCGCGACGGCTGATGACGTTTCTGAGCTCCAGCATCGCCGTGTACGTCGGTGTCACGTACAGCGTGCCGCCGGTTGGAACGGATCCCAGGGTCCGGTCGAGGGCTTCGGACAGGCTCGGCACGCAGGCTATCTTGGCCGCCGGGAGCCCGGCGTACTTGAGCCGCAAGGCCAGTTCGTGGGAACGCGTCCCCGACGCGACGACCCCCGCGACGGCGCTCTCCCGGGCGGCCATGGCCTCGAAGTCGACGTCCCATATCCACGAGATGTCCGTGCCGTCGGCATATTTGTCGTTGAGGGCCATCAGGAACCACCTGGGGCGAGCGTCCGACGCCTGCCCGAGCAGCGTGCTGAGTACCTGGTTGTAGCCGGTCGGGTTCTTCACCAGGGCCATGAGAATCTCCCGGTCGTCCATGGCAATGCGCTCCATGCGCCCGAATGACGGAGCCGCCTCGGCGACGGAAGAGACCGCGCGCTCCACCGGGATTCCCAGCATGATCGCGGCGGCAAGCGCGGCGAGTCCGTTGTAGACGTTGTAGAGGCCCGGTACCGGCACCGTGACCCGCAAGTCCCTCGGTCCACCCCCCCGCAGGGTGAAGTCCGCTCCGAGGGCGCCGTCCAAGGCTACGTCAGTGGCCTTCAGTGTCAGCGGTGGCCGGCTGAAGTCACCGCCCGGGCACCTGTAGTCACCGAGGTGGCTGTAGTAGAAGACGTCGTAGTCCAGAATCCGCCCACATACGAGGCACTGGCGCTGTTCGCGGGTCTGGGTCATCTCTTTGGTTCCTACCCGGACGTCGTCCACGCCGTAGTAGGTGACTCGGCCGCGGAGCCCTCTCCCGAGGTAGGCCACAAGGGGGTCGTCGGCGTTGAGCGCGACAAATCCTTCGCCCGCCATGGCCTCCAGCCCCCGGCGGACATGGGATACCGTCGTGTCGAGCTCCCCGTACCGGTCAAGCTGGTCCCGGAAGAAGTTCGTCACGACTACCCCGACCGGGCGCAGTCTCCCGACGGCGTCGGGAAACACGGCTTCGTCGACCTCCATTAAGGCGACGTCTGGCGGGGCGGGGTTTTCCACAAACTGCTCGAGAAAAGCCGACGCGAGGCCGGGTATGAGGTTGGCCCCGGAGCGGTTATGGACCAGGCGAAGGCCGGCGTCTCTCAAGGCGGACGCCAGCAGGCGCGCGGTGGTGGTCTTGCCGTTGGTGCCGGTGATGACGACGGAGCCGCGTCTGAGCTTCTTCCCATAGGCCGTGAGAAGGTCCGGCTGGATCCGGAGGGCGACCTTCCCTGGTAGGGACGAGCCACCATGGCCCAGCCTGCGACTCAGACCCAGGGCGGCCTTGCCTGCCCAGACGGCCAGTAGATCCCTCACGGCGAGGAAGGTATCCCCCCAGAGGTGACAGCGGTGGGTGCGGGCGGTCCTGGCCCATTATAGCACGCTCCGGGGCCACGGCACCGGGCCCCACGGGCCGGCTCCGGCTCCAAGGACCGCGGGGCTTCGTTTTGCGGCTTGAGACCTGGACCGCCTGCCCTGGCCTCCCGGGCGGTCAGTCCTTCAGGTCGACCTTGCGGACGGCCTCGTCCGACACGTACTTCAGGCTGAGTCGTGGCGGGCCCTGGGTCTCCTGGCTGGACGGGCGCGAAGGCCCCGCCTCCTCTTTGACGGGTTCGGGCCTTGGCCCTGTCTCCTCCAACGGCTCCTCTCGCGGGCCCTCCTCGAGGTCGACGAGATCCTCCTGTCCCTCGGCGTCGCCCTCTTCCTGGAGGTCCTCGAACTCCCGCGGTTCGTCCTCCAGGTCGCCGCGCTCGGTGGCAGCCTCCGGAATCATGTCCTGGCCGGCCTCCTCGGCTTGAGTGACGT